>CAYOAK010000043.1:4280-19736 GCA_964401925.1 uncultured Bdellovibrionales bacterium | reverse complement strand
CGCCGCCACCGCCGCCGCCACCGCCGCCGCCACCGCCGCCGGCCTCAACGAGCTGCTCGGGCGGCACGGATGGATGGAACATGTGGACGGCATCTTGGGACTGTTCGAGCTACGACTGCTGGGGCAGTTGTGGGGGCTGTTCCCCCGACGGACCGTGCGATGTTTGCAATTGCTACTGAACGGACATGAATCAAAACCTCCGGCTCATCGCTCTTGTTTGCTGTCTTGCTGCTCTGATTCTGCTGATGCCGAGCTTTCGGAAAACCCAAGAGACGGCGAGGAGAACGCCGCAACTTGCCTACCCGGCTCAATTCCGGATGAAGCTTTCGCTATTCGATAAAGCGGATTCCGGGCGTCCCTGGACCGCCGGCGACATTGAGCTGTTCGTGAAAGACATGAAAGTCCGGACGCATTTTCATGCCGGTGGATTTGAACGCGAGACAATTCATCGGGACGGAATTTTCTATGTGCTTCGGCCGCAAGTTCGGCGGCTCGTCCAGGGCGACGACTCGGTGCATTGGATTTTCAAAACTCCGCAGGAATGGAAGTTTTTGCGAATGGACGGCGAACGCGAGGTCTACCAGTACGAGACCGTCCGCAAAGGGGCGAGTGTCGCTGCCACGATTTGGGTTGATCCAAAATGGCAGGTTCCCACCCGAGTCGAGAATGCAGACGGAAGGGGCTGGCAACTGATCTCATACGAAGCCGTACCTCAGCCGGCGGAACTTTTTGAAGTCAAGGAAGGAAGCATTCCTCCTGCGGCAAATATCGATGGTTGCGGTCATTGTGCACCGTCACAAAACTGCGTTTGCAGCGGCGGATGGAGCTGTGGCGACCCTTGTCCCGGGGGGATCTGCTGCTGATGGCGAGTGAGAAGAGCACTGGTGGTTTGAAGGATATCGTTATCGCGATCGGGATATCGACGGTTGTTATTCCGCTCTACTTTTACCTTCCATTTTTCTATTCAGACACGGGTCCCAAGGCAGATCGTTTTTACATCACTGCCCCGGGAAACGTAGAATTACGCTTTGACGGTGAATATATTGATCCGCCGCAGATGGTGGATCTCGACTCCAACGCACCAGTCGACGATCGGGTTGTGCGGATTCTTCGGGATAGGACGCTCGCTCTCGCGAGAACCGACCTGCCGAAATATATATCTCTTGTTCAGCAGGCTGACGCTCTTCGATTCACCGAGAGCTGGAACGATCAAAAGCACGGTTACTATCGTGCTGCGGTCGCGGGAGCCGCTGGCCGGCTCTACTACTACGGAACTGTCCGATACGGCGCGCTGCGAATTGCACTCTATTGCTTGCGGAAAAACGGAATTGAAAAGCCGGAAACGGTTCCATTTCGGGAAAGTTTCGATGACATAACGCTCGCGTATCTCTCCCCGTTCGACATGTCACTGAGAGCTGTGAGCGGTGCGTTCGCGACACACGGCATCACCGTCGAAAAGGCTGGCAAAATGCTCAAGGTCCCCCAATGTCTATCCTCCGAGCGCTGGCCCTTCAGTGATGACAAACCTTAGGAAATTTGGCGCAACGCTTGTCATACTGTTCTCACTCTTCAATTTTGCGAAGAGCAACCTTCCGTTTGCAGTCGCTGTGCCCGGCCGGTCGCCGGTCCCCGTAGCGGGCCTCTCTTTCTTTTACGATGAGATCCTCTCACCTGTCCTGTTTCACGTGGGGCGCGCCGGCTGGATCATCGGAATCGACACGCGGTGGCGCATGTTTTCCCCGCCCGATAAGCGCAACTGGCGCTTTCGTTACGACATTGTGGACGCGAACGGCGCGGTGATTCCCTACGTTCTGCCTGTTCGCGAGGCTCGAACATTCTGGCAACGGAATTTCATCGATTTTCGGGATGTAAAGTTCGAGTTGAACATCTATGGGTCAAAGCCTGCGCAGCAGCTTTTCGCCCAACATCTTTGCGATAAGTTTCGACAGCGTGGAAGTTCCCCGGTTGAGGTCAGAATGTTTCTCGAATGGCGGCCGATTGCCGGGCCGGACGGAACTCTTCTTGATCAGGGGGACCCGCAAACCAACCGAGCGGATTTTTGGAACGCTACGCGGTGCTTTCCTTCACTGAAGCCAAAGGCGGGAGCGTAGCGCGCGGTGAGTGTCAGAGAGAACATCCGTCGCCTGCGCTATCCCTTCTCGGATCAGTTCTGGTTTCGCAAAGAGCCGGTTCATTCGCTTGCGTTGTTCCGCGTCCTCTTCGGCACCTACCTAGTCGTGATGTTCGGGATGAGCTTCTTTAACTGGCAGCGCTTCTATGGGCCGGACGGTGTGGTGCCGCTGCCGTATGCTTGGAGCTCCGAAACGCATCTTAGCTATTCCCTGTTTACGCTGTTCGATTCATCAGAGTGGGTTTGGTTTCTGTACGCGCTCTGCTGTTTTTTTTCGGTTGCATATTTGCTCGGATTCGCATCGCGCACTTCAGCGGTTGCACTTACGATTCTTCAGAGCTCAATGATGCATAGGGCGCCAATGCTCGTGAACGGTCAGGATCAGGTAGCCGTCCTTTTTCTGTTCCTGTCGTGTTTCGCGCCCCTGGGAGCAACGTTTTCGGTCGACGCCCGTTTCTCTCGTGCCAATACGGACGTCGCCCCGGTTTGGCCGCAGCGGCTGATGCAAGTGATCCTTGCCTTGCTCTATCTCGCCTGCGGACCGACGAAGATGACGGCTGATAGCACCTGGATGGATGGGAGCGCGGTTTACTTCGTTACTTTTTCAGATAGCTGGTTCCGCTACCATGACGTTCAGTTGTTCCACTCGCTTTGGATCAGCCGACTCTTCGTATTTGCCACGCTTTTTCTCGAAACCGCCTTTGCTTTCCTTGTTTGGTTCCCCAAACTTCGGCGTCTGATGACATACGGGATGATGGCACTTCACCTCGGAATCGCGTTCACACTCGCGCCCGCGGTGATGTATTTCAATCTCGTGATGATTCCGGCGCTCACGCTGTTTGTGCCGCTATCAGACGCAAAGCGATTTCTTCGCTGGGTGGGATGGCGGCCCGAATTGACGAATTAAACGCACGATTCCTCGGGTGAAGAGCGCAGTTCCGGAAGTGATTGACAGTGATACTGCCCGCAAAGGGGCTTGAAAGCTCGAGTTTTGCGCTACGTAACGCAGTCATTTTCGAAGTTTCGTTCTAGAGATTGCGAGACCGGTTCCGTAGAAAAGGAGCCTCTCCTTTGATATCTCATCCTCTGATCGTTTTATCTTTTTTTTGAGTAGTAGCAGCCGTTCATTCACCTCCGCCGGAAATTGATCGTCCCTCGAGCCCCCCTGTCTTCGGGGTGCTCGGTGGGCGAGGCAATTTCACAAAGCTCCCAGAGAGCTTCGGAGGCAGTATGCTGTTGAGAAACGTCAAAGTTCCGGACTGCCGGAGCTTTAATGATTGGATCCGGTACATGTCGGCAAATAGTTCGCATTACCGGATTCATCCAGATCCGAGGGCCCAGATTCTGCCGCCGCACAAGCGCGCAGTGGCCGTTTCCATCGCTGAGTTTTCCCTCCTCGAGGGTGGGGGGGAAGGGGGCGTCCAGTTCGTTCCGCTTGCGATGAAGATGGCCGTGCGGATCGGCGAGCCGGATTATCCGCACGCTGTGGTGCACTGGATTGGCGAAGAAGGGCGGCACAGCCTGCTCCTTCGCCAGTTTGCCGAGGCTCAGGGCATTCCGATTCCGAAGGCGACCTGGCTGACAAAGGCGTTTGCGTGGGTCAGGCACCTCGGCGGAGCTGAGATGGAGGTCTCGGCGATTATCTGCGGTGAGATCATCGCGATGTCGTATTACGTCGCGGCTCGCGCTGCGACGGATTCGCAGTATCTCCGAAGCGTCTGCGATCAGATTCTGATCGAGGAGCCGCCTCACATTCGGTTCCAGACCTTCTCGCTCTTGAAGATGCGCGAGCAGCGCGGGTTCCTGGCCTCCGCGCTCACCGAGATCGCACACCAGTTGCTGATGGCCGGCGCGTTGGCGGTCATCTGGAAGGAGCATCGGGCCGTTTATCGCCTCGGTGGCTATTCGTTCTCCCGCGCGATCCGTTTCTCGTACAACTGGCTGAACCGCATTCTGCGGGAAACGCTCCCCGGGAAGTACGGCGAGTCGGCGCGGAAGCAACTCGTGCCGCACGCTCACCGGCAATGAACGATGCTACTCACTCCGTACGGATTTATCGAGGCCGCTCCCCGGCCTCACCCTTTTTCATCACCTTTCTGCGGAGTCCAAGTCCGCTTCCGAGTGCGGGATTCTCCTAAAACCGTCTCGAAGCTCCTCCTGTATTCGGTAAAACTGAAGTCTTTGGTCATCAAGTCCGGATGATCGGCAGCCGTTCTTTCCAACGATTTGTTTATGAGCAACGCCGATATTCTTGATCCTTCACTCTTGGAGTTCCGTGGACCGAGCTCCGAAGAAGTCCGCGCACACTTTTGGGCCTTCGCAAAATGCGAGTTGGAATCCGTACCCGAGCTGAATGACTTTTGCGCACAGTTCAATGGGAAGGAGCGATACATTCGGCGTTTTGCCATGCTGCTCGAGCAGGTTTGCGCGGGTGCCGAGCCTGCCCATCTCCTAACGCAGGCGGATCTCTCGATTTATGAAGCTTGGCTCCTGACCTATAGCGGCCAGGTGGAAAGAATGTTGGCCTATCCGGCCGCGTACGGATACGGACAGAGCAGTTTTACCGGAGAATTTCGAGTTCCAAGTGTCTACTCCCCGTGCCCGGTTCTTAACCCGGCAAATGAAAGCGATGGCAAGAGGCTGCTCGACTACCTGACGCCGCTCCGCGAACGTATCTCGAAAGCATGGGCGCAGCGCGGACTGCTGACGAGTAAAGTTCATCACATCGCGAAGAGGCTTTCGAAGATAGCTGTTCCATCTCTTCAGCTCGCGCTTAGGGCATTGAAATCCATCCGCAAAGTTCCGACGATCTGCGTCGGCGCGACGAAATATGCGGTGAGAATTCTGTCTTTGGGAGCAATCCTCTGCCTGTTTCCAATTCATATCGTCTATCTGCTCGTTAACAGATTGGGACGCCTCATCAGTCGGCTAGGCCGGGCTGTTGTTCGGCCCCTTCGATAGAAGTGATTTAGTGATTTGAAGTTCCCGCAGGCGTGATCGCCTCGGACTCGAGCCCATATTGACGGAGGGGCTGATCACGCAATAATACGCCCTGGGCCGGTTCCCTGCCGCAAAAAAAAATGGCCGTATGCATGTCGTTGTCCTCACCGGCGCTGGTATCAGCGCAGATAGCGGTCTGAAGACTTTCCGTGATGCGGACGGCCTTTGGGAAGGCCACCGTGTGGAAGATGTCGCGACTCCCGAAGCGTGGGAGAGAAACCCCGGTCTTGTGCTTCAGTTCTACAATGAGCGCCGGCGTTCGATGCACTCCGTCCAACCGAATGCCGCACACTTTGCTCTCGCCGAGCTCGAGCGAAAGCATAAGGTTTCGATCATTACACAGAACGTCGACAATCTGCATGAACGCGCCGGTTCGACCAGCGTTCTGCATCTTCACGGGGAGCTCGATCTCGCGCGAAGTACTTTGGATGAGACAATCATTCTCCCGCTCGACGGACGTGACATTTCCCTCGGAGACAAATGCCCGAGAGGCGGTCAGCTCCGTCCCCATATCGTGTGGTTCGGCGAAGGGGTTCCGCTGATTAGTGAAGCGGCAGAAATCGTTGGGACAGCTGATCAGTTTTTGATTATCGGAACTTCGCTTGCGGTCTACCCCGCGGCAGGTCTGATCTATTCTGTCCCCGCAGGAACGCCGGTCACGCTCATCGATCCGGCGCCGGCGAGTGCCGCAGTTCGTGCACGGCACATACAAAAGAGAGCCGCTATCGGGGTGCCAGAGTTTATTGAGGAACTGAGCACGGTTTCGTGACACTCCGGCCATAGGCCCACATCAGATTCCAGGTGTCGGATTGCAGCGGTCTGTTGTTGAATCCGCCGTCAAAGCACTGCACCTCTTCGGAGAGCCCGCCATGAACTTTTCCCGTCCGGCCGTTTCGATCTTCGCTCTCTCGGTATTCTGCGGACTCCCGGTGCTGGATGCGCAAGCCGCGCCTGCCATTCCGAAGGTGATCTGTTCTCGAAATTCAAACGGAGCGCTGGCACTTCGGGTTAATTGTAAGCGCGGAGAGACGAAACTTGGATCGCGAACGCAACTTGTCGGAGCACAAGGTGCCGCAGGTGTGGCGGGTGCGGCCGGAGCAACTGGTGCGACGGGCGCCGACGGAGCTGCTGGTGCGGCTGGGGCGGCGGGTGCCGCCGGAGCGGCTGGCGCTGCCGGTGCTGACGGTTCGATTCGAATCTACGGGGACGGCTCGACGGGTGATCTCACCCTCGGCCTCTCGAGCAATCTCGATTCACTCTTCCCCGACGGAAACTACCAATTCCAGAATCTCACGCTCACGTCCGGTACGACGCTCACTGTTCCAACAGGAACCGTCATTCGTGCGAGCGGAACGGTCACAATCGATGGGACGATTCAGGTTGCTTCCGGTGCTCGCGGAGGCTCTGTCGAGACGTCGACGGGCAATTTCACCGTCGGGATGAGTCCCGCGGAGATCCTCCCTCAACCCGGAGCGGCATCCGCTGCACCGCAACGTGGTGAACTGGGCGATAATTCGGCGGTCAGGCTTGGCGGATTCGGCGGAAATTTCATCGACCGATCCCGGCTGAACATTTTCTATCCCGGTCTGTATGGCGGCGGCGGTGGTGCTGCTGGATGTCCCGGACTCACCGGAGGACGGGGCGGTGGAAGTGTAGTGATTCTCGCGAAGAACGGCGTGACGATTGGTGCGAGCGCGATTATCAACGCGGCAGGCTCTTCGAGTTCGGGCGGAAGTGGTGGTGGAGGTGGCGGGATTGTCGTCATCGCAACGACAGGAACTCTAGCTCAAGGAGGTACCATCACCGTCGCTGGCGGAAGCGGCGGTGCATTCGGATCGCACTGCGGGAGCGGTGGGGGAGGCTCCGGTGGCATTGTGAAGCTCATCGCACCGGTGGTTAGTCCGTCAAACGGCGGAACGATAACGCTCACCGGTGGAACTGCGGGGGCATCGGCAGGCCCCGGTCAGGTATCAAACTCCGTGCGTATCGGTGGGGGAGGAGGCGGTGGAAGCGCAAACGTAGGCGGGATTGGCGGTGACGTTCAGGTGAACGACTCATCAAGCGCCGGTGGAGCAGGAGGAATAGGCACAACGCTTGTCACGCTCGCTGATCCGACAAGCCTTTTCTAGTGAGCGGCTCGAACAATTCGAAGACGGCGTTTCAGGATCAACATTCCGTAGAGCACTGCTATGGTTGTGGTGCCGACAATTCGAATGGTCTGCAGCTGAAGAGCTACTGGGACGGTGCTGCTGCGATTGCTTCATTCACTCCGAAAAAATTTCACTGCGGAGGCTCTCCGGAGATCGTTTATGGAGGAGTGCTCGCCTCGCTCATAGATTGCCACAGCTGCAATTTGGCTATCGCGACTTACTACAAGCTCGAGCAACGGCCGATCGGAAGCTATCCGCGGATTCGTTGCGTCTCGGCGCAGCTGAACGTCGCCTTTAAGACGGCGACGCCGATCGGTTCGGAGCTGAAGATCCGTGCAAAGGTTCGTTCTCAAGAAGGGCGAAAAACTTGGGTCGATGCGGAGATCTGGGCGGTGGATGTTTTGCGCGTCACGGGTGAGGTTTTGCTTGTCCGAATCGATGATATACAACGCCCCGAATCGTCACCCGCTTAAGGCAACCCGGAGAATCGAATGAAACTCGGACGACTCGCTTTGTTCGGCGCATTTGCTGTTTCTTCTTTCGCAGCATCATCTGCGAATGCTCTCACACCGGAACAGTCTCTCTGGAAACTGCACGCGACGCTCAAGAGTAAGGAGTGGGTCGATCTTACTCACGCATTCGATACGGAAACTCCCCATTGGAAGGGATTTCAACCGATGGGACGTAAGGTGCTCTTCGATCATGACAAAGACGGATTCAGAGTGGAAGAGTTCTGTCACGTCGGTCAGTGGGGAACGCATGTCGATCCCCCGGTGCACTTTCATAAAGGACTTCGATCGATCGATCAGATCGATCTGAAAGAGATGCTGCTTCCGCTTGTCGTCATCGATGTTCACCAAAAGGTGGAGAAGAATCCCGATTACACGCTGACCGTGGATGACGTGAAGGCGTGGGAGAGCAAGCACGGGGCAGTTCCGGCCGGTTCGTTTGTCGCCATGCGCACGGATTGGTCGAAGCGGTGGCCGGATCAAGCGAAGATGTCTAACCCAAGCAAGGACGGTGTCGCGCACTATCCCGGGTGGAGCTTGGCGGCGCTGCAGTATCTTTTTGAAACGCGCAAAGTCACCGCCGCCGGTCATGAAACAACCGACACGGATCCCGGAGTGGCGACCTCGAAAGATGACTACTCGCTGGAGTCGTACATTCTGAAGCAGAACAAATATCAGATCGAGCTGCTCGCGAATCTCGATCGGCTGCCGGAGAGCGGCGCGCTCGTTTCTGTGACATGGCCGAAGGCGAACAACGGGTCCGGATTTCCGGCGCGAGTATTTGCAATTCTTCCGTAAATCCGCCGCAGCAGTATTGGCAGAGAGGCCAAGCGGATCCGCGATGAGGAGTGGAAAGGATTCTGAGCGAGAACCCTTCTCTGACGAGGCTCGGAACTCGGTGATCCCCCGATCTGTCTCAGAGACGGTGTGCGTTCCGCTCAGACAGTTGCATCGGCGAAAATAACGAAGCTCTGTCGGAGAGTGGCTGACAATACAATCTCACCGCTCGGTCTCCCAGGACTGCCCTAATCATACTAAGACACGGGTTGCGACAGAGAGGGGCTCATATGTTCACCGTCCGGCAGATTGTCAGCGCGACGACGCTTCAGCGGAATTTTAACCGTATCGCGAAGCAAATTGACCTGCAGCCTCAGGCCTTCCTGATCACACGCGAAAGAGAAAAGCATTTGGTACTCGTCGACGCCGAGATCTTCCACGATTTGATGGAGTATCGTTACGTGAAGAGTGTCGGCTTGGAACAGATGAATCGCGAGTCGCAAATTCCAGCTGAATCAGACTCCGATGCGCAATAAACAAGGCCTCGACGTTCTGATTGCTTTTTGATGCGAAGACTTAGGGACCTCTCCACATCAGTCTATAGTCGACCCCGTCTCTGAGACAGATTGCACCGCCTGTGGAGAAGGGTTGGGGGTTTGGCGATGCCGCAGTTTGACCAGGTCGTTTAGGGTCGGATGAGAATCATCGGGGTGCCTTTGCCCGGGGCGAAATCATCGTCCGCGGATATCAGAAGGCCATCTCGGACGGTCACAAGCCCCTCGGTTTTCGACTCCGCCCATGCGTGCTTTCGGAGATCAATCAATTCCCGCCGGGCGATCGGACGGATCGTTTCCACGGAGCGACTATAGACCTCCGCCTCATCAAGAGGTGTCGCTGACGAGATATCGAGTTCCACAATCCAGCTTTCGTTCTTCTTATAATTTTCAATTGCGCGGATCGATTTCGGATCACTGCCATCGAGGTCACCGATCTTCAGTGAGCGGGGCCGGTTCGGATAAATGAAGATCTTTGATTCGAGATTTGTGGGATCAAAGAGCAGGAAGAGAATCGGCAGCTTCTCACCGTGAGAGTTTGTTTCCTCAGGTACACTTTGCAGGCTAGCGAGGACTCTTCCATCAGTGAGGACGGCGATTCCCTCGAAGCCTCGATTCTCGTCACGCCGTGAAAATACATTTGGCAATCCACTCCCCGGGGAAAAGCGCCGCAAGGTCTGACCAGAAGCCGGATCTATCTCTAGCAGCGACGGTCCATATTCCTCAGAGATCCACCAGCGTCCGCTTCCCGGATGGACGGCTATTCCTTCCGGATCGATGCCGGAGCGATTGGGCGCAATCGGCCGAAGGTCAGAGTCGAAGGGGAGCTCAGAGCTCTCGCCATTGCCGGGCGGCAGCCCCGTAAGCGGCTCCCGCTTCAAACCGAGGAGCCTTACCGTCCGTTTCACACGGAACGTCTTCGGATCGAGCAACGCTACCTGGGGATTGAAGCTGGGCTGAGGGAAAATGCGGCGCTTTGCCGAATCGAGCTCGTTCGGACCCCGATCGGTGATGGCGAGGATGTTTCCGTCCCTGTCGAGCGCTAATCCGGAACCAAAGCCAATCAGTTGTCCATTATCGGAGGTGAGCGGTTGATATCGGACATCATCGGCCGCCGCTGTCGCGCAGATACCGAGCGCTACTTGAAGCAAGCAGAGTTCCCTTATAAATCTTCGCACGGTTTGAATATTCTCCGTCGATACCGGCTGCGTAGAATTGCTCTGCAGGGGGTTTTCTTTTCGGCGTGTACCCTCGTCCTCATCGGGACAGGTATCGCGCTTTGTAATTATCTTGCAGGCCTTCCGAAGGAAAGGGCACGCTTCGGCAAGGGGTTCACGGCAGACGTGCGAAACGGCGCGGAGCAGGTATTTCGTGCAACCGCTGCAGCACTGAGCGCACCTGAGCCGGAGCCGCTTCGATCAAAGCTCCCCGTCATTGAACTCTACCTTCACGGAAACCGGCTCGATCAGTTATTGAGCAATCCGCCTGAATCCGGATTCCAAAGTCAGCCGGCACTTCTCAAAGCCGGAACCGATCTGTTTGAAGTTCAAGCGCGTCTGCGTGGGGATTCGCTGAACCATTGGTCCTTTCCCTACAAATCGTGGCGCGTGAAGCTCGGAAAGAGCCGGCTGTATTCCGGCCTGAACAGCTTCAATCTCTATCTCCCCCGATCGGGCTCTCAGATCTCGGACTATCTTGGCTACCGGTTCGCGGAGATCGCCGGCGGCCTTATCGTTCCGCAGGTCGAGCTCGTTCATTTCAGATTCAATCGGAAGTTTGACGGACTGCGTTTGCTTCTGGAACAAACAGGTGCGGGTACACCGGTTCGCTCAGGCAGGCTTCCCGGAAAGATCTTCAAGGGGGACCTCGATCCAAAGATTCTTTACGGGCGGAAGAAAAAACGTCCGAATCTGTTCGAGGAAAAAAATGCGAAAAGGTGGACCGTTGACGACCTTCCGCATGATGTCGGTGTCGCTGACGCGCAAATCTCCGTTCAGCCCGAAATTGCGAAGCTAGTGCGGATCGTCGCTGGCGGCGGCACACCAACCGAGAAAGAGCGCGCGCTTGCCGAGGTCATAGACCTCGACGCGTATGCGAGATTTGTCGCCTACCTCGATCTGATTACCTCCGCACATGTCGATAACAGTCACAATCAGAAGCTGTATCTGAATCCGGCCACCGGTCTGCTGGAGCCGATGGTTTGGGACCCGTTCGGATTCCAATCGCTGGCGGACAAGCGGCTTGATTACAGCTCAAACTACCTCTTTCACTTTCTCCTCCAATCGCCCGCCTTCCACTTCAAAAAAACGGCTGCGCTCTGGGACCTACTCAAAGTCTCACTGCCGAAGCAGAAAGTGCTGGCGGAGATCGATGCCGCACTTGAGAGATCGGCTCCTGAGATCCGGGCGAGCGTTTACAAGCTCGCCGCCGAAAAGAACGATGTCGAGATCCTAACGAATGCAAATTGGGAACAGAATGTTCGCCGGCTTCGGGAAGAAATCTCACAACGCTGGGACTTCCTGGTCGAGCGCCTGACGACTAGTCCCGTGACCGTTGAGCAGCAGACGAATGGGAACTTCGAAACCCTGCTGAATTTCGAGACGAGCGGAGACGCCGGCGCGATACTGTCCGAATTGAAGTTCGAAAATTGCGAAGGAGACCTCACGGTTTCACGTGAAAACCCCGCGTGGATTCGAAAAGTTTCCTGCGCTTCCGGAAAAGCGGCGCTTCCGATCGAAGAACATCTCCTCACAACCTTTCGGCCGAACGGCGCAACGCAGTGGCCCGTGAAGGTTGTGCACACCTATCGCCTCGCCGGGAAATGTAATCGCGTCGAACCAATCCTTCGACATCCGCTCACTGGCGTAAAGCTTCCGTTCACAACCGGGCCGGTTGGAAAGGAGGTGGGAGAAACTCTGGTCAGTCACACAGTCGAACCGACAGTTTTTTCGGGAGAGGTCGAGCTGAAGGAGCCGCTCGTGCTCAAACGGGGGCAGCAGCTTCTCATTCGACCCGGCACCACAATTCGTCTCCATCCCGGCGCGAGCGTGGTCGTTCGAGGCGGAGCGCTAACGGCGGAGGGCTCGGCCGAGCATCCGATAAGATTTCTCCGAAGCGGCGAGATGCCGTTTGGCGCTCTCGGAATCATCAATTCCCGGGCGAAGCTCGCACACATTCACTTCGAGGGTGGTTCTTACGGATATGCGGGATCTGCTTATTTCCCCGCCGCTCTTTCAATTTCGGGGAGCGAGGTTTCGATTCTGAATTCCGAGCTCCATGGAAAGATCTCGGCGACCGACTCTTCTCTGAACCTCGAGAACGTTACACAAATCGTTAGCGGTGTTCCGATCGCTTCGCAGCGGACTAAGGTGCGTGCGGCCAATGTTGATGTTCGTCCACCATCCATCTCAATCAATCGATCGCTCCTCACCGGGCTTGTGGTCGGCACGCCGCCTCGAGCCGAGAAAGAATATAAGCTCACCCTCTCAGGGTTTGGTGATCGGCGTTCTAAGGATCTTATGCTCGAAATTTCGCGCGCGATGGAAGAAGCAGTCGCCGATGAGGGTATTTGGCATGCTCCGAAGAACGTCGACCGGCGTTATGGTTTAACGCCGCCTGCGAAGGCGCGAGCGTATGTCGACTACTATTTTGACGATGAGAAACAGGAGCTGCTGAAGCGCGATGCGAGCTATCGCCTTCGATACAGGTTCAAAACTGCGCGCCGATTTCTGAAACATCTGCAGTCGCCGGAGAAAACCGAATTCTGGCCTTATCGGTCCGAGGTGCAATTCAAGTACGGACGGCAAAACTTGGGCGACGGCCTCAGTGCGGTAAACGAAGCGCGCCTCGAGCTTCGAAAGCAGTCCTCGCCATTCAGCGATCGTCTCTTACCGCCGCTCTCCCCCTGGCCTGCGTCGGAAATGATGGAGCATGTTCGCAGCGGACGCTTCTTCGGAGTTGCTCACACACCCGGAAGAGCGGCTGCCGAGTTTCTTGGTGAAGTGAGCGTTGAACCAAAGGTCGTCGTGGTCAGTGCGAGAGCGCGTCAGCATGTCACGCTCCAGACGCCATTTGGCTCGGGGCCGAACCCTGACCAGGCGTTCATCATCACTCTCGATGATGCGGTGAGCTACGGATACCCGGATATCGCCCGCTGCGTCGAGACAAAGGCGTGCAGGCCGAGAGACCTTCCGATCCGCGCCCGGATCATTGAGCTTGAGATTGAGTTCGAAAGAAATGTCTCGACCAAGCTCGACGAGCAGAAGAAGGGAAAGGCGGAGCTCGAGAAAATCGACGCCGATTTCATGCGGGATCAGGCGACGATCGCTCGTGTGATACGGGAACGGCTCGGGAAGGCCGGTGTAAAGGTCGAGCCTTCGACGGGAAGCAAGTATAAGGTCGCGCTCGGCGAAACAATCAGCAGTGCCGGATTCCCGGCGGGTATCTGAAGGAGAGCTCTTGAAAGACAGTCTTTATGATCAGTTGGCGAAGTTTAGCGACCTTGCCGCCGCTGTGACGGTAGCGCAGCTCCTGTCCTGCTTGTTCCTATCATTTGTTCTCTCCGTGATTGTAGCGAAGGTTTATCAACTCTCCTTTCGAGGTGCGTCCTACTCGCCGAGCTTCATGCAGACACTCGTCATCTCAGGGATGGTGGTCGGGGTGATCATGCTCATCATTGGAAGCAACATCGCGAGAGCTTTCACTCTCGTCGGCGCGCTATCAATTGTCCGCTATCGTAATGCCGTTAAAGATCCGCGGGATGTTGCTTTCATCTTTCTGGTGATGGCCGTGGGCATGGCATGCGGCACAGGATTTTACGTCATCGCAGTTACCTTCACTTCGGTTGTCAGTGCCGCGGTTCTCCTTCTTTCGTATCTAAACTTTGGAGAGCGTGCAGATGAGGAGCGAGTTGTTCGCATCGAAGCGCCGGCGGGAAACGACCTGGAGGGTAAGTTCGATGATATTTTCCGTGCGCATACGCGCGGATTTTCGCTTCTCTCGATGGCGCGCACGCGAATGGGTACTGAGATGGAACTGACATTTGCGATCACCGTGAATCGGGGTTTCAAAGCACAGAAGCTCATCGACACACTCGGGCAGGTAAACAACCAATTGCGGGTTGAGATCGCCGGGACCAGCCATATGATCGACCTATGACCGCGATGCGGCATGAACTGAAGTTCGTGATCACTAAGGAGGAGGGGAGGCAGCTTGTGGAGAGTCTGCGTGCACACTGCCGCCCAGATCTCCATGCCGGCAGTAACGGTCTCTACGAGGTTTCCAGTCTTTACTTCGACACTCCGCAGCTCCGTTTTTACCGCGATCGGAATGAGTCCGTTGGTTACCGGAGAAAAGTTCGCCTTCGTCACTATTCTACGGAGCAGGGAGGCGGTGCTTACTTCCTCGAAACGAAAGAGAAGCATAAGTCGGCTGTGGCGAAGAAGCGGATACAGTTGCAAGCGCCCCCAAGCCAGGACATTCCTTCGATGAATCTGCTGCTCAATAGCACGCCGGATTCGGTCGCTCGCCGCGAAGTGATGTACCTGCACTCGATTTTTGATCTTCAGCCGGC
This sequence comes from uncultured Bdellovibrionales bacterium, assembly GCA_964401925.1. GTDB lineage: Bacteria > Bdellovibrionota_C > UBA2361 > SZUA-149 > JADYYL01 > CAYOAK01. The sequence continues at coordinate 5,043 of CAYOAK010000043.1, read as the reverse complement.
TGTGGTGGTTCGCTACGTGAGAGAAACACTTGTTGCGAAAGATCATCCGGAACTTCGGATCACCCTTGATGATCGTTTGACGGCCGGGACGAGATCGCTCACGAACTATATTCATCTCGAGGAACCGTTCTTCTTACCGGCTTCGGCCTGTGTCCTAGAGGTGAAGTCTGATCGTTCGATCCCTTTGTGGCTTCAGTCGGCTATGCGGCGAATCGGGATGCAACGAGTTCGTTACTCGAAATACTGCGAGGCGATCGACATTCTTCGACAGCCGAAAAACTCGTCGAGTGTCATGCGCACGCGGGTCTCGGGTTAATTTTCAACAAGAGCGACTTTCGTGGCGATGAACTGATCTTCGCGGATCAGGAGACACGTGGCTTAATGAGCGATCCGTGGTCATAAGAGCCAATTTCCCTGAAATTTTTCAGAGGTAACGGCCCCTAAGTCACATAATCTCGTTTCGGCCGCAGAACTGGGCATAGCGGGTCTCTGACACCTTTTTCTCCCTGTGTATTCGACCGGACCGTTCATGGTCCGGCAGTGCGCTGCTTGCTGCACTGCTCCCTAGGAAAGGTTTTGAAAATGAATCCGATGGTCAACTTGGAGATGCCGGCGAATCTCGATGCGCTTCAGGCGCGCTTTTCGTTGAATTCGTTCGGACAAACGGTGGCGCATCTCCCACGAGAGATTCAGCTCGAGACCGTAACGGACGAGGAAATCATTCAGGCAAATGCCTCGGTTCAATTACCGAGTTGCTACGGAG
>CAYOAK010000043.1:0-4270 GCA_964401925.1 uncultured Bdellovibrionales bacterium | reverse complement strand
GATATTCTGTGCCGACTCCGGGCTCGCTTCGCCCGAAGAGATCTATGCCTCCGGGCTTACCGGGTTTTCCGGTGTGCACCTCTCGCACACGGGCAGAGTAGTTCCGACGGTTAGACTCGGACATGCTTGGCAGGTCGTTACTGTTCGTTTTCTTGTGGCGCCGCGAGCGGATGCCGCAAGGAATCTGATAAACACCCACCCGATCTTTCGGCCCCGCGCCGATGGCAGGGTCATTGTTCCTTTGGTCGGTGACATTCACTGTCTCGGCAGCGATCTGAACGAAGATCAACTGCGCACGATCGGCATGGAGTTCCTCAAGGACGCCGCAGGTCAACACTTGAATGCTTTGGCCTTTGCGATGGGCCTTCGAAGTGTGTTCTTCCCGACCCGGCTGGGGCTCGGCATCGGGCCAGGCTCCAGCGGTGTTCTCGGCTGGCAGTTCAAAGGCGTAGGAGAGAAGCGTTACGTCTTTCATTTCTGCGCTGTTCGACCGGATGGCCTTGTGCTCCTCCAGTCCCCAAGCGACGTGATTCTTCAAGGCGCTGCAACCCAAGGGTACGATGGCGCCATGTCTCAGCGGCGAGAGTATGCCGGCCGCAGCGGGATGTTCTGGGATCTCTTCCATCAGCCCCATCGAAGTGCCCCGGTGGGCGCAACGTATGAGAGCGCCGATGCCATTCGACATCACCGCGCTCTCGCAGCCTCAGGATGCGCGCTCGGCCGGGTCATCACCGAGGTTGCAGAGATCGGAAGCCGGCGGACTTTGAGCCGTATCTCTGATCGCCACAGGCAAGCCCTGCAGGTGCCGAATCTCGAAGTGCCGTGCGAGGTGTGGATTGGTCAGACAACCCTTCGGATGAATATCGTCGCTGTTTCAACAATGGCGTCCGAAATTCAAGATCGTTCGCTGGCATTTGCAAACGTTCTCGACATCGAGTTCGGTTCCATCGAGACCCCCGCAGCCAAGGAAAAGCTTCGCCGCGTTGCACAACAGTGCGGGATGATTTTGTCCTCCTGCTTGAACGCGCGGCTGACACTGCCGGCCGATCAGTTCACCGATGGCAACATTACAATGCTCGGCGAGGCGCTTGATTATGGTGATTATGTTGTCGCCCCATGGTGGGGTTGGAATGCATCTCTTGTGTTCCGCTTCCTGATCGACCTGCATGCATTTGCGGCAGGCGCCCGTATGGACACGCGGATGTTCTTCCGTGAGGCCACAGGCCGGGCGTTTCTCTCGGAGTTTCTCGACGCCGAGCAAGTCGACGGGTTGCTGGAGATCGCTCCCCTCTACTTTGCGCAAGGTGGCTCCCCGCTCGCCGTGAATTCGGCCGACTACCGGGTGGAAGGCAAGAAGTTCGCGATTAAAGTCGCAACTCTCTGGGTCTTGCGCACGCTTTCGACGATACGCGGTCTGAAAGCGCGGTACATTCCTCCGTCCAGCCTCTTCTCTGCACTCGAGAAGATTGGGTTTCGGGCAGAAATCGCCAGCATCCGATCCACCGAAGGAGTGGGCGACAATGCCGCGCAAAAGCTGGCGGAAGCCGCCGAACGGATGCTTCCGACCTACGTCGGCTTTCTGCTGGATAAGAACTTCGTCATGCGGACGAATCAGAAATCCTTGATGCAGAAGCCTCCCACTGCTGAGCTGGCCTGAGCTCACCCTCCCTGTTTTCGTGTGCGCATCCCCAAGGCTCCGGCCGCAGGGATGCGCACACACATTTTTGCACTTTGGGGAGCAGTTCAGCACGAAGTGCCACATCTCTTAGCCGCGCGTCCGTCGCGTGACTCGAGTCGCGCCACAGCTTCTATTCGTGAACTGAGGCGCGGGAAGGGGAATTCTTGGCGGCCGCCGTCGGAGTCTGACTCCCATGTGATCTGTAGCTGCCGATCCGAGTTCCATTACAGATCATCGCTCGATGGAGAATGCTCCGGGGAATCAGATTAAAACACGCAAATTTCAGGCACTGAACCTTCTAAGTTCTCGGAATGGTGCGGTTTCGAGCACTCTTCGGCATCAGAGAGCCCTAGACACCGTCTCTGAGACAGATCGCTTGGGGAGTGGATTACGGGGCAGGACAGGCTCTTATTGTGCTCGTATTGTCTCCGAGACGGTGTCCACTCTGCTCAGATTACGCCCGCAGCTAGCGTGGTGGCCCGACGATCACTGGAAGCCGGAACGGACGCACTGCATCTGTTACCCGAGCTCCAGAAGTACATCGCTAACATTACGCTTGTTTACTTTGGCTATCATGTTTTGATCGACATTCTTAATCCTCGAGGTGACGCGAGAGTTACATTTAAGTTTGACGTCAGTAATTTTGGACTGACACCGCATTTTCACCTCGATTCGCCATTCTGGTTCGAGCACGCTCAGGAAAACGTTCCATTCGAAAGTTATGACGATTCTGGCGTCACTCAGCCGATCGAGATTTTGAAGTCGGCACCGAATTTTCGGGAAATCCGTTTACATTTCAACCCGCCGTTAAAGCCGGCAGAACGACGAAAGTTCAGCCTTTCCTTTGTGGTCCGCGAAGATTTCTTGAAAACACAACTCTATTATTTGCGGCCGCGCGTGCTCGTCACACACTTAAGTTTCACCGTTTCCGCGTCGCATTCAGGTTTCAAGAATTCGTACGTGATGCATGAATCCGCGGACGGGTATCTGAAAGACACCGCACCGCAAGTTGTGCTGTCACAGAATGGGGAACGCCGACAGGCTCGTTGGGAGGTGAAATCGCCTCAGCCAGGCGATTTGTATCGCACTTTCTGGTCGTATGATCGGGCCCAGCAGGGGGCAGCGAACGTCATCAGCATCTCACGTTGACCGTGCACTGCAGGCGCACTGACGCAGAATCCCCCGGCCGCTGAGCTTGCCTCGCCCAACCGCTTGGTTTCGGGAGCGCAACGAACTTTTGGGCGCAGTTCAGCACTAAATGACACACTCTATGCCGCCATATCGGCCACGAGCTTCGCCACGGGCTGCCGCGGCTTTAGGGATGCTTTTCACAAGACCCGCAACGACTATCCGCAGACGGAAATTTACGACCCTTTGGGGTCAATATTGTTGAAGAATCCTCAGAATTTATTTTTTTGTCGCCCGTCTATATTTTTTCCGGCCAGAGGCTTGTCTTCCGGCGGAGCTTAGGGCATCTATGCCCGCCCCAACCAGGATACTGCGGATTGGCGACGGAGCGGTGAATCACACCCAACTGTTCCGATTCGCAGAGAATTTTGGCGGGGATGCGAGCTCTCTGAAAGCTGAAATCGCCGGCGAACAAGCCGTCGAGTTTAACTTTGAGAGAGCGCGGCGCCAGTTTGGAGCCACGCAGTTCTTTGACAGATCTGGTTCGGTAGATGAGCACAGGAAAGCAAAGTGCGATCTTGTTGGCGGGCAAAGTAGTAACAAACCCACCAACAACTGCAGACTTTACCGTCTGCGGGAGAACGTGCTGAGCAAGTACTATATAAACAATCTCGTCCGCGGGATCCGGCATAGCTTTTATAGCAACGACGGATTTGGACGTAGATTGAATGTAAAACATTGAGACTCTCTCAAGAGTTCAAATGGTATCGTCGGAGGAGCAGGCAACTGCGAATCCGACCATCTGTAAAAAACAATCAAAGAGATAGTCAGCAAAAACAACTCTCGGAATAGTACTGAGCAAGAGACTATTCAGGCGACGATGGCGTCGCAACGAGAACCAGCAAATTTTAGAGAAAAGATTAAGTTCGTAAGGGCACACCGCGAATGCCTTGGCGATCAGAGGCGATGAAGGACGTGAAATAGCTGCGATAAGCTTCGGGGAGCCGCTAATTAGGCTGTGATCCGGAGATTTCCGAATGAGGAAACTCAGTGAGGTATTCCCTCACTACCCGAAAGGGAGCGAACCAGGGGAAGTGAAACATCTCAGTACCCTGAGGAAAAGAAATCAACGAGATTCCGTTAGTAGCGGTGAGCGAACGCGGAATAGCCCAAACCGCTTGAACTTCGGTTCAAGCGGGGTTGTAGGGCGCACAACAAAGTCGACGGCGACCGGTAGCTGAAATGGCTTGGAAAGGCCTGCCACAGAGGGTGATTAGCCCCGTAAGCGAAACCGGAAACAGCGGCGAGTGCGTTCCTGAGTACGTCGGGACACGTGGAATCCTGGCGGAACCTGGGGAGACCATTCTCCAAGGCTAAATACTACTGATCGACCGATAGTGAACTAGTACCGTGAGGGAAAGGTGAAAAGAATTCCCAGAGGAAGATGAAAAGATTCTGAAACGG
>CAYOAK010000042.1:17327-19809 GCA_964401925.1 uncultured Bdellovibrionales bacterium | reverse complement strand
AGTGATCGAGCTGTGTTCTGCTGAGGTCACCGGAAAGCGGGCGAGGCCGCCCGCGGTCCCAGTGGCCGCTCACGATCCCAGTGGACGTCCGCGGTACCAGTAACGCTCTCCTTACCGTGCTACGTTTTTGCCCGTGCGAGCTTCGGAAGCAACGCTTTCAGCAACGACTCGAATCTGTCGGCGCTGTTTGCTCCCTCTTGAAGCACCTCAGCGACGCTGACCTCCTGGCTCGAAAGTCCCTGTGCGAGATTTGTCACCGTTGATAATGCGAGGAGTTTTAGCGGCCGGTGCTTTGGTTTAAGTGCAGCTTTGTGTGCCATCGCCTGCCAGACCATCGCTTCCGGAACGGTACTCATTCCGACAAGGTCCGCGAACTCCGCGTACATCCGGATCTCAGCAGCAGTCTCAAAGCTTGGTCCGGGAAGGGCCAGATAGGTGCCCTCAGGGAGCTCGAGGCCGGCTTCGCGGCCGGCGGCTTTTGCTAGCGCACGCAGCTCGGCAGAATAGATCGTTCCCATTCCGTTCGTGCGCTCAACTCCGAGAGTGGATGCCCCCTCGCCGCGAAGCGGATCGATGCCGAGAAGATTAATATGGTCGGAGATCGCAACGATGGACCCGATCGGCATCTTGTTCGGTTGCATGCTTCCGGACGCGTTCGTCAAAACGAGTCGGTCGCATCCCATCGCCGCAGCGAGAACGGCGGGGAATATGACCGGTGTGAGGTTCGGCGCGGTCTCGTAGAGATGTCTTCTCCCGGCGCAGACGGCGACTGTCTGTTCGTTCATCCTACAGATCAGAAGTCTCCCGGAATGACCGGCAGCGCTTGCGGACCCGAGGCTTGGAATCTCGCTGAAGCTCTTCTGTGCGACAATCTCGAGCCGGTCAGCAAACGCAGCCTGCGCTGATCCGAGAACGAGAAACACCCCTGAGCTGACGGCGGGTAATTCCGCGGCCAATGCTGCCGCTGCCGCATGAATCCCGGGATCGACTGGCTCGGTCATTGCTTTAATTTGATCACTTCCGTGATCTCGTACTCGTTTCCGGCGATATCATGGTTCTTGTCGAAGCGGATCCTGCCGGCCGCGCCGGAAAAATCGATCTTCTTCTCGAAGTACTCCTTTACCCGCTCCGGATCCATTCCGACGGCTTCGACGGCGACGCTCAAGGCTTTGACGGCGTCATATGCGGTGTTTGTATACTTCAACGGCTCCCGGCCTTTCCAAGCGCGAAACGCTTTCCGGAACTCGTCCGAGACCTTTGCCTGAATCCAAAATCCGTTCACGCTCGGACTCTCCTCCGCGGTGAGCTTCTCGACGACTGCGTCTCCCAGATCAGGACTGAGGATCTTGACCTGCACGCGCTGACGCTCGAAATGAGTTACCAGAAGTGCCGAGATATCTCTCGATGATGTCGTGAGAATCACCTGTGGTGTGTTGGCGCGGAGCCGGGTCGCGAGCGCGGGTATCGCCGTGTTCTCTTCGCCGTATTGAAAGCTCTCGTCGAAGATGACCGTTGCACCGGCGACCAGCGCTGCCCGGTGGAAGAGCTGACGATGGAGCTCACCCCAAGGTGAGTTCGCGATCAGAACGCCGACCGTCGTGATCTTGTTCGCCTTCAGCCAGCCGGCGATTACGGGCTCCTGCTTTCGTACGGGGGAGAGGAAGAAGAAGAACTGTCCGCTTCCGCCGCTCACGAATTCGCTGGAGTTTCCCGGCTGAAGGGAGAGCGATTTTGTTCGAACAAAATGCGAGGCCGCAGGCTCTGCCAGTAATCCCCAGGTAGGGCCCACAAAAAGCCGGGTGCCCTTCGAGAGGAGATGCTCAAGGGAGCTGATCGTGCGTTTCGGCTCCGTGCCGTCGTCTTCATAGTCGATTCGGATCTTCCAGCCCTGCTCCCTCAGCTCCTTGACCGCCAGCTGGACCCCATCGTTCATCGCCGTTCCATGTGGAGAGGCCCCGCCGGTGAGCGATAGGATCGAACCAAGCTGCAGCTCTCGACTCTGGGCCAGCGCGAATCCGGGCAGCAGCAGGGCGAGAAAGAGAGCGAATAGAGTTTTCATCCTTCACCCGCGAGAACGGCAAGCACTTGCGCCGGAGTAAACGGCTTTTCGAGGAATCCGTCGGGAACCGTCCGAACGAACAGCTCGCGCATCTCGGCTTCGGGGTTTGCAGATACGGCGATTACCCGGACCGATGCTCCGTTCGGAAGTGTCCGGAGCGTCGTCAGAACATCCGGGCCCGAAAGATCCGGAAGCTGAATGTCGAGAAAGAGGAGATCTGCGGCGGAAGCTCGGAAGCTCTCCAAGCACTCTTCACCGCTTGTGCACTGGACAATCTCAATCGATGGATCAGACGACTGCAGTACTGACGAGAGGATATGGCGTACGATCAGGTCATCATCTGCAATGACAACCCTCATGCACCCTTCTCCAATGCCTCGACAGCCAGCGGCGCGCTGTTCCGGTCCGCCACGGTCACCTGGA
>CAYOAK010000042.1:8096-17317 GCA_964401925.1 uncultured Bdellovibrionales bacterium | reverse complement strand
CCTTCTCCAATGCCTCGACCCAAAATGCGAAGAGGCTTGCCAGTGTCCCATCGAGAGCGATGCGGGGCTTCCAGCCGAACTCCTTCTGAGCCTTCTGGTAGCTGCCGTAGAGATCGGGCACATCGATCGGGCGCACGCGTTCGGGGTCGATTTCGATTTCGGCCTCGACCTCGGCGATGGCGATCAGCTTTTTCAGGATATCTCCGACGGCGATACTTTGACCGGAGCAAAGATTGTAGGCCTCACCGCGCTTTCCATTGAGAAGCGCCTCCCGATAGCCGCGGACAATATCCGAGACATCGCTGTAATCACGCTTTGCCTCCAGATTGCCGACCTTGATGACCGCTTCACGCTTCTTCAGGTGAATCTCCGCGACCTGACGGGCGAAGCTCGAGATAGCGAACTTATCGCTCTGTCCTGGGCCGATATGCGGGAACGGGCGCACACGAATCGAATGCACGCCGTTCCGGTGCGCATACTTGAAAGTCATCAGATCGGCTGCCGCCTTCGTTACTCCGTAATTCGAAGCGGGGCGCAGGACCGAAGTTTCGAGGTAGGGGAGCGAGCCGGGCCAGGGGTCGCCGTAGACCTCGGCCGAGCTTACCATCAAAAATTTCGTCTGCGGCGAATGCTCGGCGATCGCATTGAGGAGGTTCGTCGTTCCGATGAGGTTCGTCTGCAGGACGCCGTCAAAATCCGTCTCACCTTCCGGAACAAACGTGCGGCCCGCCAGGTGATACACAGCGTCCGGTTGGGCGAGCGTGATGATCTGTGTGACGGCCGCTTTGTCGGTGACATCAAGCGCCATCGATTGTGCCGTTCGGGGAAGCGGCGTTTCCGCCGGCGAAGTGACGGGCGCGCTCCTCTCTCCATTCGGCAGATAGGTTACCGCGACGTCGTCGCCGCAGCTCGCCAAGTGTTGCGCAAGATGGCGGCCAACAAATCCATAACCACCGGTAATAAGCGCGCGCATATGTTCCTTAGTAAGCTTTCACGGTAACAATCTGAAATAGCGAAGAGATTCCCAAAATATTTCCGGAATTTTCTCGTAGAGGTCTTGGGTACTTTCCTTGTCGTCCCCTGATCGGGGACGGCAGATATTGTGAACGCTTACTGTTTGTCACCCCCGGTTTTGCAACGCAAAACCGCCCCCTGAGGGGGCTAGAGAATATCCGGATGTGCGCGCTATTGTTCATCGGCGTGAACGGATACGTTCCTTATACTACTTAACAGCTTTCGTGAGACGTTCGAGATCGGCGTCCACCATCATGTCGATCAGATTCTTGAAGCTCACTTCCGGAGCCCAGCCCAGCTTCTTCGTGGCCTTGGAGTGATCTCCGATGAGCAGATCTACTTCGGCTGGGCGGATGAATGCCGGATCGATCACGACGTGCTTCGTCCAGTCCAAGCCCGCACGCGCAAAGGCGATCTCAACGAGCTCTTTCACCGTATGAGTCTCACCGGTTGAGATGACGAAATCATCCGGCTCGCTGTGCTGAAGCATCATCCACATCGCTTTGACATAGTCACCGGCAAATCCCCAGTCACGCTGCGAATCGAGATTTCCCATCCGGAGCTCGCGCTGCATGCCGAGCTTGATCCGAGCGACTCCGTCAGTGACTTTACGTGTAACAAACTCGAGTCCGCGACGGGGCGATTCGTGATTGAAGAGGATCCCGGAGACGGCGAACATTCCGTAGCTCTCACGGTAGTTCACCGTAATATAGTGGCCGTAGCACTTCGCGACGCCGTATGGTGAACGGGGATGAAACGCCGTCAGCTCATTCTGCGGAGTTTGCCGCACCTTTCCGTACATCTCGGAGCTGGAGGCCTGGTAGAACTTGATCTTCGGATTCACGTTCCGGATCGCTTCCAGGATTCGGGTTACGCCTACGGCGGTGAATTCGCTTGTCAGTACTGGTTGCTCCCAGGAGGTGGGAACGAAGCTCTGCGCTGCGAGATTGTAGATCTCTGTCGGTTGAATCTGGGCGATGAGAGTGGTCAGCGAAGACTGGTCGAGCAGATCGCCTTGACGGAGCTCAACCTTGCCGCGCAGGTGCTCGATCCGTTCGAAGTTTTCGGTGCTTGAGCGTCGAACCATGCCGACCACCCGGTAACCCTTGGAAAGGAGAAACTCTGCGAGATAACTGCCGTCCTGGCCGGTAACTCCTGTGATAAGTGCAATATTCTTCGCCATACATTCGCCGTATCTTCCCCGAGCCGGGCAATCAACCACCGTCAATTTATCCTACAAGAGCTCTGTTTTCTTCTGTTCTTTCAACAGGTCGACGAGCTTCTTCACATCCTGCGCCGAGTCCCGGTGACAGACCAGGATCGCGTCGGGGGTCTCTACAACAATCAGGCTCTCGAGCCCAATACCCGCAATCAGTTTATTCGAGCTTATAGCGAGCGTATCTTTGCAATTCTGCAGCAGGACCTCACCCTGGGTCAGGTTTCCTGCCTCCGTCGGATGGGCGTCGTCGAGGGTGTCCTTCCATGAGCTCCAGGACCCGACATCGCTCCAGCGGAATCCGACTCCGGCGAGCATGACGACGTTCTTTGCCCGCTCCATCACTCCATAGTCGATCGAGATCGACTCCATTTCGCTGAAGAGCTTTCGGCAATCGTCCGCAGGAAGTCCGGCAGCGAAGAGCTTGCGGACGTTAGCGAGCCCGGCGGAGAGCTTTGGAAGATGTTGTTCGAGCGCATTCCAGATTACGGACGCGCGCCAGATAAACATTCCGGAGTTCCAAAAGTATTCACCGCTGGAGAGATACTCCATCGCACGCTCGCGCGAGGGCTTCTCGACAAACGAGTGCACCTCATAGGAGTGCTCACTGGACGGCAGCGGCTCTCCACGGCGGATGTAGCCGTAGCCGGTCTCCGGATATGAGGGTGGGATTCCGATAGTGACGAGGAGATCGCTCTTCTGGGTAAGCTCGATTGCCCGTTTGAGCGTGCGTGTCAGCTCTTTCACTCCGGAGATCAGATGGTCCGCGGGAAGACAAACCATCGGGACATCACCGACTTCTTCCAGCACCTTCGCGGCTGCGTATCCGATGCATGCCGCGGTGTTGCGCGGTATAGGCTCTGCGAGAATCTTCGCATTCGGAAGGTGCTCTTTTACGAGCGGAACCTGGTTGAGGGACGTGACTACGAGCAGCGAACCCGCGAGTCCGTTCAGTCGATCGGCCGTGGCTTGAATGAGCGACCTGCCGTCGGGTGAGAGCGGGAGAAATTGCTTCGGCTTATCCGCGCGGCTCATCGGCCAGAACCGGGTGCCGGAACCGCCGGCCATGATCACCGTGACGAACTTTGCTGAGGGGTCGAGCCGGCCTATCGAGAGCGTTTCGGAATTCGTCATTTGCGCAGGAACGTGAGGTGCTCCTTTAGACCCTCCTCCCAGCTCTGACAAGGCTCTCCGAGAAGCCGCTCCAATTTGGAACAATCGAGGACCGAGTATGCCGGGCGGGGGGCCGGACGTGCCAACTCGGCGGTGCTTTGCGGGAGAACTTTGCATCGGCTTCCGCTCAGGGCGCAGATCGCCGTTGCAAAATCGAACCACGAGATCGCGCCTCGGTTTGATGCGTGAAAGACACCCGGCTCAAATTTCGCTATGAGCCGGGCGATCGTGTCTGAGAGCCATCCGGCCCAGGTCGGTGAGCCAAACTGATCGTCGACGACCTTAAGCTCAGGACGCTCGTGAGCCAGGCGAAAGATCGTCTGCACGAAGTTCGGTCCATGCGCTCCGTGAAGCCAGCTTGTCCTGAGGATAGTGCTGTTCTCGGGATAGGTGAGCCGCACAAGCTCGTCACCGAGATATTTCGAATAACCGTACACACCGCACGGTTCCACCGGGTCAGTCTCAACCACCGGCACCGCCGGGCGGTTGCCGCCGTAGACATAATCGGTCGAAATATGACTCAGCCGGCTGTCGATCTTCCGTGCAGCGATCGCTACGTTACGGGCGGCAATCGAGTTTACCTGCAGAGCGAGGGAGGCTTCTTTCTCGGCATCATCAACTTTTGTGTATGCCGCGCAGTTGACGATAAATCCGGGGCGGAGCTCAGCGGTGAGCCGCTCAATCGCGGAGAGATCCGTAAGATCGCAGGTGGGACGGTCCGAGCCTGTAACCTGATGGCCGGCGGATTCCAGCACTGGGACCAATTGCCGGCCCAACATCCCATGGGCCCCGAGCACGAGTCCGATCATGAGCTTAAACGCTTTGAATAATACTCGTCGTAGAAGCGGAGATACTCACCGCTCTTCACGTGCTGCCACCATTCGGTGTTCTTTTGATACCACTGGACGGTCTCTTTCAGGCCGTCTTCGAGCTTCACCTGCGGTTCCCAGCCGAGCTCACGCTTGATCTTCGAATAATCGACCGCGTAGCGCCGGTCGTGGCCTTTTCGATCTTCGACCGGCCGAATCAATGTTGCGGGCTTTCCCGTCAGCTCGAGGACGAGCTTCGTCATCTCGCGATTCTCTCGCTCTGCTTCAGGCGAGCCGCCGATATTGTACACCTCTCCGGTCTTCCCTCCCTTCAGCACCATAATCAGCGCCCGGGAGTGGTCATCGACATGCAGCCAGCTGCGGACGTTCTTCCCATCCCCGTAGAGCGGAAGCGGCTGATCGTTCATCGCGTTTGTGATGAAGAGCGGCAGGAGCTTCTCTGGAAACTGGTAAGGGCCGTAATTGTTCGAACAGCGTGTCACACACACGGGAAGACCGTGCGTGTGGGCAGTTGCAAGCGCCAGCATGTCCGAGCCGGCCTTCGAGGCCGAGTAAACACTCGAAGGCTGGATTGGAGTCTCCTCGGTGAACCGTCCCGTCGGGCCAAGAGAGCCGTAGACTTCGTCCGTCGAAATCTGGATGTAGCGCTTCACTCCGATCTGCTGCGAGGCGTTAAGCAGAACCTGCGTCCCAAGGACGTTGGTCTTCACAAATGAAAGCGGATCGAGAATCGAACGATCGACGTGGCTCTCTGCGGCGAAGTTCATGACGGCATCGAACCTCTCCTCGGCAAACAGCTTTGCGATCGCTTCTCCGTCGCAGATATCCGCCTTTACGAAGCGAAAACTGCTCTCGAGCCCTTTCAGATTCTCAAGGTTTCCCGCGTAGGTGAGCTTATCAAGCACCGTCACACTGTAGGAGCTGCCTTCGCTCTTCAGCAGGTAGCGGACAAAGTTCGAACCGATGAATCCGGCACCGCCGGTGACCAATAATCTCATAAAGGCAGTTTGTTGGCGCCGGATTCGGCAACGAGATTTGTGGCGCGGCGCAGAGAATCGAAGGTTCCAGCGTCAGTCCACCACCCTTCGAGGACGTCATAGGTGAGCGTTCCCGCCTTCAAATAGAGATTATTCACATCGGTGATCTCGAGCTCACCGCGATCCGAAGGGGAGAGGCCCTTGATGAAGTCGAACACCGTCTTGTCGTAAAAATAGATGCCCGTCACTGCCAAGTTCGATTTCGGAGCCTTCGGCTTCTCCACGATGTTGACGATCTTGCCCCCTTGAATCTCGGCAACTCCAAAGCGCCGGGCATCGTCAACTTCCTTCAGCAGGATCTTCGCCCCTTTGCCCTGCTTCAAATAAGCGTCCGCCGCTGCTTTGATGTTCCCTTCGATGAGATTATCTCCAAGGATTACGCAGATCGAATCATCCTCCGCAAAGTATTCGGCGAGAGAGAGCGCATCGGCGATCCCGCCCTCGCCCTCTTGGTAGGTATAGTTCAGATGCTTTAGTCCAAAGGTCTTTCCGTTTCCGAGGAGCTTCAGAAAGTCGCCCGCAAACTGTCCGCCGGTTACGATCAAAATATCTTTGATCCCGGCGTTGATCAGCGTCTGGATCGGATAATGGATCATCGGCTTGTCATAAACCGGAAGGAGGTGCTTGTTCGTGACAAGCGTGCACGGCTGCAGGCGCGATCCGAGTCCGCCGGCGAGAATAATTCCTTTCATAGAGTGCTCTCGTTTAAAGACTTTTTGCGGCGGGCGCCGGGCTTACTGCGTCGCAACCGAGCCACGGTTCTGCCTGAATACACTGGTCCCAAGCTCGGCGATCCCTTTCAAAGTCAGCGTAAAGTAAATGCTCGTATCGTTCGGGTTTAGCCGGTCTACTACGTCCACGTCCAGTATCCAACACCTGCAGGAGCTATTGAAACGGAGTCCAATCTTCCGCTCGAGGAAGTCTTTCTTCACGTCATCGTAACGGCCATAGAATCCGAGCTTTATCCGGTCGGTCACGCGCAGCTCTGTGCTCGTCTCAAACTGCCGGATCGGCCCGGCAGACCCGTTCGTGAAGACGAGACGACCTCGAAACTGGTCGCCCCGTTTATCCATCAGCTGCGACCCGATGTCATAGGCGTCGAGCTCATTCGTGTAAGGACTGATGGCGAAGCCTCCCGCAAATCGGAAATATTCGTTCGGGATGATGCTCGCGCGCGTCGTAAAGTCCGAAAAGGGGCGCGTCTCAACACCGGTCTGAGCTTCGAGCTCGGCGCGCCGGCGATCAGCGTCAATGTCATAGGTCTGCGCAACGATAAGGTTGAAAAGCTCCCGGCGCATCCCCGTTGACGCACTTCCGTAGGCATCGGAAAGGGAGGTGCTTCCGAGATCGAATGCTTGATCGATCGGGGTCTTTGAGCTGAGAACGCCGAGATCTGAGGGAAGCGGTGTGGTCTCCTCGATCCCGTAGACGTTCGGGTCGCGCCCCTCGAATTTTCCGTAGAATCGCTGGGTCAGAGAGTAGGTGACCAGATTTCGCCGCGGAAGACGATCCGTCGAGTCGAACTGCGGATTATCCTCCTGATCGACTTGGGGAACGTAACGGTAGCGGACATCCGGCTCAAGGGTGTGCTTCATCCGGACGAGCTCTCCCTGCCGGCCCTGCGATCCGAGCTCTGCGATGTATTTCAACGGATTGAGGTCCGAGATCTGATAGACCTTGTCCAAAGTTGAGCCCACATTCATCGTGAATCCGGGGAGAACCCGGTTACTGGAGCTTGGCAGAATTCTCGCCGTGTTTTGCTGTGTCGTGGGGCTGCGGACGATCTCGGCGTCGTTATTCATCGCGTATTGGTCGGCACGAATGTCGCCGGCGACGGTGAAATCGAAGTAGTTCTTGTAGTGCATGGGCACGGCGATCTGCTCGTAAATCCCCGCGCGGCTGCCGTCGAAGAGCTTGTACTTCCTCCCGTCATCCGCGGTGAAGGTATGGTCGCGGGCAAACGTCGTCGCGGTCAGGTTGTCTGTGACGACAACTCGAGCCCCGAGCGGATTGTCTCCGAACGGCCGGAAGACGTGCAGCCCTTGCATCGAGAGATCGGGAACTCGATGCAAGAGATCGTAATCCGGCTGAACCATATCTTGGTTGTATTCAACGGCGGCATCGAACGTAAACGTGTCGAGGAAGTTATAACGAGCAGTCGCGCGTGAAGTGACAAAGCGCGAGTTGAATGGTGCGATCTTATTGTTCTGATACTCACGCAGAATTAAGTCATCGCTGACGTAACCGCCTCGAGCGATGAACTGCAGCTGCTGGCCGAAGAGCTTATGATCGAGCGAGTCGAAGGTGAGGTAACCCCCGTAGCGGTTCCTGTCGATCGTCGGATCTGCAAGTCCGGAGATGTTTGTCCCAAAAAGGTCTCCGTCGCGGCGCGACTCGTCGAAGTACAATCCGCCCATCTCGAGTCCAGCGGAGTCCGAGAAGATCTTCCGGTATTCGATGTCCACACCGGTTCGCGCCTTCGAGCTGTAGACCATCGAAACGGTCGCGTCGCTCGTGCGATCGAGGACGAGATACAGCGGCAGGACCAGGCTCGGTCCGGCCCGGCCGCCACCGCCGAAGCTGCCCGGAATGAGCCCCGACTGACGCTCGGTTTTGACGGGGAAGAGCGAGTACGGAGTGTAGAAGACGGGAACATTATAGGCGTAGAGCAGCGTGTTGTAGATCTGGCCGTAGCCGTTCCTGGTGATCTCTCCGCTCTGACCTTCAAGGCGCCAAGGATCGGTCGAATCGCTCTCGGCGCACTCGCAGGTCGTCAATGTGCATTGTTCGATCTCGTAATCATCGGGACCGACTTTTCGAATCTCCTTTCCAAGAACGCGGTAGTGGCCGTCTTCGAAAAAAAGCTCCGCATTCTTCAGGACCCCGGTTCCATCGTCGAGCTTGAAGTGCATCTCATCGGCGGCGAGCGTCCCCGCGACATCGCTCACCCGAACATCACCGCGCAGGTCGGCAACTTTGTCGTCCAGACTGATCTCTCCCTCTTCGGCCTCGAGGATCGAGGAAGCATAACCGATGATCACGCCCCCTGAGCCGCGGATCTTTCTTCCGGCGGAGTCGTACTCGACGGTCGTCGCATTCAGATCATACGGAAACCCTTGTTCACGGGCTCGCTTCACGATCTGACTCTGCTTGGCTTGGATCTCTTTCTTCTTTTTGCTGACCTTCTTTCTCTCAAGCCGATCTTCGGAGAAGAGAAAGCGCTTGTTCGGCGGCTCGACCGATTGTGCAAAAGCATCGGTGAGAGACAGCAGCGCCGCGGCTGCAAATGAGAGAGCTAAGAAAATCCGGCCGGCGCGCACAACGAGATCTAAATTACTGCAACTTTACTGGGTCACTCTGCGGGAACGGTGCCACGCGCAGGCACACTAGACAATTCGCCAATTTACGCATGGAAGAGACTTTTTCAGAGGTTCCTCAGAGCTTTCTTAGCCCCGGGCAGCCAGTTTGGGGCGTAGCATTTCAGTCACGCTCGCTAGCGTATCCTTCAGGTGCTCCCGGTGGACGACCATATCGATCATCCCATGGTCGAGGAGGAATTCAGCCCGCTGGAACCCATCGGGAAGCTTCTTCTTAATGGTTTGCTCGATGACCCGGGGACCGGCAAAGCCGATCAGTGCACCGGGCTCGCTAACGATAATATCGCCCTGCATTGCAAAGGAAGCGGCCACCCCCCCTGTTGTCGGGTCCGTCAAAACGGAGATGTAGGGGAGATGCCGCTCGGCGAGCTTCTCGATTGCGGCAGAGACTTTCGCCATCTGCATCAGTGAGAAAATCCCCTCTTGCATTCTCGCTCCGCCGGACGCGGAGACGATGATGAGGGGCAGCCGCTCGCGGTGCGCAAGCTCGGCGGCGCGGGTGAGCTTCTCACCGACGACAGTTCCCATGCTGCCGGCCATGAAGAAAAAATCCATCACTCCGAGAACAACCGGC
>CAYOAK010000042.1:0-8086 GCA_964401925.1 uncultured Bdellovibrionales bacterium | reverse complement strand
TGATCGCCGGCAGGCCGTTGATCCGCGCCTTTCCGATCCGGCAGGCCTCGGTCTGATTCGTCGCCTTCTCGGCCTTCTTCAGCCGGTCACGGTAACGCTGCGAGTCCTTGAAGCTGAGCGGATCGGTCGAGCGCAGATCCATGCCCGTCTCTTCGAACGAATGCTTGTCGGTGAGAAAATCAATGCGCTGCTCTGCGGTCAGGCGGAAATGATGTGAGCATTTTGTGCAGACAAAGAGGTTCCGGCTCAGCTCCTTGGTGTAGAGAATCGTCGTGCACTTCGGGCATTTCGTCCACAGCCCGCCCGGCAGTTGCAGCCGTTCTGCCTCTTCAGTGATGGGCTTCGGTGCTCGTACTCGGGAGAACCAGGACATTGGGGAGTTCCTTTTGCTTCGGCTGAACGATCGGGGAGGGGGATTATCATTGCCGCGCCCGGATCGCCAATAGAAGCCATTTGTAGGACGGCTCCGAGACCCGGCCGCCGTTGCGGTTGACTCCGAATGGCAGTTCGGGGTTTTTTGTAGGGGATGGCCCGGCTCACTGAGATCGACAGATATATTACCGACGAGCTCGAAACGGGAAAGTTCGGGGACTCGAGCCTGAACGGGATTCAAGTCGAAGGTGCCGGGGAGGTCCGGATGATCTGCGGGGCGACCGACGCCGGTCTAAGCGTGATCGAGGAAGCAGGTCGACGGGGTGCGCAGATGCTCCTCGTTCACCACGGATTGTTTTGGGGCGGTGCGATGCCGATCACGGGTTCCCACCGGAAAGCGGTGAAGACGATGCTGGAGGGCGGGCTGACCTTGTATGCCTCCCACCTTCCGCTCGATGCCCATTCGAAGTACGGAAATAACTATGGTGTGGCACGGCTTCTGGGTCTGTCGGAACTGGCACCCTGTTGCGAAGCGGGCGGACAGCTCATCGGGGCGAAGGGCTTCAACTCCGTGGAGCTTCCGCTGGAGGAATATGTTGCCCGACTCAGCAAGGAACCGGGTAAGGGCGAGATCCTCCAGCTTGCCTTCGGTCCCAAGGTCCCACAAAAGGTCTGCGTCGTGACCGGAGCGGGTGCGGATCAGCTCTACCGGTATCGTGAAGATGATTTCGATACGCTCGTGACGGGCGAGCCGCGGCAGTTCGCCTATCATTTCGCGAAGGAGAACGGCCTGAATGTGATTTTTGGCGGGCATTATCGCACCGAGACACTCGGAGTGCGGCTGCTCGGAGAGGAGCTTGCACGGCGGTTTGACGTGAAGTTCGAGTTTATCGACGAACCTACGGGGATCTAGTGATGAAGTATGTTGATGAGTTGAAAGATTTGAAAGGAAAGGCAGTCTTCCTGCGGGCGGACCTGAATGTGCCGTTCAATGATGACGGCACAATCGCAGACGATCACCGGATCACCGCGTCGATTCCGACGATACAGTTTCTCGCGGAAAGCGGGGCGAAGATCATCGCCGCCTCCCATATGTCGAAGGAGAAGGGGATCGATCCGAAGACACAATCACTTGAGCCGGTGGCGAAGCGCATCGCGGAGCTGACGGGACGAAAGGTGCATTGGGCGGGAGACTCGATCGGCGAGAATGTCGAGCGGCTCGCCGCAGCACTTGCTGAAGGCGAGGTGTTGCTGCTCGAGAATCTCCATCAGCATCCGGGCGAGGAGACGAACGATCCGGAGTATGCGAAGCAGCTGGCGCAGCTTGCACAGGTCTATGTCTGTGATGCGTTTGCGACCGCGCACCGCAAATACGCTTCGGTCAGCGCGCTGCCTAAGGCGTTCGCCGAGAAGGCGGGCGGGTTCATCGTGAAGACCGAGATGACGTTCTTCGAGAAAGCTCTTCGCGAGCCGAAGCGTCCGCTCATTGCGATCTTCGGTGGAGCGAAAGTCTCGACGAAGATGGCTGCGATCAAATTCGCCGGCGCGAAGGCGAATGAGGTGATTATCGGCGGCGCGATGGCGAATACGTTTTTTGTCGCTCGTGGTCTGAGTGTCGGCAAATCGCTCTACGAACCGACCGAGGTCGAAGGAGCGCGGCAGGCAGAAGAGGCGTTGAAGCGGGCCGGCGTCGACCTTCACCTCCCGGTTGATGTTGTGGTCGCGAAGGAGTTCAAGGGCGGAGTACCGACTCGCGTCGTGCCCGTCGATCAGATTGGACCGGATGAGATGGCGCTCGATATCGGACCCGAGTCAACGAAGCTTTTCGATGCTGCGATTAAACGTGCTGCTACGGTGTTGTGGAACGGACCGATGGGTGCATTCGAAACGGAGGAATTCGCTACGGGCACCTACAGTCTGATTGATTCGATCACAGGGTCGAATGCATTCAGCCTCGTCGGTGGAGGAGATACCGATCTCGCGCTGCATCGCCGCCACGCATTCGAGAAGATGTCATACGTCTCGACCGCGGGCGGTGCGTTTCTCAAGCTGTTGGAGGGCGGGACACTGCCGGCGCTAAAGGCACTGGAGAGCTGAGCGCCGTGTAAGCGGCCCCGCCGGCTCGCCTGAGACCGGCTAAGCCATTAGAATACATAAGCTTCCTGACTGAATGCGGCTTCAAGATCGGTCGGATTGTGGTCGATGTACCTCTGATGCCTGCGCATAAAATTCTGCAGGCGTACGTAGACAAGGAAGTCTTCGATGCCGATCACGATCGGATCAAACATCGAGTCGCTGCGCTCGCAGCGGCGGCTCGCGCAAAGCACGGCAGATCTGTCGAAGGTCTTCCAACGCCTTTCGTCTGGACTTCGAATCAATTCCGCAGCGGATGATGCAGCGGGTCTCGCCATCGCTTCGTCGTTGAAAGTTGACGTACGGGTCTTCACTCAAGCCGTGCGGAACATCAACGACGGAATCGGAATGCTGGCCGTGGAAGACGGCGCACTCTCATCATTGTCGGGCATCCTCTTTCGTCAGCGGGAGCTCGCGACGCAGGCGGCGAACGGCGTTTACAGCCACGTGCAGCGTCAGGCGCTTGACAAAGAAGCGGAGCAGCTGACCGCTGAGTTCAACCGGATTGTTGCCACGACAAAATTTAACGGACTAGCGCTCCTCGACGGTTCCGTCAGCTCGACGACGATCCAGGCAGGATACGGAGAGGCCGGAGGAATCACGGTGAGAGATGTCGGGCTCGCCTCACGATATGTGGGCGAAGGGACGTTTCAGGATGCCGGGCAGCTGAATGCAAGCGGGACCGATCCATGGGGGATCGGAGCAGCGGATTTCACCGGTGACGGACGCGCAGATATCGTGACCAACGCGCGGGCGGACAACCAGGTTCGCCTTCTCGAAGGAAACGGCGACGGGACCTTCAAAGCCGGATATTCCATCGGAGCATCGATCGATGGCTCGGACCTGCTCGTCGGCGATCTGAACGGCGACGGACTCGCAGATATCGTCGCGGCAAACTATGTCACGTCCGAAGTGACGGTGTTTATCTCGAATGGAGACGGCTCCTTCGAAGTGCCGCGCGAATATGCCGTTGCGAGTGGAAATGCATGGGGGATGGCGCTCTCTGACCTGAACAGTGACGGCGCGATGGACGTCGTGGTCCCCGGTAACAACTCCGGGACCTACAACATCCTGATGGGAAACAGTGACGGATCGTTTAACGCGAGCGTTGTCTACAACACCGGAGCGGATAATCAGACGGCGAAGGCGGGCGATTTCAACGGCGATGGCCGGATGGATCTCGTGATCGGCCCGGGAAACAGCCAAACGTACATGCAGATTGCGATCGGGAACGGAGACGGAAGCTTCAAATCCGCCGTGACCTATTTCCACGACAGCGGAACGCGAGAGAATCGCGGGATCACGGTCGGAGACTACAATGGAGATAACCGCCTCGATGTCGCCACTTCGGACAACGACGGGGCGGTCAATATCTTCATCGGGAACGGCGACGGCACATTCCGCATCGGAGTGGAGTATTTTACGACGGCCTCTGCAGCCGGCGCCATCGATACCGGCGATCTGAACGGAGACGATGTTCTCGATCTCGTGGTCGCCGGATACGGCGGCAGCGAGAACAACGTTTTCTTCGGAAATGGCGACGGCACCTTCAAGGCGCCCGTCTCGCTTGCGACGAGCGTTGGACCTCGGGGGCTCGTGCTCGTCGATGTCACCGGGGAGGGTGTTAAGGATATTCTCTCGGCGAGCTACGTCGGGGATCGCATCGGGGTGTACGTTACAGATTCTCACCAGGCGGCGACTCTTGGGGCGCTCGATCTGACAACGGCGCAGGGTGCCCGCGATGCCATGGATTCGATAGATGACGCTCTACGCTCTGTCAGTACTGTGCGAGGCAAGCTCGGTGCGTTTCAGAGCCGGCTCGAAGCGGCCCTCCATGTATTGCAGGCGACCGGGGAGAATTCATTACGGGCGGCCAGCATGATTGAGGATGCGGATGTGTCCCAGGAGACGAACGCGCTCGCCCGTTTGAGCATCCTGCAGAATGCCGGATCGGCGATCCTTGCTCAGGCAAATCAACAGCCGGCGCTGGCGCTCACGCTTTTGAGGGGCTGAGCTAACCTCGCAGAATAAGGACTCAAGGAATCCCCGATAGGTGACGACAACCTGTCTGCTTAAGCTGGAAGTACGCGCCGTGGCAGACAATCGAGATTCTTACCGGGATGAGGAGCTAGAGTCTCCAATCCATACCATTCTTGGGGTCGCCGCGATCCTTTGCATCATCGGTTTTGTGGGCTTTGCAAGCTCACGCCGCGGAACGAGCGGTGAAGCCGGTAACAAAGCTGCACAGGCAACCGGTCAGGCGACTGTTGAGGCACCGGTCGCGGTTGCCGCTCGAAATGTTGTTTCAGAACCGCCGGTAGTTCCCGTTCCAGACGATCCGGCCCCGAATCCGAATATCGTTGTGCCGAATGAGCCTGCGCCGAACGTACCGGTTCAGATGGGCGAACAGATTCCTCCGAATCCCGTAAATCCACTTGTGAAGAACGACCCTGTGGCCGATCCGCCTCGTCCGGTTCAGCCCATGAACGTGCCTGTGAGTGTTACTGTACCGACGGACCTGATTAATGAGCCGGGCATTCAGATTCAACTTCCCTTCGGCCGCGATGCTGTGCAGCGCTGTGAGAAGGGATGCTCTTCCCAAGCGATGTGCGAAACGAACTGCCGGCGTCTGATGTCAGGTGAGTTCGCGCGACGGATTCTTCCGGGGGAGCTCGACCCAGTTCAACTTGCGCGTGATTCGCGAGCGAGCTGTCAGCGCTTTAGCTTCATGGGTGGCAACCCGCTCAGCTCCGAAGATAAGTCAAAGCTTCGCGCACTGCTTGAGCCGCCTCAGTATTTTGAGCGAAGCTCTTTAATCGAGCGCAGCATCACCGCCGGACCATTCTTCAGCCGTCTATTACCCGCCGAACAGCCGACTCCGCTTTCTGAGACGGTCTGCTTACTTGAAGCGACGCTCGCCACAGAGCTCGCGATCGCCGATGCGGCGACCGCCCGGGATACGTTCAGCGAGATGTTCTACCGCCGTATGGAAGGTCAGTACCTTGCCATGCTCTCTGGACTGAAACCGACGATTGCCCCTCAGATCAATGAGTAGTGCCATGACGAGCCGTAACAAACGAACAAAGCTGTCGCTCACGCTCCTCGCCGGCTTTATGCTCACGGGGGCGACTGCGTTCGCCGATGATGGCTTCGGGTGCCTCCGCAAATTACAGGGCGGGACAGTCCGCTGGGATATGGATTGGCAGCGTGATCGCGCCGACCACGATGTCCAGTATCGTATCGTCGGGATCAGCGAATCGCAGCCGCAGCGTAATCTCCACGAGGTCGCCGTCGAGCTTCTCGCGGTCGGACCGGCGACAATTCAGAAACGGGTCTCCAGAATTCGCATGGATCACGCGGCCGAGCTGTTCTGCCGGCGTGCGTCTCCGGTGGTGACACGTGAGTCAACGTTCGTTCAAGCACGGTCCGAGTTTACGAAGCCTGTGTCCGAGCGAGCGCCGGTCACACCGTTTACAGCGAAAGACCTTCCGTTCCGTGCTTACAGTGAAGGGCAATGGAAGGCTGCGCGCGAGCCCGTAGGGCAGCCGCTCAAGGTCTGTGCTACCACGGTGGGAGTATTTGCTTGCAACGAAGCGGACCACGCAAAGCTTTTAATCCGCAGCTCAGGGGATCTGGCGGGACGGGGTAAGCTCACTGCACCGTTCATCCGCTTCGTCGACGGCGGGTGGGTTCGCGGCTCAGAGGCGGATCTTCCGCGGCTTGGAAATGTCTCCGATTGCTCCATCTACGGGCGCAAGTTCCGTTGTCTCGAAGATGAGAAGAACGCATATGGCCCGTTGCTCAAACAGCTTGAGGAACGCGCTTCCAAACGCGGCTAAGCACAGAGCTAGGCTGAATCATGCAGGATGCGACTTTGCCGGAAGAGCGGCTGGAGCGGATAAAGGCTCCGCTCGAACCGGTCGTGTCCAAGCTCTACATCGGCATCCTCGTGATCGGTCTGACGGTCACCGCATTTGTTACCGGCTTTGTCCGGAACGCTCTTCAAGCGCAAGAAGCAGAAAGGTTCAAAGGCGTTGCTGCGGCCGTCTCATCCGAGGTGGCTTCGAGGCTTCCCGAATATTCACACGGTCTGCTTGGTGCGCGCGGCTTAATCCTCGCGAGCTCGAAGGTCACGAGCGAAGAGTGGGAAGCGTTCGTCTCGTCACGTGACCTTCCGCGCGAGTTCCCGGGGTTGCTCGGATTCGGTTATGTTGAACGTGTCGCGCGGGATCAGCTTAACTCCTTCGTGGCGCAGACACGGCAAGAAGGCGCAGAGAATTTCGTAGTGAGGACCTCGGGCGAGCTGCCGGATCTCTTTATTAATAAATACATCGCGCCGAGGGAGGGGAATGGGCCGTCAATCGGCTTCGACATCGGTTCTGACCCGAAGAAGCGTGAGGCCGCAGAGCGCGCGATGAGAAGCGGTGAGGTCGCCGTTACGACGCGTGTTGTCCTCTCGCAGGATCTCACGCTGCGCCAGCCGGCGGTTCTCTTCTTCCTTCCGGTTTATAGCTCCGGCAAAACTCCTGCGACCGAAGAAGAGCGCGTCCGGCTGCTGAAAGGCTGGGTCTACGGGCCGGTGCTGACCAACAGAATGTTTGCAAACGTTCTGCGCGATATCGATTCAGTCATCTATCTCCGCTTGTACGATGGACCGGCTGTGGACCCCGGCTCGATGCTCGTTGAGTCGGAGAAGGCTGAAGTGCCTGCGGAAGGTGCGTTTAGGAACGTGCGTCAGCTGGACATCGGCGGCCGCACCTGGACTATCGAGATCCTCACCCGGCCGGCATTCTTTGATGCGACTAAAGGCTGGACACCCTACGCTCTCGCTCTCGGGGGAGTATTGCTGAGCATACTCGTGGCGACGGTTGTCTGGTCTTTGGGCTCGGCGCAGTTACGCGCGAAACGCATTGCTGCGGAAGCCACAGAGGAGCTGCGCCATCAGCGCGGAGAGTTGGAAAAGGAGATCATCCTCCGGCAGGCGATCTTCGACCATGCGCAGCATATCATCATCGCCTGCGACAAAGCTGGAATCGTCACGCTTTTCAATCGTGCGGCCCAGCAGAAACTGGGCTACCGCGCCGACGAGTTCATCGGCAAAACCTCGCTGGAGCGGATCCACGTTGCGGAGGAGGTCGAGTATGCTTCGGCCGTTCTATCGGAGGAGCTCGGCGAGGAGATTCCGCCGAGCTTTGAAACTTTTGTTGCTCGCGCACGTCGAGCGCTTCGAGACAGCAGTGAATGGACGTATGTGCGGAAGGACGGCTCAACCTTTCCGGTCGAGCTTGCCGTTTCCGCACTGCGCGATTCCGGCGGAAGGATCGAAGGCTTCCTGGGGATCGCCTACGATATATCGGAACGGCGCGAGAAGGATGCTCAGCTCCTCGACGCGCTGAAAAAGGCCGAAGAAGCGACGACCACGAAGAGCCAGTTCTTAGCGAACATGAGCCATGAAATCCGCACGCCGTTGACCAGCATTATCGGATTTGCCGATGCCTGCTTCACCGATGAGCTGCCGAAGGAGGAGCGTCGTGAAGCGCTGAGCAGCATTGTGCGAAATGGAAAGCACCTGCTGGTACTG
>CAYOAK010000041.1:0-20190 GCA_964401925.1 uncultured Bdellovibrionales bacterium | reverse complement strand
CGCAATGAAGTGCAGATCTTTCAGTGTCAGCTCGCTCTCGTCGAGCTGGCCGCTTGCGAAAACCCGGTTGATGATCTTCTGCACCATGCCCTGAATCTTTGCCGGAGACGGATCGACCAGCGTCCGGGAAACCGCTTCTACCTGGTCCGCCAGCATCAGAATCCCGGATTCTTTTGTCTGCGGCTTCGGCCCGGGATAACGGAACAGGTTCTCGTCGATCGTCTCACCTGATTCTGCTTCCTTCTGCGCTTTCTCGTAAAAGAACTCGATCAGCGCGGTCCCGTGATGCTGCGCGATGAAATCCATGAGCGCCTGCGGGAGCCGCACCGCTTTGGCCATCTCGAGCCCGTCCTTGACGTGGGAGCGGATGATTAGAGCAGACATCGACGGAGTGAGCTTATCGTGCCGGTTCTCCTTCCCGACCTGGTTCTCGACGAAATAGAGCGGCTTCCTCGTCTTTCCGATGTCGTGGTAGTAGGCGCCGACTCGAGCAAGCAGCGGATTTGCTCCGACTGATTCCGCCGCCGCCTCTGCGAGCTGTCCCATCATGATCGAGTGATTCCAGGTTCCGGGAGCGTGCAGCGAAAGCTCGCGCAACAGGGCACGGTCGAGCGAGGCAAGCTCGAGGAGCTTCATCGGGGTGACATAGCCTCCGATAAATTCGGCGACGGGCAGCAGTCCCGCTGCGAGAACGCCGGAGAGGAGTCCGCCGATCACGCAGCAAAGAATCGCCGCTGCACCTGTCCCCGCCCCTTGTTGCGGAAAGATGATCGCGTGACAGAGAACAAGCACCACATTGACGATTGCGATCCGGAGCGAGACGGAGAGGAACGCACTTCGTCTCGCACTCCGAGCAGCGGTGAAGGTGCCGACAACGTTTCCGGCGCAGATCAGAACGAGCTTCAACCACGACTCCTCAACACCAATTCCGGTCAGCAGGACAAAGGACAGCGTGAAGAAGAGAACGTACGCGGGACCGAGAATCGCCTGCAGGAGCACGCCGCCCGCAGCAAGCGGTGCCACGATCGCGAGTGCTTCGGAATCGATATCCGGAAAGTTAAAATTGAGCGCCCCTCCGATCAGCACGCCCAGACGCTCGAGCACGATACTGCCGATCAGAGTCAGCGAGAGAACCCATAGCTCGGGAACCCCCGGACGAAATCCCTGCCAATGCCTTACGAAGAATGTGTAGAGGATGAAGAGTACCGCGCCGCACAGGACAAAGTAGCCGACGAGCCCTCGTATAACGCTGGAAGTTCCTCGAAGCTCTCTGATTCGCGCGAGTTTTCCTTCCTGAATCGCGTTCACTCGATCGCCGATGCGGACGATCGTCTCGCCACGGCGGATCTGATAGTAGACCGGCTCAACTGTCTCGCGCGCGAGCTTCAGCCGCTCTTCGGTGAGCTGCCGGTTGTAGCGAATGTTCGGCTTCAGAAGCACCGTCCCAAGCTTACGAACAATGGTATCGAACAGTGCACCCCGGCCAAATCCGTTCTGCGGAATGAGGCTTTCGAAAACCTGGAGCGCTTCATCGGTGTCGTAGACCATCGAGTCGCTGAATAGCGGCTGCTCAGAACCCGAGGGGAGCCGGATCAGGTTGACACCGGAGCGGTCGAGAATCGAATGGAGCCGCGCTTTATCCGCCAGAATGCCGCGGCGTAAAATCGGGTAGACGAGCTTCGATACTGTTGCCTCAAGCGGAATCCATTGCGACCGGTCGAGCAGAGCCGCCCATTCTTCTGCGCCCAGCGTCAGCCGGAAGGTCTTTTCGATCTGCGCCCGTTCCTCCGGCTCAAGGTCGGCAGATCCTGAGAGCGACCCCGGATTCGACGAGTACGAGTCGATTGCATCGAAGAGCCCGCGCACCTGTGCGGAGACTGATTTCGGCGCCGGCTCATCCATCTCGAACATCCGGCGCACGGATCGTTCTGCCTCCGCGCGCTGACGCTCGGTGCTGATCAGATCCTCGACGAAAAGATCACGCGGCGCGCGAACAGTGCGCGTTGCAACTTCACCGATCCGGAAATCTGTCGGGTAGAGATACTCTGCGACGAGTCCGGAGCTGAGCGTGACGACCGCGAGCGAGGTGACGCAAAGAATGAGAACCCGCCTGACAGGATCCGTCAGCAGACTCATGAAACTTTTATATTTTGCGGTTAGAGACACAATGGACTCAGAGCACCAGCTCTTCGAACCTCTTTAGAGCATCTTGAAGTTTGTCAGGCGCACCTCCCCCGGCTTGAGCAAGGTCTGCGCGGCCGCCGCCCTTGCTTCCCATCCGGGCAGCGATCTCCTTCAGGAGCTCGCCCGCATGATACTCCTTTGTGAGATTTTCCGTCACTGCCGTCAGGAGGATAGCTTTGCCGTCCACAACGCTTCCCAGAGCGATGCAACCCCTGCCGATTCGCTGCCTTAGGTCGTCTGCGAGCTCCCGGAGCTGTTTCGGGTCGGCGTCCGTGACCAGATCGGCGATGACTTTGAACCCCTTTTTTGCCTCCCGGGCGTTCAAAGCAAGCTCGGCTCCAAGAGAGCTCTTCGAGCTTTGAGCGGCCTTTTGGGCGCCCTTTTCGAGCTCTTTCGAGCGGTCGAGAAGACGTTCGACGCGACTGAGCACGTCAGCCTCACCAGTATTGAGCAACCGGCTGATCTGATTGACCACCCGCCGTTGATACTGCGCAAGGAGCAGCGCGCCTTCGCCGCCGAAAGCCTCAATCCGGCGCACGCCTGACGCGACTGCAGCCTCCTCAGAGATACTGAAGAAACCAACCTCTCCTGAACGCTTCACGTGCGTTCCGCCGCAAAGCTCCTTCGACCGGGGGCCGATCGTCACGACTCGCACGGTCGATCCATACTTCTCACCGAACAGCGCCATCGCTCCGGTCTTCTTTGCTTCCTCGATCCCCATGAGATCGGTCTGCACCGGATGATCTGCACGGAGCTCGGCATTCACGAAGCGCTCGATCTCCTCGAGCAGATCTTTGGCGATAGCTTCGGAGTGGGTGAAGTCGAACCGAAATGAATTCGCCGCAACACGTGAACCAGCCTGCCGCACATGTCCGCCCAGGATCTCACGCAGTGCAAGTTGGAGCAGGTGCGTTGCGGAGTGATTCTTCGCGATCTGTGCGCGTCTGAGCTCATCGACCTTGAGGCGCACGCGCATTCCAGCAGCGATCTCACCTTCAACAACACGACAGATGTGCGCGTAGCAGTCTCCCCCAATCTTTTGCGTGTCGGTGACTTCAAGCGACGCGGTGTCCGAAGCGATGGTGCCTGTATCGCCGAGCTGCCCGCCTGACTCCCCGTAGAACGGGGTCTCCTCGGTGACAACGACGATCTCTTGTCCTTCCTTTGCCGACTGGATCTCGCCCGACTCTGCGAACAGTGAGCGTACCGGCGACTCGTATTCGAGATATTCGTAGCCGACGAACTTCGTCGGCGTCGGCTTCACGGTCTTTCGCAGGAGCTGCTCCGCGGAAGAGGCGCGGGCGGCGCGAGCTCTCTCGCGCTGCGCGGTCATCTTCTCTTCGAACCCTTGGATGTCGACACTCAGCTCGGAGAGCCGGGTGATGTCTTGCGTTAGGTCGAGCGGAAAGCCGTAGGTGTCATGCAGCAGGAAAGCGACTTCGCCCGGCAGCGTTCGGCCGTTTCGCTTTTTCACCTCTTCGATATTTTTCGAGAGCAGCTCGAGCCCGCCGTCGAGAGTTCTGAGGAAACGCTCCTCTTCATCTTTGATGGTGTGAATGATCTCTTTCGAACGTTCCTTCAGATACGGATACGCATCGACCATCAGCTCGATCACTTTCGCAGCAACAGTGTTCAGAAACGGCTCGCGCAGATCGAGCTCGCGGCCATGGCGGCAGGCGCGGCGGATCAGCCGTCGCAGAACAAATCCGCGGCCGTCGCTGCCGGGGCGAACTTTATCGGCAATAAGAAATACAGCGGCGCGAGCGTGATCGGCGATCACGCGATGCGCAACGTCATACGCGTATTGGCGATCTTGGAGCGGATCGCGCTCAGCGTAGCTTCGTCCGTCGTAGCTCTTCCCGGATCGCTGTTCGGTGAAGCGGATAATGTCGCGAAGGCCGTCGGTGTCGTAGTTCGAACGGACGCCCTGCTTCACTGCGGCTACGCGCTCGAGCCCCATTCCGGTGTCGACCGAAGGTTTGGGAAGCGGATCGAGCTTTCCGGAAACGTCCCGGTTAAACTGCATGAAGACCAGGTTCCAGATCTCGATGTACGTGCCGTCGTTCTTCCGGAACTCAGCTTCGCTTTGATCGGACAGATCGTCCCCGAGGTAGTAATGGATCTCGGAGCACGGGCCGCACGGACCGGTCTCGCCCATCTGCCAGAAGTTGTCGTCCTTGCCGCACTTCAGAATTCGTCCCGGGAGAACATCGGTCAGCTCGGCCCAGAGCTTCCCGGCCTCGTCGTCCTCTTCGAAGATCGTGACCCAGAGCCGCTCCTTCGGGAGGTTCAGCTTCTGAGTGAGGAGCTCCCAAGCGAACTCTATCGCTTCACGCTTGAAGTAGTCGCCGAACGAAAAATTGCCGAGCATCTCGAAGAAGGTGTGGTGGCGGGCTGTGCGGCCGACGTTCTCGAGATCGTTGTGCTTTCCGGAGATGCGGAGCGATTTCTGACAGGTCGTCGCCCGTGTGTAGTCGCGCTTCTCTGTACCGAGGAAGGTGTCCTTGAACTGCACCATGCCGGAGTTTGCGAAGAGCAGGGTCGGATCATCGCCCGGCACGAGGCTGGAGCTCTCGACGATGCGGTGCCCCTTCGCTTCGAAGTATTTCAAAAATGTCGTGCGAATCTCGCTGGTTTTCACAAAATTAAGCCCCCGAAAGAGCGGGATCACTAACATTTTTACGGTGCGAACGAAAAAACCCTGAGTCGCGCCATTTCCGCGGAATCCTTTCCCATTTCCTCCCGTTACCTTCCCCTTTCCCCGGCAGCAGGCCATTATCGTCAGCCTTATGAGCGAATGGGCAATGAAGACGAACAATTACTACGGATTGGATGAGGCCCGGTTCTCCCATGAGCAGCGGCCGAAGATCGGGATTCTTATCAGCAACCTCGGCACGCCGGACGCCCCGACACCGGGCGCGGTTCGCCGCTACTTGCGCGAGTTTCTCTCTGATCCGCGGGTGATTGAGCTTAACCGGGTGCTTTGGTGGCTCATCTTGAACCTGCTCATCCTCCCGTTCCGGCCCAAGAAATCCGCGGCAAACTATCAGAAGGTGTGGACGGCCGAGGGCTCTCCGCTGCTCGTGAACACCGAGAAACAGAGAAAGGCGCTGCAGGCCCGGTTGAACGAGCAGTTCGGAGAGCTGATCGAGATTGAGATTGGGATGCGCTACGGCAACCCTTCGATCCCTTCGGCGATAAAGAAGCTCATCGACAAGAACGTCGACCGGCTGCTGATCCTCCCGATGTATCCGCAGTATGCATCGGTGACGATCGGAACGACATTTGATGCGGCGGCGAAAGCTCTGTCGAAAATCCGCTCCGTTCCCGAGACTCGATTCGTGGCGCGATATCATGATGAGCCGGCCTACATCGCTGCGCTTGCCCGATCCGTTGAGAAACTTTGGGCAAAGGAAGGAAGGCCGGAGAAGCTGATCTTTTCCTTTCATGGAATTCCGCAGCGAACGTTCTTATACGGCGATCCGTATTACTGCCATTGCCACAAGACTGCGCGGCTCGTGGCCGAGAAGCTCAACCTCGGCAAAGAGGAATACCTCCTGTGCTTTCAATCGCTGTTCGGAAAAGAGGAATGGCTGCGGCCGTACACCATTCAAACGATCGCCGAGCTTGCGAAGAGCGGAACCAAGAAGCTCGACATCATCTGTCCCGGCTTCACGGCCGACTGTCTTGAGACGATTGAGGAGATCGACGGAGAGAATCGGGAGGTGTTTCTCCACAACGGCGGCGAACAGTTCCGTTACATCCCGGCGTTGAACGCAGATCCCGATTTCATCGAGTTTCTCGCCTTCCTCGCGCTTCGCCATATGGGCGGCTGGCTGCGCGAGGATGCAGTAACGCATGGCACGCGGCAGAAGTCTGTGTAACGCTGAGAACGGTATGAAACGTTCACTTTTGATTGGCTGCCTATTCTCGATCGTTGGTTGCGGAGCGATTGGTGCCTCGTCGCCGGCAGATCCGGCTCCCCTGACCGGCTCGGTGCAGGTGATCCACATCGGCGCTACCTGGTGCAGTGAATGCACCTTTGAGTTGAGCTCGCTCGAGCGCATCAAACAACAGCTCGGACGCGTCGAAGTGACGGTGCTCCTGCTCGATACCTCCAAGGATTCCGTCCATGGCTTCAAGCAGCGCCAGCCGACATCGCTGCCGTTGCTCTTTGACCAAACGGGAACTTTCCAACGGATGTTCAACGTTACGTCGGTGCCGAAATCTCTCGTCTACGGCTGCGACGGCGCACTGCGGGCGGTGCTCGACGGGAAGATGGGCACCTCGCTTCCTGAAGAGCTTCGGAAGAATTTTTCCTGGGATAAGCCGGAGAGCACCGAGTTCTTGATGCGCCTCCTCTCCGAGGAATCGTGCAGAGGGCGATCGTAGCGGATGAAATTTCATTGACGGGTCAGGTGCTTATTCGAACGCTGCCCTCTTTGTTTGTCGCGCTCTCTGAGCGCGAGGCCCGAAAATGGCCGAGACGGCCATTTCGCAATGGGCCCCTCAAAGCACTTGTTGTTCTCGCCCTTCTCACCTCATGCAGCAGCTCGCGCCTCGGTAACGACGGACCGTGGTGGCGGGATTCGGGTCCGGGGTATGAAGCCCCGCCGCCCCGATTTCCAGAGCTGAAACGTCAGTCCTTCTATCTGCCAATGCGGGACGGCGTGCGCATCGCGACCGACCTCTATCTTCCGGTCGGTTTGCCGGGCGGTGAAAAAGTTCCGACGCTCTTGCTTCAGACCCGCTACTACCGCGCGTTCGATGTGCGCTGGCCGGCCTCCGCTTTCACCGATCGCTTCAGTGCGATGCTCGAAAGATTCGGGAGAAACGGTTACGCCGTTGTGGCGATTGATACGCGCGGCTCGGGAGCGTCTTTCGGATGGATCGATGCACCTTGGTCACCTGACGAGGTGAAAGACGGCGAGGAGCTTGTTCGCTGGATCACGCACCAGCCTTGGTCAAACGGTGCGGTCGGTGCGATCGGCACCTCCTACGACGGAACTGCGGCCGAGATGCTTGCAGCGAATCAGCATCCGGCTGTTCGCGCGGTCGCTCCAAGATTTGCGCTTTTCGATTGCTACACGGACATCGCCTTTCCGGGCGGGCTTCATCTGAACTGGTTCACGAAGAATTGGGGCGCCGGGAACGATGCCCTCGACGGGGGGCATCCCGGAACCGTGCTGCGTTTTCCAAAGAGCGTTTTTGTAAAGGGCGTCCTGCCGGTCGATGAGGATAGAGATCGCGCGCTTCTTCGCTCGGCGATCAAAGAGCACGAGAAGAATCACGACGTCTACGCCGACATGAGCGGCATGACATTTCGAGAAGATCGCACACAGCGTGGATTTTCGTTCGCCGATGTCTGTCCCTTCGGTTACGTGCGTGAGCTGCACTCCGCGGGCATCCCAATGTTTGGCTACACCGGGTGGTTCGATGGTGCCTATCCGAACTCTGCGATCAAGCGCTTCAACACGATTAAGAATCCCGGCTCCCGTTTAGTGCTCGGGCCGTGGGATCACGGCGGGCGGCAGAATGTGAGTGAGTTTTCACCGAGCCGGAAAAGCGCGTTCCCGCACGGCGAGCTGCTCCTGCGCTTCTTCGATCTGCATTTGAGGAACCGGCCCACCGGCATCGAGCACGAGCCTGCTGTTTGGTATTTTACGATGGGTGAAGAGAAGTGGAAGTCGAGTGCAAGCTTTCCGCCTCCCGGTGGCAAAACTGTTTCAGTGTATCTGAGCGAGGGGTCGGCGTTGCGCTATTTGCCCCCCGCCGTTGCCGCTGGGAGCGATACATACAAAGCGGATTATAGCGCGGGTACGGGGCCGACCTCGCGCTGGAACTCACCGTATAATCCCAATCAGGATCAGATTCGGTATCCGGATCGCCGGCGCGAGGATCGAAAGCTGCAGGTGTATGACTCACGGCCGCTCGCTGTGCCCCTGGAAGTCACTGGCGTGCCCATCGTCAATCTCTACGTGACCTCGAATGCGGCCGACGGGGCGTTCTTTGTCTACCTCGAGGATGTATGGCCGGATGGATCTGTGCATCACGTTACTGAGGGCGAGCTCAGAGCGATTCATCGCCGTGAGTCGGAGGTTCAGCCGCTGTATGAGTTTCCGGGGATCAACCGGACGTTTTCGCGGGAGGATGCCGAGCCGATCCGGCCGGGCGAGACGGCCCGGCTCCGGTTTGAAATGATCGCCACCTCGTATCAGTTCAAGGCCGGGCATCGGATTCGGGTGGCCGTCGCCGGCGCTGACAAGGATCACTTCGCATTCGTGCCCGCGGAACCGCCCACGATCGAAATTATGCGGAATCGGGCGTTTCCGTCCCGCGTAGAGCTCCCCGTTTACGGGCTGGGGAAGCCGAAGCACTAAAGGGTCTGTCGAAAAACGGATGTGTATTGGGAGGTTCGTGAAATGGGGGATAATCTTCACGAGAACTCGATTTTTCCAATAATTTCTCACCTGGTTCATTGACGGGTCAGGTGCTTATTCGAATACTGGCCTCTTTGTTTATCGCGCTCTCTGAGCGCGAGGCCCGAAAATGGCCGAGACGGCCATTTCGCAACGGACCCATAAAAGTACAGTTCCGGCTCGTTGTTCCCTACGCTTTTGCAGCTCGCCGGACTTTGATTTTTTTGCCAAAAAAGGCCAGCGTCTCGTTCAACGGAGCAAACTATGCCTTGGTGGGGTTGGATACTTGCGGGGTTAGTCCTGCTGGCGCTGGAGCTGATGGCTCCCGCCGGATTCTTTCTGTTCTTCTTGGGATTGAGCGGATTAGTCGTCGGGCTGCTCGCTTATTTGAATGTCGCCAATTCGGAGACCATTCAGTGGGGACTCTTCTCCCTGATCGCGCTGCTCGCGATTCTCTTCTTCCGGAAACAGATGCTCGGTCTCTTTCCGTCGAAGTTCAATCGCGCAGACACGGATTCGATGCTTGGGGAGATTGTGGTGCTGAGTGAGAGCATCGCGCCGGCGGCAATCGGGCAGGTTGAGTTCCGCGGCACGACCTGGAGCGCAAGAAATGTTGGAAACGAGCGGATTGAGTCGGGCACGAAAGCGCAGATCACCGCAGTTGATGGAATTACACTTTCGGTAAAATCGATATGACAACAGCTACGATTCTCTTTTTCATCGCGCTCTTCCTGCTTGTCGTCCTCTTCAAGACGGCGATTATTGTTCCGCAGCAGAACGCTTACGTCGTTGAGAGCCTCGGGAAATACTCAAAGACGCTTCCGGCCGGGTTTCACATTCTGATCCCGTTCGTCGATGTCGTCCGTTACAGACTTTCGTTAAAGGAAGCTGCGATCGATATCCCGGCACAGATCTGCATCACGCGCGACAACGTTACGGTCGAAGTCGACGGCGTTTTGTATCTGAAAGTGATGGATGCCGCGCGAGCTTCTTACGGCATCGACAATTACGTCTACGCCATTACGCAGCTCGCACAGACAAACCTGCGCAGCCAGATCGGTAAGATTGAGCTCGATCGTACCTTCGAAGAGCGCTCGAACATCAACGTCGAGGTCGTTACAGAGCTCGATAAAGCCACCGAGCCATGGGGAGTGAAGGTGCTGCGCTACGAAATCAAGAACATCACCCCGCCGCATGACGTGCTGGCCGCAATGGAAAAGCAGATGCGAGCCGAGCGAGAGAAGCGCGCGGTCATCCTCAACTCGGAAGGGGAACGGGACGCGAAGATCAACCGCGCAGACGGTCAGAAGCAGGAGGTCATCAAGGCCTCGGAAGCAAATCAGCAGCGCCAAATCAACGAAGCGGAAGGTCAGGCCGCGGCAATCCTCACTGTCGCAAACGCCACCGCCGAAGGTATTCGTTCGGTCTCGGGAGCAGTTACGCAAGCCGGCGGTATGGAAGCGTTACAGCTCAGAATCGCCGAGCGTTACATCGACCAGTTCGGGTCGCTCGCAAAGACATCGAACACGATGATCGTCCCGGCAAACGTAGCCGATGTCGCAGGCATGCTCGCCACAGCAATGAGCATAGTCCAACGCGGCAAAGGCTCCGAAATCGCCGGACCAGCAGCAGCCCAAGGCACCACACCTAAGACCTGGTAAGCACTCCGCCCTCTCCAAAGAGGGCTCCTGTGCCCGGACGGAATTAATTATATCGCGTATAATTAATTCCGCTTGCAATCAGCCTGGTTGCGTCTTTCTCCACAGGCCCAACTTTGGCTCGCGACGGGGCGAAATAATTATACGCGATATAGTTATTTTCTGGTTTCCGCGGAGGAGCAGGCGGCGGAGAAAAATTACTTCTCTGTGTCTTCTTCGCCAACGAGGCGGTTTACTTCAAGCCGGTTTAGAAGCCTTTGGAAGACCTCTGTGCGGCGGCGAGTGCGCTTGGGCTTTAGATTGCCCTTCACTACTTGGCCATTTATGAACAGCATCCGCTTGCTGTTGAAGGCTAATGTGTCTCGTCGGCGGGTGAGCATTCCTGTCTCAAATAGTAGAAATCCGTCTGGATCTGTGTCTGTTATGGCCACCATCCGGAAACTGATTCACTTGGGGAAAAAGACACCATGGGGCAGCTCTACAAGGCCGTAATCTCTCCGATTCTCGATCGCCTCGACTCTGAGACCATGCATCACTTCGCCGTCGACATGATCCATTTTAGCGAGTCGAGCGCGTTGACCCGAGCAGGCGCTCAGATCCTGACTATGGGCGCTCCCCGGGTGAAGGACCCGAGGCTGTCGACCACTGTCGGAGGTATCGTCCTGGATAATCCGACCATGGTTGCGGCCGGCTGGGATAAGTACGGCCGCGCCGTCCGCGGACTCTACGACCTCGGTTTCGGCGGCGTGGAGATCGGCTCCGTTCTCGAGTTCGCTCAGCCTGGAAATCCGAAGCCCCGCCAGTGGTGGATCGGACCGGGTGTGGTTCTCCAGGCGCTCGGCTTCAACACACCCGGCATGGAAGCGGTCGCAGCGAATCTCGCTCGCTACGAAGGACTCGGCATCCCGCTCGGAATCAATATCGCAAAAAACAAAGATGTCCCCGAAGAGGACTCGGCGCGTGCGTACGCGACCGTTGCGCGCAGGCTCTACCGGCAAGCGACATATTTTGTGATCAATGTTTCTTCACCGAATACGCCGGGCTTGCGGCGGCTCCAGAATAAGCCGCTCTTGCTCGAGATTGTAGCGGCGGTGAAAGAAGCGATTCTCTCGCAAGGCCCGATGAAACCGACCTTCGTAAAGATCGCGCCCGATCTACCGATGGAAGGTGTCGATGACGTAATAGACGTGGTGCTTGCGCACGAACTAGCCGGAATCGTGGCGACGAACACCTCAAACAATCCGGACCTTCGCGCGAAATACGGTGAGAAGTGGCGAGGGGTAACAGCCGGCATTAGCGGTGACGATCCGGTTTACCGGCAGATGGCTACGGAAAAGGTCTCGCATATCTACCGCTCGACTCAAGGAAAGCTTGACATCATCGGAGTCGGCGGCGTGAAAGACGGCGCGACTGCCCTAGAGAAAATCCGTGCGGGCGCGAAGGCCGTTCAGGTTATCGCGGCAATGCGCAGCGAGGGACCGTGCGTGGCGCGCACTATCTGCCGCGAGCTTTTGACATTTATGGACCGTGAAGGGGTAAAATCCCTTTCCGAACTAGTAGGAACTGCTGCTTAAGGAACAACATGAGCGCCGAAAGACCCGATTATCAAGATGCCGACCTGATTCTTCGTCTCTATGACATGCGCCGTGAACCGGTCATGCGCGATTCTCGGGACGCCATGTTCCGCGACTTCGCACCCCGCTCTTTTGATGAGCTGAAGGCGATTACAAACAACCCGCAACATCCGCTGAATCGCGCTTGGCGGCAGACCTCAAGCTACTGGGAGATGGCGTACGGTTTCGCCAAGCACGGGATCGTGAATGCGGATTATCTCGCAGAGAATTGCGGCGAAGGGCTTTTCCTCTTTGCGAAAGTCGCGCCTTATCTCGAGCAGTTCCGCGCCGAGGGCTCGCCGACGGCGTTTCAAAACACTGAGTGGATTGTGAAGAACTCGAGGGCTGCTGCACAACGTTTCGAAACGGTGAAGAAGCGCATCGAAGTAATGACAAAGAACCGGTAGGCCAAATATGAAACACTCCCTGATTGCACTTCTGCTGCTCCTCCCCGCTTCGACGTTCGCTGTTCAGCCGCAGGTCGGAGACGTCAAAGATTCGCGGACAACCGGTCAGTTCTTCGCCGGACTCGAAGTCCAGCTCAAGCTGCTTGGTGATGACGCCGCAGATATTAAATCGGCGCGAATCACGATCACTGAGGCGCGCGACGACACCGGGCGAAATCTCATCGATGAATCAAAGACCAGTTCGGAATTTACGGAGATCGGGCGCTATAACTCCGGAGCCATCTCCTGCAACCTGAAAAACCCTGCGAGAAAAGCCACGAGCATCAGCCTGAAAGGCACGCTCGAGGCTTACACGCCGGCGAAGGATCCGAAGGCAACAGTCCGCATTCCGATGGTCCTCTCCAAATCCGGCGTTCCCATTAAAGATCCGTCGCTCGCTGCGGCCGGAATTACCATCGTTGTATTGACGAAGGCTGACTCTGAAAAGGCACAGGCGGAGGAAAAGAAACGTCAGGAGGAAGAGCTCGCAAAAAAAGGAGTTGCCGGCGCAATGGGCCAGGCGCTTCAGTCCGCATTCGGCGGGATGTTCCATTTGGGTGAGAATTCGCTGGGAATGAAGATTGTCGATCCGCAACAAAAGCTCATCAGCTATCGGATGGTGAAAAGTTCCGGCGATGAGCTGCGGCGGAGCTCCTGGACGACCGGAGGCGAGATGCGCCAGATTGAGTTCTCTGAGGAGATTCCAAACGACATCTCGCTCGAGCTTCTGATTTCGACCCCGCAATCGATGCAGAAGCTCCCGCTTGAGCTGACAAATATCGTTCTGCCGTAGATTTCTTAGTCGGAATCGAAGCTTGAGAGCACTGCGTCCCACGCGAGCTCCGATCCTATAACTGCAAGCTCAACGTCATTGAAGCGTGCCGGTTCGACCTCCTGCGTGGAAACCGCGACGAGCACGTCGCCATCTTTGAAGGTGTTAAACGGCTGTATCGCCCGCGACATGGACGAGTGGATCTGCCGCGCGAGCTGCCGCAAGGAAAGGGCGTTCAACTTTTGATTCGTGATGACAGCCGTAAGCGTCGTATTTCCGGCAGCTGCAGCCTCAGAGAACTTGCCGCGTCCAATGATCTCGGCCGATGCGTGCATCCTGACACCCCGTGCGCGATCGAGATTTCCCCGAACGACCTCACCGGACCTGTTCACAATTGCGCCGACAGGGTTTACCACTGTGAAGACGCCGAGCTTCACATCGCCAAAATCTCCAAACGCTGCGCCCTGTCCCGCAACCTCCCAGCGTGACTCGCCCAGTATCTTCCCGCACGTGGCCGAGGCGCCGGCTCCAACTCGCCCCAGCGGAAACATCCCCGGTGCTGCGCTTCGGTAGGCAGCGCGGCCTAGAGCCAGATCCGGATGAAAGGCATTCGATCGCGGCCGGTAATCATAGATGACGGCGCCGATCACGCGAGCGAGCTCCTGCCAGCCGACAGAGAATCCGCGCTCTTCGAACAGTTCGCGGTAAACGCCGGTGATCGCTTCAAGTCCGTAGACGGATCCTCCCGTGAAGCAGAGAGCATCAAGCAGGGAATCGCCGGTCTCTCCGTTTCCAAGCAAAATAGTACCCGGCGATCCGCCGCGAATATCGACAACGTAATTTGCGCGCTTCGGAAAATAAAAAAGCGTGCAGCCCGTGGGGCCTTCCTCGTAGGTGGCAACGCCGATTCTGACCGCGGGAAAGTCGAACTCAATTCGCCGTTTCGTTCCGCAACCGGTGTGCGAAACAAGCGGTTGGGAGTTGTTCGAGATGAGCGGAGTCATTCTCTTGTCGGCGCTCGCGAGAAAAGTGCTTTCACGCTCTCCATCACGTTCGCTCGACGGCCTTCGAGCAGATTCAACACCTCCTCGGAGATTGGGAGCTCGACGCTGTAGCGGCGGCCAAGATCGACAACCTGCCTTGCTGATTGTACTCCTTCCGCTGTCTGGCCGATCTGTTGAAGCGCGGAGTCAAGCCGTCCGCCGGAACCGAGCGCGAGCCCGACGCGCCGGTTTCGCGAAAGGTCGGAGGTTGCCGTGAGAAGCAGATCTCCCATTCCAGAAAGGCCCATCACAGTCTCTGCGCGCCCACCGGCAGCAACGACTAGACGCCGCAGCTCAGCGAGACCGCGCGTCAGTAAGGCCGCTCGAGCATTCACGCCGAGCTGTGCTCCATCCACGACGCCTGCGGCAATAGCGAGCACGTTCTTCAATGTTCCGCCAAGCTCCGCACCAATCAGATCGTCCGTCGGATAAACGCGGAGCCTCTGACCTTGAGTCAGCCGCATCGCACGCTCCACGCCGACCGGATCGTTACCGGCAATTGCTACAGCCGTCGGAAGATTCTGTACGACTTCCACAGCGAAGCTTGGGCCGGTCAGCACACAGACAGTTGCCGCTGGGAAAAGACTTTGGAGCACCTCCGACATCCGGTAATCCGTGTCGGTTTCGAGCCCCTTAGACGCGGAAACAAGAACGGAACTCTCGTCTGGGCTGCAGTGCGCGAGCGTCCCGCGGAATGCCGACGAAGGAAGAGCGATCACCACCAACGCTGCTCCCGCTACGGCGTCTCCGAGATCGCGCGTGACCGCGATCCCCTGCTCGCCCCCCAAATTTGGGAAGAATTTCTCTGCGGTGCCGCGCGCAGCGACCTGTTCGAGCGTCTGAGGATCGCGCCCCCAAAGGGTCACCCCGTGCCCTAAACGCCGATAGTGATTTGCGAGGGCGATTCCCCAACTTCCCGCCCCGAGGACCGTTACCTTCTCCATAGGTTCTCTTCGATGAGCATTTTCGCTACAACCGCACTCCTTATGCTCACCTGGAAGCTCATTTTGGCAAGTGTGGCCGCCGCGCTGGGCTGCGTGGGAGACGGGTGTATTTTAACGGCGACCTCGACGGCACTCGCCTTCCGTTGGACGATGCTCCGCGCGGCACTGACGATCGGCATCGCACATTTTTTCTATGAAAGCTTAGGGCTGCTACTCTCGACTACCGGGTATTTACACGGAGAGCGCACGGGACTCTACATCTCGCTTCTCGGTGCGCTGGGGCTGTTTTTCTGTGTCTATCGGCATTCGAAACATGTTCACGAGCATCATGACGACGGGAGTGAATGCCATCACCATGAGCCGAAGCCTTCAGCGGGTCCTCTCGCGGCGGTGTCGATACTCTTTGTCACGTCGGCAGATGCGTTCTTCGCCGGAGTGAGCATTCCTGCGGGATTTGAGGGACTGCCACAGTCGGCATTTTTTCTTTCGGCTGTCATCACCGCGACAACGGTAGGTTTGATTACGGGTGGATTCATTGCATTTGCCTACCGGCGCGAAGCGCATCTCTCAGTAAAGGCGCGTCAGCGTTTCCGGACGCTCTCTTTGGTCGCGGCTTACGCGTTCATCGGTTGGCTATTTCTGAGTTCTGCAGCGCGCTTGATCGGCGTTGGGGCGATCTAAATTCGCGGGGGCTTCTCCCGCGTGGGATTCCGGTTGTAGGCCGCCGAGCCACCGGGAGGAATGCTGAGATTCTCCCACTCTTCTCCGCGAAGCATCTTCCCGAGGTAGATGATCTGCCCCACATGATGGCTTGCGTGCGCTACGCTCCGCAGCAGCGCCTCCAAGACGCTCAGCTCGCGCCCGCGAATCTTTACACTAAGCGACAGATCCGCATCGGTCAGCGGCCGCACCGCGGCATGGAGCGCTGACCACCCATCGTTCCAGAGTTTGTCGATCTCCGCGCGCGTAAGACGGCGCTCCGTGAACTCATCATCCCGGCTGCGCCACTCCTTCTCGCCATCACTCGTCAGAAAATCGGTGAATCGCGATCGAAAATTCCCCGACATATGCTGCACAAGGACCACCAGAGAGTTTCCCTTCCCCGGCGGCTGCACCCATAGTTTCTCCTCCGCCACCTGCGCGAGTGCCTTCGTTCCAAGTTCGCGATACCGGTCGTACTCCGCCAGAATCGCATCCACCATCACTCTGCCCATACGAAAAGTACCTCCCGGCCACTAGAAATAATCATATCGCGTATAATTATTTTTGGTTGGCACGCAACACCGTCAGCAAACCGTCGATTAGAGACGGTGTCTAAAACGCCACGTATAATTGTTCCAGGTCGACCACATCACGTTACTCAACGTGGAGTAAGAAAGGGCGACATGTTCTTTGAAGACGCTGATAGGCGGCTGTATCTCGACCTCTTGCAGTATTATGCCGCCCGCTTCGACGTGCAGCTCCTTGGGTACTGCTTGATGAGGAACCACGTGCATCATCTTCCAGTTCCGCCTACCAAAGAGTCTCTCTCTAACCTAATGCAGAACGTGCACAGAGAATACGCCAAGGCGGTGAATCCGCGATTCGGCTGGACCGGACATCTCTGTCAGGATCGTTTCTTCGCTAGTCCGATAGATGACAACGAGTACTTTTGGACCGCGTTACACTACATAGAGCTGAATCCCGTGCGCGCCGGCATTGTCACGCATGCGTCTGAGTATGCTTGGTCGAGCGCGCAGGGACACTGTGACCTGCGGGACGATTCCCTGCTGACCGCACGCGGGCAATGGAAGCGCATAATCTCTGGCAATACCGATTGGATGGGCTGGCTGTCGCATCAGTATGATCCAGCGCGAATTCTCGACCTTCAGGAGCGCATCAAACGTTCGTTGCCGTGGGGATCGGATGAATTTGTAAAACAGATCGAAGCTGAGACTGGACAGTGTCTTCAGCTCCGAAAACCGGGCCGACCACCCGGCACTTCGCGCTGCACATAAGCCAGTGAACAACTCGACAACGAGCTGTTCTTCCTGAATATTTAATTATACGCGATATAATTAATTTTGCGCGGACTGGGAAATTGTTCTCACCGCACCGTGCTTGATGCGCTTGAGGTGCCAGGGGGCGCGGTTGCCGGCGCAGGTGGTGCGGAAGTCGAGCTCGCCGGAGACACCGGTGTAGTGAATGGTTTTGAAGTTGGCTGCGGGAGAGCCGGACATGCGTATGGCGAGGAGGGCGGCGCGGAGGGTTTCGTAACCGGTGTAGGATTCGAGGTAGGGTTCTTCGTTGAAGCGCTTGCGGTAGCGATCGACGAAGTCGGGCGAGCCGGCGGTGTCGACGAAGTAGACACCCTCTGCGATGGAGCGGTCGTAGCCTTTGTCGAGGAAGGGCTCGAGGAGCTGATTCACGAAGACGATGTCACCGGCGTATTTGTAGTGCCGGAGAGCTTTGAGCATCGTGAGCGGGTTGTGGGCTACGAAGACTGTTTGGGGCTTTTTTTCGAGGACTGCGCCGACGATGCTGAGAGCATCGGCGGTGAAATCGAGGTTGTCGCGCTGCGAGACTACTTCCCGGCCGAGCTCTTTGAAGAGCTTTTCCCAGACGGCCCGGTAGGCGCCGCCCCAGCCGACGTCGCCGAAGTTAATAATCGCCACCCTGCGAATGTCCGGCTTCGAGGTCAGATAGCTGCGAAAGGCGCTCTCACTTTGTGGAATCTGGGATGCGGTGGAGAAGAAATGCCCTTTACTCTGCGCACAGAATGTTTCGGGAAGGCTGGGTGTGATGAGCAGGGTCTTCGTGCGTTCGGCGAGGGGAATGAGCGGCTCCGTTACGAAGGTGAAAACATCTCCGAGAATGACCGTCACGCCATCCTGCTCGGTGAGCTTTCGAAATGCACTGACCGCCTTTTGCGGTGATGTGCCCGAATCCTCCCAAAGCAATCGGACCGGGGTTCCCTTTGCGTCCTCCTCCGCGGCCGCAAGCTCGATCCCACGGCGCATCGAGGCGCTCCATTTTGCCGCGTCGCCTGTGAGGCCGAAGATAACCCCGATTCTCTCCGGCTCTGCCGCAGCGGGAGATCCGATCGCCAAAACCCAGAGGGCTGCGAAGGTTAGCGCCAGACAGGTTTTGAAACTCATCATCCGCACAATTTAGGCAACATTTTGAAGGAAGTGAAATATAACCCCGGGGTCAGAATGTAAGCCCCGGAGATCTCCCCCATGGCCCAGGCAGCCCAAACAACTGAGACACCGACACAGGTGCCGACCGCGGAGGACCGCCGTGCGCTAGAACAGCTAAAATTGGCTACGAGCCATGAGGACGAAGCGCGTCACGCGAAAGGCGACAAGCAGAGGCTGCTCTTTCGCTTCAAAGCATTGTCCGCGCTCGAGGAGGCAACGGGCACCTTTTTTAACAACGAGAACGCGCTCGTGAGCCCCGCAGTCCGCTATGAGCTACAGACGAAGACCATTCGGCTCCTTCATTCATTGAAGGAGTTTGATCGTGCGCTGGAGGTCAGCCAGAATTTGGCCAAAGAAGACTTTGTAAAAAGCGATCCTCTGCGGCTTCGAGACGTGCGTGCGCTAATCATTCAGTCGAGTGTGGGCACGCATCCCCGCCAAGTCGGCGAGGCGGCATTCAAGAAAACATGGGATGAGCTCGAGAAGATCCCCGCGGCCGCGAACGACAAAGAACGGCTGGAGCACCTCAAGTTTCTCGAGAAAACACTCGACGGCTGTTTCCACCATCAGACACTTCGGCGCAGATTCGGAAACTTCTTTGGAATCGACGAGAAGTCGAAAGTGCTCGAGCTTTTGATTCTTGACGGAGAACGCAAAGAAAAAGCCGCCTCCCGGGCGAAATAAGCGGGCAAAATAGCGCACAGCGGAGCTTCCGCTTAGAGCGATTCCAGATGCCTATCGGAAAAGATGCTTCGAGCAGTTGAACGAAGCCCAGAGCGGTCACTGTTCAAGTGCATGAACCGGTAAGCGGACGAGATGTCCGCGGTCCCGGCAAAGCATCTCTTCTGATCTCTTGTGCCCTTTCAGGATGAACTTAGTGCAGCACCTCATCGTCCGCCGGAAGATCTTCCGGCGACTCGGCGATACGACCCACCGCAGCAACCCGCTCACCCTCTTCGAGGTTGATCAAGCGGACACCCATCGTATTTCTTCCGACGAGAGACACCGTCGAGACAGGCGAGCGAATCACCTTTCCGGCAGTCGTGATGATCATGATCTGATCGGAGTCCTTTACTTCGACCATACCGACAACAGGGCCA
The DNA here is from genome assembly GCA_964401925.1 of uncultured Bdellovibrionales bacterium. Classification (GTDB taxonomy): domain Bacteria; phylum Bdellovibrionota_C; class UBA2361; order SZUA-149; family JADYYL01; genus CAYOAK01. Next base: position 832 of record CAYOAK010000041.1, on the reverse strand, counting down.
TTTCGATCGACGGTTTTAATATCGATCAACCCCTTCCCGGCCCGATTTTGGCTTCTGTAACGCGAAACATACGTGCGCTTACCATAGCCGTTCTGGCAGACCGTCAAGAGCGCCGGCTCTCCGACAAACGCTGCCGTTCCGGCATCGTCACCCTCTTCCGGACCGCTCGGTGCGAGCTCAGCGTGCGGCACAGTCACGAGCGTCACGACCTCGTCGGACTCCTCGAGATTCACCGCGGTAACTCCACGTGCAGTTCGTCCCATCGCCCGGACCTGATCTTCTGCGAAGCGGATAGCCATCCCCTCGCGCGTTGAAATCAAACAATCCGACTTCCCGTCCGTAATCTTCACACCAATTAGAGCATCGCCCTCGTCGATCGAGACAGCTCGAATGCCGACTTTCCGGATGTTCGAGAACTCCATCAGGTCAGTACGCTTGATGTAGCCGCGCTTCGTTGCCATTACGACATAGCGGCCCTCTTCGAAGTTTCGCACCGGGACGATCGCCGAAACCTGCTCATCGCCTTCCAGCTGAAGCATATTCACAATCGCGCGCCCGCGCGCCGTGCGGCCCGCTTCCGGCAGATTGTAGACCTTCAGCCAATAGAGCTTTCCTTTTGAGGTGAAGATCAGCAGATACGCATGGGTCGAGGCGATAAAGAGATCCGTGATGAAATCATTATCATCGTCGTTCAGCTTCTTCGTCCCTTGAACACCCTTCCCACCCCGCCGCTGCGAGCGGTAAAGCGACGGAGCACAGCGTTTGGCATAACCGCGGTGACTGATGAAGACCATGTTGTCTTCTTCCGCGATCATATCCTCGAGGTCGATCT
>CAYOAK010000040.1:1492-20999 GCA_964401925.1 uncultured Bdellovibrionales bacterium | reverse complement strand
CGGGCAAATCCACGTTAATGAAGATCATCGCGGGTGTGTACCAACCGGATGACGGGAAGATTCTCTTGGGAACGAAGAATCTCGCCGGAATCCCGGCTGCGAAACGCCGCCAGCATGGGATCGAGATGGTCTATCAAGATCTCGCCCTCGCTCCCCAGCAAGACGTCGTGACGAACCTCTTTATGGGGCGGGAGCTGAATAGCCGTTTTGGCTTGCTTGACCGCTCGGGAATGCGCCGGATTGCGGCTGAGAAGCTCGAGGAGCTCTCAATTCGGATAGCGGATCTCTCGAAGCCGGTCGGGTCCCTCTCGGGCGGTCAGCAACAAGCCGTCGCCATCGCCCGGGCGGTGATATTCGCACCGAAAGTTCTTCTCCTCGATGAGCCGACTGCGGCGCTGGCGGCGCGGGAGGTGGATCGCGTCCTCGAGCTCATCATTCAACAGCGGAAGCTCGGGCGTTGTATCGTTCTTGTCAGCCACAGATTGAACGACGTTTTCACGGTTGCCGATCGGATACTCGTGTTAAAGCATGGACGGATCTTCTCGGACGATCCCCGGCAGAACCTGACCCTAAGCCAGGTCGTGGAGCGGATTGTCAGCTGACGAGTCCGCTATTCATCTGCTAATTCTCCTATTCGCAACACACCAAGGGGATTCGTATGTCTGCGCCGCGTCAATCCAAGCTCTCGTTCGATCGTCAGCAAGGTCACTTCCTTCGTGACGGAAAGCCGATCGAAATCACGCCGGAAGAGTACGAGTTCATGAACTCGCTCTGGTGGTGGCATGAGATCCCGCTCGCACCGAATCTGCAGACCAGAGCGAACCATGCGCCGTACCGTCTGGGGCTCCCCAAAAAGTTTCACATCCAAGATTTCGATTTTAGCGGCAAGTCCGTGCTCGATATCGGAGTGAACGACGGTTTCTATTCGTTTTGGGCTGAGGCTCACGGAGCAGAGCGGCTCGTCGGTGTGGACGATCTCTCTCAGCTTCGCCGCGGGATGGAGAACATCGATTTCATCCGGCGCAAGCTCGGTTCGAAGCTCGAATTCTTGAACATGAATTGCTACGACGTCTCGCCGCGCACGGTTGGCGGCTTCGATGTCGTGATGATGTTCGGCGTGCTCTATCATCTCATCCATCCGATGCTTGGGATTGAGAAGGCCTGTAGTGTCTGTAAATCAGACTTCTTCCTTGAGACGCATTACGTGAAAACCGACGTCGATGTTCCTGTCTGTATTCTGTATCCGGAGTCGGAATACTTCGGCGACTACACGAACTGGAGCGGGCCCAACCTGCCTTGGCTGGTAAAGGCGCTTGAGATCCAAGGCTTTCAGACGGTGGCGTGGGATGAAGTGAGCCCGGAGCGCGTCTCGATCAAGGCGAAACGGGTGCGCAATCGGCATACGGATAGCGACGTCCTCAACCCGCACCGGGACACGACTTACTTCCATCTCGGTGAGCCGGTAAAAGGCTGATGCTCACGGGCGTTTCGCGCATCAAACCGCTGTTGGTATTTATTTAGCCCCAGGTGAAGCCGGAATGCCCTTTTCATCCATGTAAAAGGGCTCCCAAATGTGGCCATCGAGGTCATGGAAGCTGCGATGATACATCCAGCCGTGATCCCGCGCCTCGCCGCTGAGTGCACCGCCGCCGGCGAGCGCTTTCTCAACCATCTCGTCGACTTGGGCCCGGCTCCGCAGGGAGAGGGCCGTGAGCACCTCGGTAGATTTTGTCGCGTCGGAAATCGGCTTCTCTGTGAACGTCTTGAAGAAGTCCTCAAGGAGCAGCATCGCGAACATGTTTTCGCCAAGTATCATGCAGGTCGCGTTGTCGTCGGTGAACTGGGGATTGAACTTGAAGCCGAGCGCGCTGAAGAATGTAACAGAGCGGTTCAGGTTCTTGATGGGGAGATTAACGAAGATCTGTTTCACCATCGAGCGAGCTTAACCGGCCCCCGGCCGCCGATTCAAGCTTACAGACCGGTGCAGCCCGGCATCAGCCGGCCAATCGCCAATCATCCCAGACCGTTATCCGGGGGGGCGCAATCCCGAGGCACTTGGCCGCCAATTGACGGGACGCCGCATTTTCAATATACGAACCGGTCCCGCGAGACGAGTAGCGGGGATGAGGATCTATGCAGGCACCAAAGAAAAAGATGTCGAAGTCGAGACGGGGAACCCGCCGGGCCCACGACTTCCTAGTTCCGGAGAGCACCACCAAGTGCCAGAAGTGCCACGCGGATGTTCGTTCGCACTCGATCTGTCCCGAATGCGGCTTTTACCGCGACCGTTATTATCCGAAGAGCGGGCAGAGCACGACTCAAGCTCCAGCTTGAGCGTTCGCAGCCGCACTGAGTGAAATTACAATCGGTGAGCGAACAGAGTGTACTCCCTATAGCTCTCGATACCGCCGGCGGTGACCGCGGTCTCGAAGTGCAGGTCGAAGGAGCGCTGCAGGCTTGGAAAGAGTTCGGATGCAAGTCCGTGCTTGTCGGCCCGGAGCCCGAGCTACGAACCATTCTCCAGTCGCAAGGCGGTGCGAATTCGCCGCTTACGATCGGTCACGCTCCCGAAGTCATCACGATGGAGGACTCGCCGACGCGAGCGATCCGTAAGAAGCCGAACTCCTCGCTCTGCGTAGCCTATAACCTTGTCGAGCAGGGCGCTGCCGCAGCTGTGCTGAGCTCGGGGAACTCAGGGGCGATGATGGCCGCGGGGCGTATGGTCTTCGGCCTTCTCCCGGGCATCGAGCGGCCGGCGATTGCGACTCTGATTCCGGTGGCAGGCGATGGGCTCCCGAACGTCATTCTGGACTCCGGCGCGAACGTTGAGTGCCACGCCCACCATCTTGTTCAGTTTGCAATCATGGGCGTGGTCTACTTCGAATCGCTCTTCGGCGATCAACCCCAATTCTCGAACGGCGCTCCCGGGGTTTCAGGCTCCGAAGGAGACGTGAAAAAGCGTCCGAAGGTGGCGTTACTCTCGAACGGCGAGGAGCCGACGAAAGGGACGGATGTGATTCGTTCCGCCTACGCCGCACTCGCTCAGATCCCGAGCATGAACTTCATCGGCTATTGCGAAGGCCGTGACGTTCCGGGCGGAAGCAAGGCAAATGTGATCGTCTGCGACGGCATGGTCGGAAACGTTCTGTTGAAGGGGATGGAAGGGTGCGTGAAGCTCTTCTTCGATCAATTGATGCACGATGCGAAGCGCTCACCGGTTGGGCGGCTCGCGCTCTGGCTGTCGAAAGGCACATATAAGCGAGTATTTCGTGAAAAGTTCGATTACACCTATTACGGCGGTGCGCCGCTGCTCGGTCTCCGGAAGCTTGCCGTTGTGCTTCACGGCTCAAGCGATTCTCGCGCCGTGAAGAACGCGATCCGGATCACAGAAACCTTCGTTCGCATCCGGATGACTGCACGTATCGGAAATGAGCTCGGACAACTCGAAGACACCGCGCTCTTCACAGAGGATGAATTCTTCGTGGGCACGATCGCGAAGGGAAGATTTTACGAAAACGGCCAGCGCCGGAGAAAGACAGCGAAGGCCGCGGACGCGGTGGAAGAAACAGAAGGTGAGGCATGAAAGCGCTTGAGGGACAGACCGCCGTTGTGACTGGTGCGTCACGCGGAATCGGCAGAGCGATCGCCCGAAAGCTCGCCTCATGCGGCGCGCAAGTTGTCGTGAACTACGCGCGCAGCGAAGCCGAGGCAGCGAGCCTCGCCGAGGAGCTCTCCCGGGATTTCGGTGCGAAGATAATTCTGAGCAAATTCGATGTCGCCTCGGAGGACGAGGTAAACGCTGCGTTCGAGAAGATTTTAACGGAGACCGGCGGGGTGCAAATTCTTGTGAATAACGCGGGAATCGCGCTCGATGGGCTGATTGTCCGAATGAAGAAAGAGGACTGGGATCGAACGTTGGGCGTAAACCTCTCAGGGGTATTTTACTGCTCGCGCGCCGTAACGAAGGCGATGATGAAACAGCGCTACGGACGGATCATAAATCTCAGTTCCGTCATTGGGCTAAGCGGAAATGCCGGACAGACCGCCTATTCTGCGACCAAAGCCGCAGTATTCGGATTTACAAAAAGTCTCGCTCGAGAGCTCGGAAGCCGAGGCGTCACCGTTAATGCGATTGCTCCCGGTTACATCGTCACGGACATGACGGAATCGATTAAGGACGAGCAGAAGGAACAGCTTCTCGCACAAATTCCTCTCGGCCGTCTCGGCACCGTGCAAGACATTGCGGACGCAGCTGCGTTTTTGGCCTCACCCAACACGGGATATATCACCGGACAGATCTTGAGTGTGAACGGGGGTATGTATATGTAGCGGGGGTTTTTCGGCCCTGGGCCGAGAATTTTCCCGAAGGGAAGGCTCCCAGTCGCTTGCGGTACCCCTCAACGGGGTAGCCAAGGGATGAAGAGCCTGGTAAGGGCATCCCTGCCGCTCCCACGATGGAGCCTTGATTTCATAAGGAAAGTAGCGCTCTTAGAAGCGATTTTAATTACGGAGAGTACACGTATGGGACGTGAAGAAACTGCAGAGAAAGTAAAAAGCATCATCGTGGAGCAGCTCGGCGTTCCACCGGAGGATGTTGCTGCAGAGGCGTCGTTTATCGAAGACCTGGGAGCTGACTCCTTGGATATCGTAGAGCTGATCATGGCTCTCGAAGAGGAATACGACATCGAGATCTCTGACGAGGATGCTGAAAAGATCCAGACCGTTGGCGATGCGGTGACCTACATCCAAGAGCACACAAGTTAACTCAGTCGGCCGGGCCAATTCATTTTGTCGGCTGGGAACCTCCAGCCGAACCACTGAACCGGGACGGCCAGACAGTAGGAAAGTAGTTAAGGCGGAGTTAGGGTTTCCTAACTCCGTTTTTACTCCTAGAGGCTCTCTAAAGGCTCACTTCGATGTTCGACCACTACAGAAAGTTAATTCAATCCTTCGACCCGGAGATCTACGCGGCAACTGTGGCCGAGGAGATCCGGCAGGCGGAAGGGATCGAGATGATCCCCTCAGAGAATTACACTTACCCTGAAGTGCTTGGCGCTCTCGCTTCTGTGTTCACGAACAAGTACTCCGAAGGTCTACCCGGCCGCCGGTATTACGGTGGACAAGAGAACACGGACAAGATTGAGAACCTCGCCCGCGACAGGGCTTGTAAGCTCTTCCGCGCCGAGTACGCCAACGTCCAGCCGCTCTCCGGGTCCCCGATGAACCAGGCGGTCTATTTGGCCTACCTGAAGCCCGGAGACACGGTCCTCGGGATGGAGCTGACCCATGGTGGTCACTTGACGCACGGCGCTCCCGTTTCCCACATGGGAAAGATATTTAATTTCGTCCGCTATAAGACCCAGGTCGAGAAGAACGGCGAGATCGACTTTGACGCTCTGATGAAGACGGCAAAGGAGACGAAGCCAAAGATCGTTCTCTGCGGCTATTCCTCTTATCCGCGGGATTACGACTACTCGGCCTTCCGGAAGGTGGCAGACGAGGTCGGAGCATTAACGATGGCGGATGTTTCGCACGTCGGGGGCTTGATCGCCGGAGAGGCGATGCGAAATCCGTTCGACTCGAACTTCGATATCGTCACCACCACGACGCACAAGAGTTTGCGTGGACCCCGCGGCGGAATGATCCTCTGCAAAGCGGCTCACGCAAAGATTCTCGATTCGTCGGTATTCCCTGGTCTGCAGGGTGGACCGCACATGAGCACCGTCGCCGCATGTGCAATCACTTTCAAAAAGGCGCTCGAGCCCGCGTTTAAGGCTTATGCCCGGCAGGTGATGAGCAATTCGAAGCGGCTCGCCGCAGCGTTGATGGCTGAAGGGGTTTCCCTCGTCACCGGTGGGACGGACAACCACATGATGGTGCTCGATACGGTGAAGAGCTTCGGATTCGACGGCCGCGTCGGTGAGCATGCTCTCGATGCGATCGGCATCACGACGAACAAGCAATTGATCCCCGATGACCCGAATCCGCCGCTCCGTCCGAGCGGTGTTCGGCTCGGAACGCCTGCGTGTACAACACGCGGTATGAACGAGGAGCATATGGACATGCTCGGAAAGTGGATCGTGGGAGCACTCCGGAATCACGAGAATCCGGCGATCATTTCGAAGCTCGCGAAGGAAGTGAAGGATTTCTCGCTCTCCTTCCCCGTGCCCGGGCTCGAAAAGATTGAGATTCCGGGGCGATAGACTCAACTGGGACCGCGGACGTCCCCGTCCGCTTGCAGGTGCGCGCCGCTGAATGAAGTTTGCGGCCATCACTTTTCGTTTGCGTGAACCGGTCGGCGGGCGAGACGCCCGCGGTCCCAGTATTCGCCCGTTTAAGCTGATTCTATGTTGCTGGGGCCGCAATTTCCCCTCTATGCGCGGATTCGGGTAGAACCCCGGTATGAATTGTCCGCGCTGTAGCTCTGAAAAGACTCGTGTCGTCGACTCGCGGGAAGGCGTCGATGGGCGCTCCGTGCGCCGCCGGCGGGAGTGCGAGAGCTGTGAGTTCCGGTTCACGACGTTCGAACGCATCGAAGAGATGCTCCCGATGGTCGTGAAGAAGGGCGGCCAGCGTGAGAATTTCGATCGCTACAAGATACTCGGCGGATTGAAGAAGGCCTGCGAGAAGCGTCCGATCAGTGTCGAACAGATGGAACAGCTGATTCGGGATGTTGAATCCGGACTGCTCGAAGTCGGTGAGAAGGAAGTTCCGAGCCAGATGATCGGAGAGATGGTGATCGATAAGCTTCAAGGGCTCGATCAGGTCGCCTATGTTCGCTTCGCATCGGTCTACCGGGAATTCTCCGATGTCGTGGAGTTCCTCGACACACTGAAGAATCTCGTCTCGAATAAAGAGCTCCGGACGATCAAGAACGCAACGAAGGGGCGAAAGCTGCAACAGCCGCTGCAGTTTCCCAGTGAAGAATAGTCCGTGAAGAATAGCTCTCTCGACGAGCACTTTCTTCAGCGGGCATTCGTGATGGCCCGCCGGGGATTAGGAAGCACCTCGCCAAACCCTGCTGTCGGTTGCGTCATAGTCAAAGACAACGCAGTCATCGGAAGAGGATATCACCGAGGTACCGGTCTGCCGCACGCCGAGGTTGAGGCTCTTTCGGACGCAGGAGAGGCCGCGAAAGGCGCAGACCTCTATGTCAGCCTCGAGCCCTGTAATCATCACGGCCGCACTCCACCTTGTACGGAAGCGATTCTCCGCGCGGGTATCAAACGGGTAGTCTTCTCGGCGAAAGATCCAAATCCCGAGGTAGAGGGAAATGGCGCGGCACGGCTTCGCGCGGAGGGGCTGGAGGTTATCGCCGGGATCCTGCCGGAGACGGGCGAGCACATTATTGAAGGATTTCGAACTGGTTTTGCGGTTCAGCGGCCGTTTGTAACGCTCAAGCTGGCATTGACCGCGGACAGAAAACTGAGCACCGGCGACCCGTCGCGACGCTGGATAAGTTCGCCGATCGCACGAGCATTTGTTCAACGCCTGAGGTCGCGCACCGATGCGATTCTTGTCGGAAGCGGAACGGTCAAAGCAGATGATCCAGCGCTTACGAACCGGCTTGGCCGAGGCGCTCAGCCGCTCCGAGTGATCATCGGAGATGCGAGCCCCTTCGACCGGCACTTGCAAGTATTCGATAGCAGCGCGAAGACCATCGTCCTTCCGGGCTTTGACCTTGAATCGGCGCTCGCGCATCTATTCGATCTCGGGATTCGAACCGTGCTTTGTGAGGGAGGTGCGGAGATCGCTCGCTCGCTCATCACCGAGCAGCTGGTTAATCGCCTGATTTTGATTGAGGCTACCGTCTCAAGCAGCGGTGAGGCACTCCCCGAGTTCCCGCTGCATCTAGAACAGGGCTTTAAGGCCGTTTTGAGTCGGCGCATGGGGCCTGATACGGTTCGAGTGCTGGAGCTGGCCTAAGCGTTCACGGTCAGAATCTGAAATAGCGAAGAGATTTCCAGAATGTTTACGAAATGTTCGCGGAGGGGTCTTGGATAGTTTTCTTGTCGTCCCTTGAACAGGGACGGCAGATATTGTGAACGCTAAGTCTTTTTCACCCCCGGTTCTGCTGCACAGAACCGCCCCCTGAGGGGGCTAGAGAATATCCGGATGTGCGCGCTATCGTTCATCGGAGTGAACGGATACAACGGGTCTAATTATGTTTTCAGGAATCATTCGCTCCGTCGGAGAGATCACCGGTGTAAATATCGGCGTGGAGACTGGACGGCTGCAGATCAGAGCGTCAGAGTTTGCAGAGAGTGCACCGGGCGACTCAGTCGCCGTTTGCGGAGTTTGTTTGACAGTCGTCCAGAACGACGCAGGACTAATCGCCTTTGATGTCGGCTCGGAGACGCTGCGGAGGACGACTCTCGGTGGACTCAAAGCCGGTGGACTCGTCAATCTCGAATCTCCGCTCCGTCTGAACGATCTGCTGCATGGGCATCTCGTTCAAGGTCACGTGGATTGCGTTGCGAAGGTGACGGCTGTCGACGTTGAAGGGGAGACAAGGAAGATCACCTTTCAAATTCCGCGAGAGTATTCGCGCTACCTTGTCCCGAAAGGCTCGGTTTCGGTCGATGGGGTCAGCCTCACCATCGGTGAGTGTGGTGAGGGGAGTTTCTCCGTCTACATCGTCCCGGCAACTTGGGAACGGACAAATTTCCGCGGTTATGACGCCCGAACGCTCGTGAATATCGAGGTCGATATCATCGCGAAGTATGTCGAGCGTTTGACGAAAGTCTCGCGCGAGTCTGGACAAGCTGGGGTGTGAGATAAGAGAGCCAAAACGCTCACGGGGAAGACGAAAATGTTTCAGACGTCGCTCCCGTCATTAAACCAGCGATATTCGCGCCAATTCCGGATCCCTACCGGAACGTAACGCCCAACACTTTTTTTCTGGGCCTCGGCAAACCAAGAAACGAACTCGTTCCGTGCCATCATCGCCGTGCGTCCGCCCACGCGTAAACGCAACTGCCAGCGCAAAAGAACCCGGGCGCGTTTCATGGCGCTTATCGGCTTGAAGATTGCCTCGGGGGTGGCTCGAAATCCTTTTGTTGAAAGATTCATAAGGTGAAACGAGACCTGAACGAGCTTGTCCTCAAATTGCACTGGGACGTAGAGGATCGGGTAGATTTCGTCGCCGAACGGATCATACTCCGCGAAGCGATGATTCCGACCAAGCCAACCGGCGCCGAAGTTCTTCAGAGACCATGCCGGGTAGGTCTTGCAAAACTTGTTCACTAGGTTGATCACGAGCGCGAAGAGGTCTTCGTCCGCGTCGAGCAACTCTTGGTAGCTCATGCGAATGCGGTAGTGATGGAGTACCGCGTGAATGCCTTGTGCGAAGTCATCAAGGTCTCGGAGGTAGAGCGCCTGCTCGGGCGCACTCAGCTCGAATGACCAGGGCTCCGGTTCAAACGGCTTCCGGCCTGGAACCCAGTCTCGCCGGGCTTCAGGTAAGCGCATCGCATTCTCCTTTCTCCAAATCGCTCGGTTGAGCAATTAAGAGAAAGGAGTGCTGCACGTTGAATGTAACCGTGTGCTCTCTCATCTCGGGGCTCGCGGCCGAACCTCGAGAGGAGCATCTCTGCTTCTACTGGGATAAAACGCACCATCTGCATAAAAGAGCGGCTATACGCATAGCGCACCCGCCCCAACTCTTCACGCAGACGGGCATTTTCGGCCTTCGGAGCTCGGAGTCGAACCGTCATTCGTAACTGCGTCCCAAGGGGCAAATCCGCGCGAATTTCTTGCACTTGGGGCGCTCCGGCTGATATGTGAAGTCCCATTGCGATCACAGTTGACGGAGGAAGCGGCATAACCTCCAAACTGGCTGAAGAGATGAGGAGCATCGATTCGGCTTTTTGATTGTTTCTTTAGAGCTTTGAGACGTTTATGGGGTTGAGACGGCAGGCCCGCGAAGTGGCGCTTCAAGGGGTGTTCATGTGCGACTTCCTTTCGAAGTGGGAGGACGGCCAGATCGCGTTCTGCTTCGACCATTTCGGAATTCTCACGACCGTACGGCCATATGCTGAGCGCCTCGCCGCCGGCGTCGTCCAAAATATCTCCAAAATTGACTCAGAGCTGACCTGCGCAAGCGAGCATTGGAGTATATCCCGCATGTCCCGCGTTGATCGGGGCATCCTTCGCGTTGCCGGCTACGAGATCCTCTTCCTCGAAGATGTTCCACATAGCGTTGCGATCAATGAAGCAATTGAGATTGCAAAGCGCTTCGGATCCGACGAGTCGCCAAGTTTCATTAACGGGGTGCTCGACAAGCTCGCAACGAATCACTCGCTCGCCAGTGGCGTCGTCCGCGAACGCGCACCTCGCGTGAAGCAAGAAGCTCCTGCGGCGTCAGCCGTAGTCGCGCAGGAAAAGCTCGAAAAGATTCTTCTCGGCTAACCGCTTCGACTATTTCGCCCAATTCGGGAACCAGACCGTCTTCGGGCTGTAGAGGTATCTACCACCATTCGGATCCCATCCGTCCAAAACTCCGTTTCCATCGGAATCCGGATTACGCGGATCGAGCGAGAAGAGAACTTCAAACGGGTCCGGCATTCCATCCCGATCGGTGTCCGCCGAGGACTTGTCGGTACCGTATTTGTCCTCAACGATGTCGAGTAGACCATCCAGGTCGGTGTCAACGCGATCGGGGTCGGCACTGTTCGGATTCGTTCCGTTGATCAGCTCCGCACCATCTCCGACGCCATCTCCGTCAGTGTCTGCAAGTTGGAATTCGGTTCCATGCTTCTTCTCGAACTCATCGGGGAGTCCATCGCCATCCTGATCCGCTACGCCGAACTTTGCGTTCGACGTGGCGAGCAGATTCTGCACGGCCTTCGGCGAGCGGGGGTGAACGGAGGAGTCAATCCCGTCACTTCCGGTCCGATCTTCATAGCCATCGGTGTAGCCGTCAAAATCCGAGTCGGGGTGCAGGGGATCGGTGCCGAGCGTTGTTTCGCGCGCATCAGTGAGGCCGTCGTTATCCTTGTCGGGTTGAATGTTGGCGGGGTCGTTTTCCTTATTGCTCAAATTCTGGGGCGAAGAGACCAGGGGAGTCGCCGTCGGTGTCGGAGTGGCTGTCGCGGTCGCAGTTGGTGTCGGCGTGGCCGTTGGGGTTGCGGTAGCAGTGGCTGTGGGAGTCGCGGTGGCTGTCGCTGTCGCTGTCGCCGTAGCGGTGGCAGTCGCCGTTGCTGTTGCCGTAGCAGTCGCGGTCGGCGTTGGATTCGTCCCGTCGTCCTCGGTCGTCGTTGTCGAGGAGGTCGTCGAAACTCCGACACCATCGAGGAGCGTGATATCCTCGTCGCACCCCTTGATGTCCGAGGCTCCGGCAAAGACGAGCGCGCAGGCAAAGATGCTCAATCCCTCGCGGGCTGTCCGTCTTCGAGTGGTCATGTCCCTCATCAATGTCCGGGTCGCCGTCTGGGCCGCCAGGCGTTTCCTTCGGTTGTAAGAAGTGCGCCGAGAGTTTACCCTCCGCTGCACTTTCTGCGGATCTCTCGATGTCAGACCAATTTCACCATTTTCTTCGATCTGCCGCACTTTTTTTCTCTGTATCCATTCTCTGGGGTGGCCTGCAGCTTTCGTTGCTGTCCGCACCGGCATTGGCAGAGTCCGATGCAACGCAATCGAATATCCGCACCCATGCGCTTCGGCCACTTGAGGAAGGCGTTCAACGTTGGACCCTCCCCAACGGAATGCGAGTGCTCTTCTACCGCCGGACGAACGCACCGGTCTTTGCCGGTGAGGTCTGGGTTCGGGCGGGTGGAGTCGATGAGCGCCCGGGAATAACCGGGATCGCCCATTTCCTTGAGCACATGGCATTCAAGGGAACAAAAATTATCGGTACTAAGGATTTCGCTGCGGAGGAGCCGCTGCTCGCTGAGCTCGATCAGCTTCTGCGGGAAGCGCCCGATCAAAATGCCGCAATTGCGAATCCCCGGGTTCAGGAGCTCTATAAGCAGCTCGAGACGATCTGGGTCGACAATGAGTTTGGCCGCCTCTACACGAGCGCCGGCGCGAGCGGACTGAATGCGATGACGGCCAAGGATTACACGGCGTATGTCGTTAGCCTGCCGAGCGTTGCGTTTGAGCTCTGGTGTTGGATGGAATCGGACCGGATCGCAAATCCTGTCTTCCGGCAGTTCTACAAGGAACGGGAGGTTGTCCAGGAGGAGCGGCGGCGCGGATACGACGACGACCCGGGCGGAAAGCTTTACGAGAAGCTGCTCGATCTATCGTTTACAAGTCATCCGAACCGGTTGCCCGTCATCGGCTACTCCGCGGATCTCAAGCGGCTGACGACCGAAGAGATGCGCGAATTTTACAACTCGCATTATCACCCCGAGAACATGGTGATCTCGATTGTCGGGGATCTCGATCCGAAAGAGATCCGGCCGGTGATTGAGCGGTATTTCTCAAGGATCAAAGCCCGGGGACCGCGAGCGGTGGGGGATCCGGCACCGGAGCCTGCACAAACGGCCGAACGAAGGGCCGTGCTCTCGCTCGATGCGAAGCCACAGATACTGATCGCGTACCACAAGCCGACTGTCACTGATCCCGCTGATGCGCACTTCTCGGTGCTCCACGGATTGCTCAGCGATGGTCGCAGCTCCGTTTTCCCGGTCCGCTTGGTCGAGGATCGGAAAGTTGCACTCCACGCAGACACAGGCGAAGCGCCAGGAGAGCGTTACGACAATCTCTTTTTAGTCGCTGCGACTCCCGCGCCCGGTGTTTCAACGCAGCGCGTGGTCGACGAGGTCCAGCAGATCTTCGACGAGTATCTGTTGAATGCGCCCGACCCAAAGAAGGTTGAAGAGGCAAAGAAGCGTGGACGGCTCGGCTTTCTCAAGCTGCTCGATTCCGATTCGGGCCTCGCCGGCGCGCTGGGCAAAGAAGAAGCCCTCCATGGTGATTGGAGACACCTGATTCGGCTTTACGGCGAGATCGAGCGGACCACACCGAAAGATATTCAGAATCTTTCACGGCGCTTCTTGCGGCCCGAGAACCGCACGGTCGTTTCCATCGAATCGGAGAAGAAGTGAACGGTTACAGAGAATGAAATTCAGAGTGAAACAACTGCTGCTCTCCCTTTCCCCGCTCGCTCTTTTGGGGGCGCTGTTGCTCGCCGGATGCGCGGCAAAGCCGATCCCCTCTCGTCCGGAGCTCGTTCCCGTTAAGGACGTAACCTTTACTCCTCCGGCGATCGAGGAATGGGTCGAAGAGAACGGACTTCGCGTGATGCTTCTTCCGAATTCGGAGCTGCCGCTTGTTGAGGGAACGCTTTATTTTCCATACGGCACCTTAGTCGAGCCGGCGGAGATTCCCGGTTTTACCGGAGCGCTTTTCAGCCAGATTCGGGGCGGAGGCGTGGAGGGGAGATCCCCACGCGCGGTGGATGAGTCGCTCGACGCGATTGGTGCAACGATCGAAGGCGCTGCCGGCCGCGAGTTCAGCTCCGTTTCGTTTTTTAGTCATAAGGATGACTTCGGAATGGTGTTCAACCTGCTGGGTGAGATGCTGCTTCATCCGGCATTTGATCAGAACCGGTTGAATATCTGGAAGGCACGCTCGCTCGACGCCATCTCCCGAAGGCGTGAAGATGCAGACACCATTGCTGCGATGACATTTGCTCGCGCGATGTATGGAGAGCGCTCCCCATACAGCTCGTTTGAGACTCGGGCTTCGATCAGTGCGATGACTCCGGAGCTGCTTCGTGCGCGACGGGGTGAGGTGATTGTGCCGGCCGGTGCGCTGCTCACGATGACCGGCCGAATCGATCGCGACGAGATTCGAGCCGCACTGAAAGCTGCGTTCGGGAACTGGAGCGGCGGCCCGCCCGCACCTCCCGAGCTTCCCGTGCCGGTGTATTCGAATCGCCCGGGGATCTATCTCGTCGAAGCTCCGTTCGAGCAAGCAGCGGTGATTATGGGAGAGCCAGGCCCGGCGCGCCTGAGCCCGGATCAGTATGTCCTTTCGATCTTCAACCGCTACTTTTCGCGCGGCGAGTTCGGAAGCGTTCTCTTCTCGGAGATTCGCTCGAAGCGTGGTTACGCCTATTCTGTGGATGGAGGCTTCGCCCCGGGTGCGAAGGGGGGTGAGTATCTGATTGCTCTTGGCACCCGCACTCAGGAGGCGCCGAACGCAATCGCCGAGGTGCTGAATCAGATTCGGCGGGCACAGTCGGAGACGGCGACAGAGGCGCGGCTTGACGAGATCCGGCGTGCGGTCGGAAGGGGGTTTGTCTTCAATTTCGCTACTCCCGGGGGGGCGTTATCAAGGCAGGCAACCCTCAGGCTGCTGAAATATCCGGCGGATTACAACGACACCTACATCGAGCGAATAAGTGCCGTCGGACAAGGGGAGCTGCTGAAGCTGGCTCGGTCCCGGCTCGACCCGGCAAAGTTCATTATAGTCGCTGTCGGGAAATTCTCCGCAAAAGAGCTTTCTCAGCGGTTCGGACCGGGCTATCCAGTATACCGGGTGCGGTTCGACACGGAACCGAAAATTGTGGGCCAATAAATAATAGTCATAGACGATCGAATGAGAGCTGCGGTTTGGATTGCATTGCTGGTTTCGCCGTTGCTCTTCACTAGCTGCGCTTCAAAGCCGGTTCCGGGTCCCGATAAGCAAGGCGCGGGCACCTTGAGCGGTGCAGCTATGGGAGCGGGCAGCGGGGCTGTCATCGGCGCGCAGCTGACCGCCGGAACAGGCCCAGGCGCAGCAGTCGGAGCGGGTATGGGTGCGATCTTCGGGGCGCTCCACGGAATCGCAACAGACCTGCTTGAAGACGAAGAGATCCTCCAGATGGAAGAGGTTGAGCGCCTTAAAGTTCAGGCCTGGGTGCAAGAGACGTTGGCGGAGCATTATGATCGTCGGCTCGCAGTCTTCCCCGGCCGGGAAATATTCCCGGCGGACGTTTTCTTCGAAGCGGATAATAGCCTCATGAGCTCACGCGCACGAGTACTCGCGCGTGAGATTGGAAAGCGTGCGAAAGGCGAGATGCCCTGGTCACGGATTTTGATCACCTCATACTCGACTTCGTCAGATCCGGAGTCGACGTACGCCAAAAGAATTAACGAGCAACGCGTTCAAGAGTTGGCGCTGCAGTTTGTAAAGGCGGGAATGGAGCCACGGAGAATTTCGACTCGCACCGTCACGCTCAGCTCACCGCTGGTGCTCGACCCGAACGATTCACCGGGACGGTATCGCCAGGCGATCGAGTTCCTCCCATTGGACTATTAGGCGCGTATGAGCGCAGTTTTTATCCTGGAGTCCCAACCGCTTGTCGGGCCCTTGGTAAAGGGGCTGCTTGGCGCATCATCCCGTCAGGTTGTCTCGATGCAGTCCGTCCCCGACGCGAAGCGGCGTTTAGTTTCAGAGCCTCCCGCAGTCGTGCTCTTCGCCATGGATGCCGTGGCGGAAGCGTTCAACTTCGCCTCGGGTTTGCGAGATCACCCGGTGCTCTGTGCCATCCCGGTGATCGTATGCGCCGCCATTGTCGATGCTGCGTTGACCGAGCAGGGAAAGGCCTCTGGCGCAGCGGCGGTCGTACCGCCCGATGCGGAAGCGCTTAAGCGAGCACTAGCGGAGTTCATTCCCGAATTGCGCGATCCGGTTGTCGAACCGGCCGAGTCCCGGGTGTCCGCACCAGAAGCATTGGTGACTCCCAGTGTACCCGCTGCGAGCCGGGAGGAGCTCTTTCAAATCGCGCAGAAGCTGCTGGCCCAGGTGCTGCATAATCTGAAGACTTCGAATCTCCTCGATGTTGCAAGCACGGAGGACGTTCCCCGGATCGTCTCAGAGATCACGCGGAAAGTTTGTGACAGTGCGATTCGCGGCCGTCAGCCGAAACCCGCGAAAGAAGCTCCAGATGCGGTGGATCTGGGCTCCGTTTTTTCAAAGAAGAGCTAAGGAGCCTCGCTCCAAGCGAGACTGGAGGATTCAGCTCCGGCTTGCTAAGCTCGAAAGCCACGATTCAATTGATGCAGGAGAGCACATGGAAGCGGAGACGAAGGAGAAACCGGCGGAACTACCGGCAATCACCACACGCGAAGAGCTGCAGCAGACGCTCGAGTCGATTGCGAGATCGGTCGTCGGATCGCATTCAACCTACATGCACTCCATGATTCTGCTTGATCATCTGCTGCGCCTCCCGAATGCGCGAGAGATCTTCGATGAAGATTCGAAAGAGCAGGCGCGCGACCTTTGGCTAAAGATTAAGTCGACCGGCTTGCAGCTCAACGACCCGCCCCTACTCTTTGAGGGACGCTAACCGGCGCTCTTGAAATGGCCAGCCCACGGACACGGAGATCATTTCTAGGAGCCGGGGCTGCTTTTCTCGTTTTGAGTCTCGCTCTGGTGGGATGCGGCTCGGGAGGAGAGGACGAGCTGCCCGCGATCCCATCTGACGCCTGCGGTGTACTCGGCCTGAAGATTTTTAATGGAACGAGCTGCGCGGTTCGCCCGTCACCCGTGGTCGCGATTGTTCTGACGAACCCTGACCTTTCGCAGTCCTCCTGCTCCGGAGTCGTTGTCGGTCCGACGACTGTCTTGACGGCCGCTCATTGCTACTGCGACCTCGATGAAACGGTCTGTGCCGGCACATCAGGAAATAAGCTCGGCTCTAGGGTCTATTACGCGAACAATGCGGAGAGCACCGTAATCTCGGTGCAAATTCATCCGCAGTATGAGCGAATCACAGACACGCGCGATCGGAGGGACAAGCTCCGTTACGATGTCGCGATTCTAAGACTTTCAGCACCCGCCCCGGTCACACCGCTCCCGCTTTCGGAAAGCGAAACGGTGGCTATCGGCGAAACGCTTTCAACCTTCGGATACGGCGAGGACGAGAGCGGAATTTCAGGGATTCCATTCTTCTCGCAGCCGCCCGGCACTTTTTTCAGGCTCCAGAGTGGTGAAACGGTTGTTTCGGATAAGCGTGATTCGACGATCGAGTCGATCTTTACGGGAGCCGGAGCGAACCCTTGCGGGGGAGACTCCGGCGGACCGCTCATTCTCAATAAGAACGGCAAACTCGGCGTCGTTGGGCTCACCTCCGTCGGTAAGGCCCGGCGCGGACGAGCTTGTCAGCCGGGCGAGATCTCGATCTACACTGACTTACAGGATACTACTGTCCAGTCCTTCGTTCGCCAGGGTGGGGCGATCTTCCAGTAAGGACTTTCGTTAAGGACGCGAGCGATGCCGATTCTATCCCGCAGCAGCTATGTGACACCGCTGTTCCTGCGGAACGGGCATTTTAATACATTCTTCTCCAGCGTCATGCGGAAGCTCGAGGCGGTGGTCTACGAGCGCGAGCGCATCGCTACTCCGGATGACGATTTTCTCGATCTCGATTGGTCACGCGTTGGTAAAACCTCGCGCTGCATAGTGCTCTCGCACGGATTAGAGGGCAGCTCACAGAGCCCGTACATTCAGGGGATGGTGCGATTCTTCAATTCGCTCGGATGGGATGTCGTCTGTTGGAACCTTCGTGGTTGCAGCGGTGAACCGAATCGCACCCAGCGGCTTTATCACTCCGGGTGCAGCGAGGATCTCGCGTGTGTGCTTGAGTGGATTCGCGAACGTTACGAGACGATTTCACTCATTGGATTCAGTCTCGGAGGAAACGTCGTCCTGAAATACCTGGGAGAGCGCGGCCGAAGTCTGATGTCGCAGGTGCGCTCCGCGGTCTGCTTCTCCGTCCCATGCGACCTGATGGCGAGCGCGGAAAAGTTGGCCAGTCCGGCGAATGCGCTTTACATGCGCGCATTTCTGCGTTCGGTGCGCCAAAAGCTCGATGAGAAGCTGAAGCGCTTTCCGGGGCTGCTCTCATGTGACGGATTCGAGCAGGTCAAGAGCTTCTTTCAGTTTGATGAGCGCTTTACTGCTCCGCTGCATGGCTACAAGAGCGCATATCATTATTACAAAAGCTGCAGCGCAAAAGCTTTCATCGACTCGATCGCGATTCCGACTTTGGTCGTCAACGCAAAGGATGACCCGATGCTCGGAACGGAATGCTTTCCGGTGGCAGAAGCCGAGCGGAGCGCGACTGTCTTTTTGGAGCTTCCCGAGCACGGCGGACACACTGGATTTTGCAGCGGCTCGCCGAGCGGCGTATTTTGGTCGGAGAGGCGCGCAGCGGAATTCATTCAGGAACACATTGGTTTGTGACTGCGAAAAGTATTCGGAGTACGCTTGAGAAGACAGGCCTGACGGGAGAGGAGGCCGATGTCTACCTGGCGCTCCTCGAAGTCGGCACCCGGCCCGCAAGTTTGATTGCGAAAAAGGCGAAGCTTAAACCCGGCCAGACCTACAATGTGCTCGAGCGGCTGATTCAACGTGGTTTGATTCAGGTCATCGAAAAGGGAGGGGTCAAGCACTACGGTGCGGCCTCTCCGAACCGATTAATCTCCTCCGTCGAGGATGAGGCAGATCGGCTCCGTGCAACTCGTGAGCGGCTGGTCGCTGCGCTGCCATCACTTTTGGCATTGCAGGCTCCCAGGCTGCATCAGTCGAAGGTCAGCTTCTTCCACGGGCGAAACGGGGTCGCACAAGTTATCGACGAAGCGGTGCGAAATCCGGAAAAACTGCTCCTCGGTGTGCATGATGCGGACACCCAACAGATGGTCGAAGGCGACGAGGACATTGCTCGCTTTCTCGCAGACGCCCGCGCGAAGCGGACAAAATCCCAGTGCTGGTATTACGCGATAGCGAGCGGCACGGAGCCCTTTCCCGAGTTTATCTCTACCGACTATGACCGCCTGCGGATCGTTCGCCGGCTGCCGGAGCTCACGCTGCCTGTCCAGTTTCTTGTCCATGCTCGAAAGGTCTCGGTCTACACCTATCTTGAGCCGCAGTTCGCCCTTACGATCGACGATCCGGGAGTCGCAGAGTCGGCTCGGAACATGTTCTTCAAAGTCTGGGAGACATTGACGGATTACTATCGGCCGGAGGCGGCAGCGTAGAAGGGCCAGTAAAAGGGACGCAGTATAAGGGAAATGGTGAAAGGCGAGTTCGAAGAGATTCTCCAGCAGATCGGTCTGACAGACGCCGAGTGCTGTGTGTATCTCGCTGCGCTCCAAGGCGGTGCCCAGCCGGCAAGCTCGATAGCGACCCGGTCAGGATTGAAGCGCGGCCACACTTACAACGTGCTCGCCACTCTGCTCGAGAAGGGACTCGTCCAGGAGTTCGAGCGGGGCGGCTCGAAACAATTCCTCGCGACCGATCCCACCGGACTTCTCACCGTCCTCGAGCAAGCAGAGGAGGGGTTGAACCGCACGCGCGAGGAGTTGATCACCATCCTCCCGTTACTTGAGAAGCTGCGCTCTCCGATTATCAATCCGCCTCGCGTAAGGTTCTTTCAGGGGCTCGATGGTGTGCGGGAGGTACTCGATGACACGATCGCCGAGCCGGGCCAGCCCGTATACGCATTTCTCGACCTGCAGAAGGCCTACATTCAGCTTGGGCCCGATCATTCTGCGTTTATCGATGAATATGC
>CAYOAK010000040.1:0-1482 GCA_964401925.1 uncultured Bdellovibrionales bacterium | reverse complement strand
GACATCTGGCTCTACGCCATCGTTCCGCAAGAGAGCCTCGACAAAGAGGATAAATACCGGGGTTCCGTGGGCGCACTCATGCGCCGTGACTTCCGCACTCTCAGCGGGTACCAGCCGACTGCCGAGATCTTCATCTACCGCGGCAGGGTGAGCATTATTACTACCTGGCAGCAGAAGATCGGCCTCACGATCGAGGATCAAAGCATCTTCAATACCTTCTACGAGCTCCACCGTATCCTCTGGAGTATCCTGCCCCCAGTCGAGGCCGCTCAGCCCGAGCCGCGCCCCGGCCCCCGGACAAGAGGCGTCCGAAAGTAGCCCCGCACCAGGGAGTTTGGCGCTCCGAAGTGCGAATTTTGCTCGGGAAAGCCCGAATTTCTGGCGAATCTCGCGCTCGGTTGTCCAGCATTTGTAACAAATTCAGCGCTCTAGCGCTCGAAACGGACTCTCCCGGGACCGGTTCAGCCCGTCGAGAAATATCAGGGTCGAATGACACCTATGCTTCTAGACCCCAAGGGAGTGCATAAAGTTTCAGCGCAAGTGAGCAAATACAGATAGTTAGGGGATGTCTGAGTGGCCAAGTTAATACATGTTGTCAGTCTTTGATGAGAGAAGAAGATCTTCTCGCTCGACAAGGCGGAGAGTGGAGTTTAGTGTGCGCCGAGAGGTTAGGGGACTACGTATGCACACTACGAACTGTCAGTTGATAAAACTGAGCCAGAGTCAGCGTAAATTGACTTCGACGTTGGAGGATTCGACCAAGATTATCCGCGCGCTCATTCTGGATAACCAGGAGCTCGCGGTGAAAATGGCCTTCAGCATGCTCTCCAAATGGCGATTCCAGCTGCCGAAGCCGGAAGTGCACAGCATTGCTGCTTTGGCGCTTTGCGAGGCCGCCAATCGTTTTGATCACAACCGTGGCGTGAGCTTTGGAACATTTCTTTTCAGCTATGTCCGGGGCCACCTCCTGAAGGAGATCACCGCTTCCTACAACCGGAAGAAGCGGTTCGTTCTAGTTGAAGACCAGACCGATACCGACAAACAGCAGCACACAGACTTCGACGAGCGCCTTTCGCCGGAGAGGATCGCATTGACGAGCCAGCTCCTGAAGCGCCTCTTCGAAGCGAAGAAGAAGCTGACTACGCTTGAGAAGAAGATTCTCGACCATTGCTTTGCTGACGAGATGACGGTCGTCGATATCGCAAAGACGCTCGGCTACTCGCGCGGACATGTCTCGCGCATGAAGAGTGATGCGCTGGAGCTTCTCTGCGAAAGCTTCGAGATGCAGGCAGCAGCCTAGACTCGCCAGTAGCGAAGGGGATTCTATTGCTTATTATCAGCGCGGCTGAGGTATTTTCCCTCTTCCGTATCGATGATGAGTTTTTCGCCGACCTTGATGAAGGCGGGGACTTGCACGATTAAACCGGTGTTCATCGTTGCGGGCTTACCGACGTTTGTCTGCGTAGCGCCCTTCAAATCCGG
>CAYOAK010000039.1:20792-21096 GCA_964401925.1 uncultured Bdellovibrionales bacterium | reverse complement strand
ACAAGACAGTCTTCGAAAAGGATCGCGCGCTCGCCCGAAGATTTTTGAAAATTGAAGTGCTCGAGCCGTCGATTGAGGACACGATTAAGATCCTCGATGGTCTGCGCGCGCGTTTCGAAGAGCACCACGGCGTTCGATACAGTGCCGGTGCGTTGAAGGCGGCTGCCGAGCTGAGCTCCAAGTTTATCAACGAGCGGTTTCTTCCCGACAAGGCGATCGATGTGCTGGATGAAGCCGGCGCGGTTGTGAGCCTCCGAAATGAAGCCGCAAAGAAAGAGGGTGCCGCGGGTGAGCGGCCTTCGGT
>CAYOAK010000039.1:0-20782 GCA_964401925.1 uncultured Bdellovibrionales bacterium | reverse complement strand
TCGAAGATTGCAAAGGTGCCGGCGCAGTCCGTGAACACCAGCGAACGACAGCGGCTCGCGGAACTAGAAGCGGATCTCTTAAAGGCGGTCTTCGGCCAGGACGAAGCGGTGAAACAGGTCGCTCAAGCAGTGCGCCGGGCTCGCGCCGGCCTCACGAGTGACCGCAAGCCGATCGGATCGTTTCTCTTTGTCGGACCGACCGGCGTCGGAAAAACCGAGGTCTGCAAGCAGCTCGCGAAGACTCTCGGCCTTGAGCTGATTCGCTTTGACATGAGCGAGTATCAAGAGAAGCACGCTGTCGCCCGCTTCATTGGCGCCCCTCCCGGCTACGTCGGGCACGAGCAAGGCGGACAGCTCACTGACGCCGTCATCCGCCACCCGCATGCGGTGCTACTGCTCGACGAAATCGAGAAGGCACACCACGATATCTTCAATATTTTGCTGCAGGTGATGGACAACGCGTCCCTCACCGACTCGACCGGCAGGAAAGCCGATTTCCGGAACGTGATAGTGATTCTGACTTCGAACGTCGGCTCGGAATCGATTCACGGCCGTGCTATCGGTTTTGCAAATGATGCGACCGGTGTCGGCCTTGGCGCAGTCGAGAAAGCCTTCTTGCCTGAGTTCCGGAACCGTCTCGATGCGATCATCCGCTTCAATGCGCTCCCGATCGAGATCGCCGAGCGAATTGTCGAGAAGTTCATCGACGAAATTCGCGGGCAGCTGATCTCCAAACGAGTCAGCATCATCGTTTCGCCGGAAGCGCGGAAGTATTTCGTCGAAAAGGGATTCAGCCCGCAGTACGGCGCGCGTGCTTTGAACCGGTTGATTCAAAGCGAGATGAAAGATCGTCTCGCCGACTCGTTACTCTTCGGCGACTTGCAGCGGGGCGGTCTCGCCCGGATCGAGCTCAAAGACGGCGAGATCGCCGTAACGATCGAGAAAGTCGAAGCTCCCGGAAAGAAGAAAGTCTCCGTTTAGCCGTACTTCCGCACCGGCTGCGCTTCGCTCCGGTTTCTGCTAGATACCGCCCTCTTGAAGTGACCCTCCCTTCACTGCTGCTCCTTCCCGCAATTCTCAACTGAGTTGATCGTTCAAACTTGCCGCTACCGGCTGATGCCCGCGGCGTGTTCAGCATTTTGTTTGAACTGCTGAAGGTTCTGATCTGATTTTTAAGGAAAGGGGGGTGCACATGACGCCTCTTGTTGCACTATGGATTGGACTGACGCTCCTTGGGATCGCCGCGAACGGGCACACGAAGCCGTTCGTTCGCATGCTCGAAAGAACCGATGGGCGACTCGGCGTTTGCTCCTCCCTGGTGATGGTGTATCGAGCGCCGATCTCGGTGATAGCCACGGCGCTGTTGTTGATCTCGACTTCGGGAATGGCGGCGCTGGATCTCGGAGCGCTCCGCTCCTGGAACGATATTTGGATCGCCTCCCTTTGGGGCGCGAGCTCGACGGTATCGTTCGGAGTGACAATGACGCTGGCACCGAGTTGGGTTGTATTCCTCGGCGCACCGCTGATTCCAGTGATCATGGCGATTCTCCGGCAGACGCTTGGCAACGACCCTGCGTCACCGGTTGAGATTATCGTCCTCGCGGCGGTCTTCGTCCTGTACTCAATCGCGCTGCGGGACTCGCGGGGGCATTTCTCCGCGGAGCGGCGCTTTGTCCTCTACTTCGCCGCCTATAACATCGTGGCCTATACGCTATATCTCTACTACAGCGATCGCTCCGGGCAGCGGCCGTTTTGCCTCGTTGTATCCTCCGCCCTGTCCTGCATAATCGGGCTGCTTTTCTTCGCCGTCCTCTTGCTGATCCGGCACAGGAACTCCGTCGCTCGGGAGCTCGTCGATCCGATTAGTTTTCCGAATCAAAAACAGTGGCTCGCAATTGGTCTACTCGGCGTGGTGCAGCAGGCTTTGCCTCTGTTCATATACGCGCACGCTCTCGAGATACTCGGGAAGCAGAAAGTGGCGATCCTCTTGTCTCTGCTCGGAGTGATGGGACCAATCGTAGCACGTGCGTGGAAGCTCGAAGTGTTCATCTCCCAGACAAAGCTCTTCGCGCTCGGAGGGGTCGCGGTGATCGTGGGATCTTACGCCTGGTTCTACGTGAAATAGTTGCATTCCGGCGGGCGACGGCATGACAGTTTCACATCAGGGTTTTTTCTAGGCGGTTCAACCAAAAGGCTGACGCATTTTACGCCGAGTAGGTCGTGGACGATGTCGTTCCTCCCCTGCCCGTCCAATTCGTGTGGAAGAACTGCCCGCGCGGCTTATCTGTGCGCTCGTATGTATGCGCGCCGAAATAGTCGCGCTGCGCCTGAAGCAGGTTCGCGGGGAGTCGCTCCGATCGATAGCCATCGAGATAGCTCAATGCAGTCGACATTGCCGGGAGCGGAATCCCGTTCATTACCGCAGCCGAAACCGCACGCCGCCATCCTTCTTGTCCTTGCTGGATCACTTCAGTGAAGAACGGATCGACGAGGAGATTCGCGAGATTCTTATCGCGGTCGAATGCCTCTTTAATCTTTCCGAGGAACTTCGATCGAATGATGCAGCCGCCACGCCACATGAGTGCGACGCCGCCGTAATTCAGCTCCCACTTGAAGTCTTTCCCGGCCGCCCGCATCAACTCGAAACCTTGCGCGTAGGAGACAAGCTTCGCACAGTAGAGCGCCCGCTCGACGTCACTGAGAAACTGCTTCTTATCGCCGTTCCAATTTTTGGCCGGAGCACGAAGCACTTTCGCAGCTTTCACCCGCTCCTCCTTCTGTGAGGAGAGGCAGCGCGCGAAAACCGCTTCGCCGATCAACGTCACCGGGACTCCGAGATCGAGCGCCACTGTCGCCGTCCACTTTCCCGTTCCCTTCTGCCCGGCGGCATCGAGGATCAGATCCACGAGGTCCTTGCCGGTTTCCTCGTCCTTCTTACGGAAAATGTCTGCGGTAATCTCAATCAGGAAGCTGTCGAGGTCCCCTTTGTTCCACTGGGTAAAGGTCTCTGCGATCTCTGCATTCGAGAGGCCGCCGATCCCTTTCATGAGATCGTAAGCTTCGCAGATGAGCTGCATGTCGCCGTATTCGATGCCGTTGTGGACCATCTTCACGAAGTGACCGGAACCTGCGGGACCAACCCAGTCACAACAGGGAACTCCGTTATCAACTTTCGCCGCGATCTTCTGAAAGATCGGCTTGATTTCGAGCCAAGCCTTTTCAGATCCGCCCGGCATCAATGAGGGGCCGTTCAGCGCGCCTTCTTCCCCGCCGCTCACACCGGCGCCAACAAAAAGGATGCCCTTCGCCTCAAGCGCAGCCCAACGGCGGTTTGAATCGGGAAAATGGGAATTCCCGCCGTCGATGACGATGTCGCCGGCTTCGAGGAATGGCACGACCTGATCGATAAACTGGTCGACAACTTCGCCGGCCTTTACCATCAGCATGACCTTTCGCGGCCGCTTCAAGTTCTTGCAGAGCTCTTCGATCGAATGGCACGGGATGAATTTCTTCCCGGCACCGCGCCCCTTCATAAAATCGTCGACCTTCGAGGTCGTGCGGTTGAACACGGCGCATGTGAAGCCGTTCCGTTCCATGTTCAGGACGAGGTTCTCGCCCATCACTGCGAGCCCAATCAATCCGATATCTGCCTGAGACATATCCTCTCCTCGTTAGCTGCCGCTCCGCCCACGATCCGCGTTCTCCACTTCGAGCACCTCCGAGTCATCCAACCCGAGGAATCCGCGCATCTGCTTCACAAGAACTTTGTAGTGCTCTTCATCCGCCATATTGAGGCGGTATTCATTGATGACCTTGATCATCATGTTTTCCTGCCAATCCTTCCATGCCTCGGCGGAAACTTTCGTATAGATTTCGTCGCCGAGCGGCCCGGCGAAAGGGGGCTTCGCAAGACCTGGTGCCTCGCGCTTCAATTTTGTGCAGAGTACTAGTCGTTCGGGCATAGAGTCGATTCGTTCGATAAGAGGGCCGACGATACTGAGGAGGAGCTGACTTGTCTACGCAAGGACAACGCTACGGATTGATCGGATTCGCCTGCGATTTCGGGGGCACCGTGTCCGGAAGCAAAGATGGCCCCGGCCGCCTGCGCGATCGCGGCATTCTGAGCGTATTCTCGAACCTCGGCCATGAGGTCGCGGATTATGGTGATGTCACGCCTTCTAACGCGCACATTCCTCAGACATCGTTCACACAGGAAGAACGCAACTCCAAAAACTCCCGTGAAGTCTACTCCTCCTGCGCGGAGCTCTACAGCAGGACCACGCAAGTCCTGCAGGACTCGCGTATTCCATTTATCCTCGGCGGCGATCACTCGCTTTCCATTGGGAGCGTCGCGGCTGTCGCCGACCATTACGCGATCAACGGAAAGAAAATTGGATTGCTCTGGGTCGACGCCCATCCGGATATCAACACCCCGGAGACCAGCCCGAGCGGTCGCTTTTACGGAATGTCTGTGGCCATCCTCGCTGGTCTGGTACCAGGAGCGCTTGCTTCTTTGCAGAAATCTGGCCTTGCTGTCCGTTTTGAGAATCTTGCATTCATCGGTCTGCGAGACGTGGACCCGGGCGAAAGGCTGCTCTTGAAGCAGCGCTGCCCGGCCGCCCTTACAATGTCTCTCATTGATGAACTGCAGATTCGAGCCGCTGTCGACCAGGCGCTCGAGGCAGTGACGAACGGAACCGATGGATTCGTGCTCTCGTTCGATCTCGATGCTTGCGATCCGCATTTCGCTCCGGGAACCGGAACGCCGAAACGGGGCGGCCTGACGTATCGCGAGTGCCACTATATTCTCGAGCGTGCGGCGGCGACGCAAAAGCTCGCATCCATCGAGGTCGTCGAGTTCAACCCCGGGCTCGATCGGAACGGGGAGACTGCCGAAGTAACGCTCTCTCTCGCTGAGTCCATCCTCGGTAGGACGATCTTATGACCCTCGGAACTGATCCCGACTTCCGTGCGCTCTTTGAGTCCGCTCCCGGGTCATACCTCGCGCTAACGCCGGAGCTTCAGATTATCGCGGTCAGTGACGCGTATCTGGCAGCGACGATGACGAAGCGGGAGGAGATTCTTGGGAGAGGTCTCTTCGAGGTGTTTCCGGACAATCCCGAAGATCTCGCGGCAACCGGAACTAGCAATCTCCGCGCCTCGTTGCAGCGGGTAATCACAAACCGAACCTCAGATGCAATGGCTGTGCAGAAGTACGACATTCGAAAGCCTGCGTCAGAGGGGGGCGCATTTGAGGTGCGATATTGGAGTCCTGTGAACTCCCCAGTATTCGATGCCGCAGGTGAGCTGCGTTACATCATCCATCGAGTCGAGGACGTCACGGACTTTCTTCGCTTGAAAGAGCTCGAGAGCGCGCAGCTCAAAAGAACGGAGGAGCTCGAATCGCACGCTGCAAGCATGGAGGCTGAGATCTTCAAGCGTGCCCAGCAAATACAGGCGGCTAATCAGGAGCTGCGTCAGAAAATCGCCGAAGCCGAAGATGCGAATCGCGAGCTCGAAGCATTTAGCTTCTCCGTTTCGCACGATTTGCACGCACCGCTCCGCGGCATCCGCAGCATGTCGAAGATTCTTCTTGAAGAGTATCGAGAGAGCTTGAATGAGGAAGGGCAGAAGCTCCTCTCGCTCATGAGCTCAAGCGCAGAATCGATGTCGGAGCTGATTGATGATCTCGTCAAATTCTCGCGATTCAAACACCAGAAGATTGAGTGCCAGCAGATAAACACCGCAGAGATGGTGCGCGGTGTCTGGCGAAATCTGGAAAGCTCTCGAAGCGGCCGGGAGATCGAGCTTGTCTTGCACGACTTGCCGAAGACTGAAGGCGACTCTCAGTTAATCCGGCAAGTGTTCGTTAATCTGCTCTCGAATGCGATCAAGTACACCGGTGGAAAGGAACGAGCCGTCGTCCAAATCAATGGCAGGCGTGAACCTGGTGTCGAGCTTTTCTCAGTCTCTGACAACGGGGCTGGATTCGACATGCAGTACGTTTCCAAGCTCTTTGGCGTCTTCGAGCGGCTGCACGGCCGGGATGAGTTCGATGGAACCGGCCTGGGACTCGCGATTGTGAAGCGAATCGTCGAGCGCCATGGAGGAAAGGTCTGGGCCGAAGGAGCCGTAGGGGTGGGTGCCACCTTTCACTTCACCCTTCCCTCGAAATGCGAGCCTAGCTGAGGCCGGTTGGCGCCGTAGTGTTTGCTCGACCAATACAAGATTTAAGAGTAATCCGCGCAATTGCCAGCACATTACACGCCTCCCCCGTATAAAAGAGGCGCGCTTCGTGCGTGTTCTTTGAAGCTTCTGAATCCGGGTAGAGCAAAAAGGTATTTGTGTCCGCAGTGCGCTGCGCACGCAGATACTTTGGGAAACAATAGGTTATTCTGGAGGTTTCCCCGAAGAGGCTGCGTCTTTCGCGTATTACGCGATCGTTTAACGACCCAGCCCACCTTAGGAGGGGGCTAGACAAAATGAAACTGTATACACTTGCTTTGTTCGGAGCACTTTATTCGTCGGCCTGCTTTGCAGGGCCGACATTCACGGTGCTCGACGCTTCGGGATGCGCCAATCCGGGCATTCCGATTCAGATCCTGGGGACGACGTTCTCCACGGGAGGAGCGCAATGCGCCAACCTCAACTTCGCGGCTCTTGCCGGCCTTCCGCCGGATCAAATTGGGTCGCTCGAAGTCTACGGGGTCGAGCTGACGGGCGGTGCGACTTTGCTGGCGCCGAACGTCTGGGGTGAAGCAACAACTGGTGGCGGACTGAATATCTGGGATGCCGCCAATGTCCTGCAACTGGCCCTTGGTTTCGGCTGCGGCTACATCACTGAATCCGCGGCAGGTGCCGGAAGCCAATTCAACGCCTGTGTCACCAGCGCATCCGGCCCGGTGGCAGACAACTACACCAACTTCAACGAGGCGTTCTCTTTCGTCGGCCTTACGAACGTTGGCATAGTCGGTGGACACCTTGCGCCAGCTACCGCTCGCGGGAATGTCGTCATCGACGCCGAGCAGGTGGTTCCTGAACCCAGCACGCTCACTCTCTTCGGCAGTGCCGGCGCACTTGGCATCGGGGCCAACTTGCTGATCGGGTCCATCCGCCGCCGCAACAACAAGCGCTCCTCGGTTTAGCCCGCATGAAGCGTGACGCGCTTAACGCTAACGCAATGCGGCAAAGGTCACGGCTCGCCTCCCCCCTCACCGGGATCAGAGGCGAGTCGTGTTCCCAAAGTACTGCACATTCCAACTTGCGGTAATTACTCCTCAATTACTTCATCTGACTTATCAACATGTGTTCTCATCGGCTGACATCAACGCGGTCGGAATCGTGTTAACCTCCTTAAACCTTTAACTTTTCCCTCACTGTAAAATCATCAAAAATATTCCTGACCGAACTTGCGTTCTTTTAGCCCCTGCATGATAACCGCAACGCGTTAACCCTAATTCTTTTGGAGAGATGTATAATGAAAATGTTGCGCGCAAAAATTGCGAGACTCGCAGCGGCAGTGCTTACGGCACTCGTCGTATCGAGCACCGCTTTCGCTGCTCCCGTGACCGTTCTCGACTATTCCGGAAATGGAAATCCCGGAGTTGGACTCGAGCTGACGGCAGGTGGAGTTTTCCAAACCACTGGTGCGGGAGCTCTTACCAGCTTCCTGAACTGGGCTTCCCTTCTTCCGGTTGCTGACGCGATCGGCAAAATCAAGCTCACCGGCGTGGCCTTGACGGGAACTGCAACCACTGTCGGACCCGGAGTGTTCACTCAGGCAACGACAGGCGGCGTCCTCGAAGCATTGGATGCTGCAAACAACCTGTTGCTCTCGGTCACCTTCACGACCGGACAACTGCTGACCACTTCGTCTGGAACAGGCGGACAGTTCAGCGTTGGTGTCGCAAGCTTCGGCGGAACACTTGCTTCGTATTTCGTTCCGACGAGCGCGACTCACTCGTTGAGCTTAGTAAACTGGGCACCGTCAGGTGTCGCTTACGGCCAGCTGAAAGCAGGGTCAGGATACGGCAACGGACTCGTCGGTGGCGAACCAGTTCCGGAACCGGCTACGATGTTGCTGCTCGGCAGCGGTGTTCTCGGAGCGATCCGAGCTCGCCGGCGGATCACCGCCTAACAGCGAACTTCCGTCGGGAAGCAGGAAGCCTGGGATTTTATCCCAGGCTTTTTTTTTGTCGCGTAAGAGAAAATCCGTTTTCGGAACCTGATTCTCTCACTTGCAGCGGACTGAGCGCGCTTAAAGCCAATCACCTTATGATCTGAAGCATACGTTTGACGCCGCCAATACGATTAATTGCGCGTCGAAGATGGGCCCCAATATCGGGGACTTTTTAATCTAAGGAGAAGCTGCATATGAAAATTTTACGCGCGAAGCTTGCGCGGCTTGCGGCGGCGGTGCTTACAGCCCTCGTCGTCGCAGGAAGCGCGTCAGCTGTGCCGGTGACGGTTCTCGACTATTCCGGAGATGCCGCTCCGGGAATAGGCGTTGAGCTGACATCGGATGGAGTATTCCAAACTGTTGGTGGAGCTGCGGTGAGCAGTTTCCTGAACTGGGCTGGAATTCTTCCCGTGGCCGACGCTGTCGGTCAGATTAAGATCTCGGGAGTGAGCCTCACGGGATCCGCATCGACCCTGGTCGCAGGTGTGTTCACACAATCAACCACCGGCGGAACAATCGAAGCGCTTGATAGCTCGAATAACCTTTTACTCTCGGTGACCTTTACCTCGGGTGAGCTCGTCGTTACGAGTACGGGAACAGGCAGCCAGTTCACTGTTGGACCGGCGACATTTGGTGGAGCCCTCGCTGCATTTCTTGCACCGGCCAGCGCTACCAATTCGTTGAGCTTCGTTAACTTCGCTCCTTCTGGGATCGGACAAAACGGAAGTCTGCTTGCGGGAACCGGATTCGCCAATGGGCTGATCGGTGGTCAAACAGGTCCTGAAGGCGCAGATATCCCAGAGCCGGCAACGATGTTGCTGCTCGGCACGGGACTTCTCGGCGCACTCGGAAGCCGGCGCCGGACGGCGTAAGTAAAGTTTAAGAAACTTTGAGAGCCTGGGGAGACCCCGGGCTTTTTTTTGCCCCGATGAGGATCTACTCGTCAGTTTCTGAGGTCACGGTCGTTCCAAAAGTACCGATCGACACCCGCCCCCCGCCCTTCTTAGCGCGGAGAACTGGGTTCAAATCACGGTCGAACTGCGAAAGATAATCCCTTGCTCGCCGATGGAAGTCCGCGCCCTCCTTGAGCAGCCAGTAGCGAATCTCGGGGATATTCTCTTCAGCGATATCATCGTAGGCCGTCTTCAGATGGAGCTCCGGAACGTCGCTCTTTGCTTCCATATTCCGCTCGACGATTGAAAGCAGGTCAACGACATCGTCCGCGACAAGCCGCAGCCCCTCTTCGACCTTCTTTTCCGGCACCATCTCGCTCACTAACAAGCGGATCTTTCCGTCACGATTCTCCGCAAGCCCCAGGCGCTCCAACTCGAAGAGAATTGCGTATGGGTTCACCTCTTTGTTCACCGATCCGACAAGCTCAGTGAACTCGCTCTCCTTCCCAAGGCAATCCAAAATTCTCGGCTCTCCGGGCCCATCGCAGTAATCCCGATGATTCATCCACTGGCCGAGAATACGTGACAGGACGGAGATCCGCGGCTTGGGTTTCTCTGCACCGTCCAGAATCTCCTGAATTTCCTTTCGGTAAATGCCGGTCATTACCGAAACCCGGCTGACGCTCTCCTTCGCCCCCTGCTTGGAAAGCTCCTCCCGCGCGACCTCGACAAATCCTTCCTTAAGCACCTTGAGCACTGCCTGAAGCCTGACACCGCGCTGCAAACAGAAGCGTAGGATCGGCTTCAACAGCTCTTTAAGACCCTGATCTGATTCGGTTGCCACGCTCTTTTCCCGGTTCGGCATCGTTGCGCCGGACCCTCCTCACACCCTGTTATTGTTAAATTCTCACATGCTTGACATCACACTGGCAAGGCTATATCAGATAACCCAATTGAAGGCTGTTAATTTTTGACAGCCCTTAACGATACATAAAACGGAGACAAGCAGTATGAAAACTTTAGCGAAAACAATCGTCGTAGCAGGAACCGTGCTCCTCGGAGCGTCCGCTCAGGCTGAATACAAAGAGATCGGCCCGGTCTCCCGGATCGTGAAGCTCGGTAATCTACAGAAATGTGATTACCGCCTTGTGTTCAAAGGCAGCTCCAACGGAGAAGGGGTAATCCGCCTTCCGCTGAATCAATCGAGCACAAGCCGGGCGGTGAATCGCTTAGAAGGCGCGATAGACGAGGAGGACGTAAACGACCTGATGAGCATCCGACTTGTCACATTTGAACAGATCTTCGGCTCGGTAAATGCCCTCACTGGAAACGAACGGATGATCTCAGCGTCACTTCAGCTCGAGGATAATCTCGCATACTCCCCTTCCGTTCAGGCCCAGCTCACTACCAATGTTCTCAATTTGGGAAACGGCGTGATGACCTGGACGGGCGTGCCCCTAGCTTCTGATCAAACGTTTGTCGAGGAGAGCTGCAGCTCGAGCCGATACGCAGCGAAACTTCGAAAAGGATCAAAAAGGTAACAACCGAGGGCTCAGGTTTGAGCCCCATTCAACTCTCAGGTGAACCTATGACATTCCGGCAACTCATTTCATTGTTTATCATACTCATCCTCGGCGGATGCGGAGGGGGAACGACAGGAAGTTCCTCAACATCAATCGTTTCTGAAAAATCCTTTCGCGGGAAGATCGTAAACACAACCGGGGCTCCTCTATCCGGTGCAACAGTTACGGTCGCAGCAACGGGGGAGTCAGATGTCACGGACTCGGACGGCGCGTATCTCATCGTGACCTCCGTCTCGAACGACCAGCAAGAGATCATCATCCGTTCAGCGGATGGCAGTTTCTTCACGATTACGACGGTCTTCCCAGGTCCGGACGGGAACTTCGAGTCCACGCTGACGCTTTCGACGACAATGCGGCTCGCATATCGGGGATTCACCATCGAAGCGCGAGTCTCAGGAGAGAACTGCGCTGGCGCATTCGCCGCGATTTTTTCGGACGATCCCGCCTTCAATGAGCTGCAGGCCAGCCGCTCCGGCGCATTCGGCTCAGGGTTCGATGAAATTCTGGATGTTCCGGTTGGTGCGAACTGCTCGATTACCGGCCGTGTTCTGAAGAATGGCGCTCCGTTTCAAAACGCCGGGTGGGAGCTGTTTACCGGAGGATGCGATTCCGCGAGCTCAACCTCCGACGATCGCACTGCCGATGAGCAACTCGATGACCGGACCAAGCTCGCGGTCGGGGACACAGGGGCGGGAGGTGAATTCTCAGCACCGTTCCGGTTCGATCCGCGGCCTGGAAGCTGCAACTGGACCCTCGCCTTCCGGGACGGGCTTCCGGTAACAGGCTTCGTCAGCGTATTCAGCCGGTTTGAGCGGGATAATTTCTGAGCATGAGCCCCGCCGGATTCGGCGGGGCTCGCCTCACACAAGTGCAACCGAGGCTCCCGAAGCATCAACGGCTACCATCACAACTTCTGCTTCGGTGACTTTCAACTCACCGACCTGTGCTCGGCGCTCAACTTCGACGAGCACGCGCACGGTGACGGACGTCCGGCCGGTCTTGACGGTTTCAGTGTAACAGCTGACCGTGTCACCGACCTTCACCGGCGCAATGAAATCGACTTCGCGCAGAATCTTTGTGACGAACCGGTGCTGCGGATAGAGACGGCGCGCGTGTTCGCCTGCGGCGAGATCGAGATGACTCAAGATCACACCGCCGAAGATGTTTCCCATGCCGTTTGTATCCTTCGGCATCATCACTAAGCGTATCTGCGGCTGTCTCATAACGTCTTCCTTCGTATTCCTTTCTGACGCGTTACGGATCGAGGGCGCCGACCAGTTCTTTTACCCACCCCTTCCTGCCGGAAGGGAGCTTCACGAGATACCAACCGGCTTCTTCCTGCAGGATCTTTAACTCTGTTCCCGCAGAGACAACTTCCACAGCCTGCGCGTCAGGTTGAAAGGAGGAATACGCCTCCGTTTTCTCGGACTGTGTCACGATCTCCGAGTCCAAGAGGTCGTGTCGCATTAACGAATACTCGGAGATGCCGAGGATCGTCCAGGGAAGAATCGCGAGGACCACGATGAGCCAGCGCCACTGTGTGCGCCAGGCGATCACCACCAGGAAAGCAGCGATCAATGCACTGATCCGAATTCCTCCCGAGGAAAAATCGATATCTATCGGAACCTTCAGATCCATCGCACTTCCGCTCATGTTTCGAGCTATCGCCAGCTGAGAAAGATACAGCGTGTGCAACGGGTAGGCCCGGGCGGCTCGGCGAAGCTCGAGAACCGCGGTGCCATATTCCCGAAGCTCGACCGCCAGCACCCCGATGTTGTAGGCGAGACCCGCCGAGTCGTTTCCGCTCTGCTGCAGTTTCTTCAGGAGCGAGAATGCCTCCGGAATTCGCCCGCTGTCGGCCGCTTCTTTCGCACGCTCCACAACCGTCAGCGGGGCGTTACCATCGGCAAGTCCTGTGCTGCAGAGGAAAAGCGAGCCGAGAAAGAGGAACATCGCCTTCATCAGCTTAGCTCCTTGAGCACAGCGCGAAGGTCTTCGGCGATCATCGAGACGTCCGCAGGCGAATCGGAGAAGAGAGCGCCATCGATATCCCGCGCAGCCTTCTGCACAGGCGGCCGGTCATCCCCCTTTACTCTGATCCTCTCCAATGCGGTACGGGCCCGCCGCAACAACTCTTCCTCCAGTTTGTTTGTCCGCTCGACCTCGCGGCAAATCGCGCGCAACTCACTGGCGGGATCGGTCTCGCTGCGTACCGCCGGAGCCGGCGCGGTGCTCCGCCATGAAAGGAAGAGCGCTCCGGCCAAAATGAGGATCAAGCACGCGACAAATGTCGACCGGGAGAGCTCGAACTGATGTTCGAGAATATCTCCGGTGGCCAGCCGGAGAGTACGGCCCTCGGTTTCGCGGCGGACCTCGGGAACCGGCGCCATATCCGGCGGCGCAACCTTCGGAGCGGCGTCCCCTTCGACCGTAAGACGGATAGGCTCAGTCGATGCAAGAGAATAGGCACCGGCTTTCGGGTCAAAGTAATGTACGCGAAAAGGTCCGAGATTAAACGACCCTCCATATTCCGGAACGATGCTCACCACGAACATCTTCCTCTGCACGACGCGGTCGTTAATGAGTTGGGTCTCAAACTGCGGCTTCTCAGGATAGCCTTTCAACTGACTTGGAAGCATTCGTTCGAGATCAATCTCAAGCGGTCGAAGGGAACCCTCACTTTCAACGAGAACACTGAGCAGTGCGCTCTCTCCACTTCGGAGATTCGTCTTGTCGAGTTTCACGCGGACTGCCGTGCTGCCCACCGGAATATAGCCCGCGGCATCAGGCGGCTTTGGGGGAAGCGGCTTGACCTTGAGCGGCACGGCATCCGCGGTGAACCGGCGTTGTACGAAGCTGAAATCGTCAAAGACGTCCGACCAAAGGTCATCGAAGAAGTCCCCCCATTGGCGCTTCGGAGCAGCGGTGCTCGATCTGACCTTTGCCTCCAGTGTCCGCGCCGGAATCTCGAGAGCTCCGGGTTGATTTGCGTAGAGCGCCTCCCGGATTGAATAGACGTGTGCGCTTGAGTTCGCGATGCGGCGGATGATCTGCTTCTTGTCCCCGAAACTCTCTCTGAAGAAGCCATTTAACGTCGTCTCCCCAAGCACGGCACCGGTGATCTCAGTATTGGCGACAATTTCGCACCGGTAGAGAAGCTGCTCGCCCTCGTAGGGCTCATCGTTATCGACAAGCTGTACGAAGCTGACCGAGCTCTTTGGATCGGCCGCAACCGGCTTACGTGCGCCAACTTCAATCGATCCTGTGTCGATCGGGTAGCGTTTTCCACCGAGGAGCATCACGGCGCGAGGAAGCGGATATTTGCCGGGGGTTAAACCATTTCGCGGAACAACCCGGAACAGGAATGAGACGCTCATCACCGGATCGCCGTTAACGATCGTCATGCTTTGGGTCGTCCCGGCAGCGAGAGTCGTAAAATCGTTTGAGGGCTCGAATACGGGGACGGTGACGCCGCTCAGACGCGAGTCGCTGACCTGGACCGTAATTTGAAAATCCTCATCGACCGCGATGCCCTCGGCAGATGGCGACACAGTAAAACGAGGTTCGGCAACGCCGGTTGACGGAACCAGGAGCGCAAGAAGTATGAGAAGAAACGGCCGCATCGCTACCAATCCTTCAACGGGATCTCTTCGTTTCGGCGTTTCAGCTCTTCAACCGCCTTTCGTTCCCGATATTTCATGAGCTGGCCCCGATCGCTATCGACCGCATTCAGGAGGGTCTCCGCTCGATCGTTTCCGGCCTTCTGCTCTTCTTCACCGGGATCCTGGGAGCTCTGCTGTTGCTCGTCGCCCTTTCCGCCGCCACCCTGCTCGTCACCCTGTCCGCCACCTTGATTCGGTTGCTGCTGATCACCCTTGTCCGGCTGTTGTTTCTGATCTGATTTTTCGTCGCCTTTCTGCGGGTCGTTCGGCTTGTCCTTCTTATCGGGCCCGCCCTTCCCGTCCCCTTTCTGATCCGGTCCTCCCTGCGGCTGCTGCTTTTGATCGTTACCACCTTCGCCGGACTGCTTGGCGTCCCCTTGCCCGCCCTGATCGTTTTGAGCGCCTTTCCCGTCGCTCTTCTGATCGCTCTTGCCTCCGCCCCCACCGCCGGATTGATTCTGCTCCTTAATGAGCTTCTTCACATACTCAAGATTCTCTTCGAGCTCCTGATCCCCGGGGATCAGCTTCTGAGTGACCTCGTAGACAGCAACTGCTTCCTTGTATTGTTCGAGCTGCGTAAGTGAGTTGCCAAGATTATAGAGCGCCTTCCCTTTCGCGGCCGAGCTCGAGGCTTTCTCGGCACTTTCCTGAAACTTCGCTTTCGCCTCAGTGAAGCGTTCGAGCCTGTACAGCGCCAAGCCCGCGCCGAGCGCCGATTGCGCATCGCTCTTTCCGCCGGCCTGAAAAGACTTCAAAGCCTCCTCGAATCGCCCCTGATCAAGCAGCTCTTGCGCATTCGGGGCCGCGAACGCGGGACTTACACCGAACAGCAATACGAGCAACCACCCCCTCATCGCTTCCTCCCAATCGGTCCATACAGGAAGAGGTAGAATACCAGCCCGGCAAAAAGCGGGATCTGAAAATACTCGTTCCAGACCCGGAGCACTCCGCCGACGATCTCCGAGCGTTTGAATCGGGGCGCAATATCCTGCGTATAGAACTTCTTCAACGCGGAACCGGACAGCGAGCCGCCGAGGTAGGCACCGCCCGTTTTCCGCGCAATCTCTTCGAGAGTACGCGTCGAAAGCTTTGTCAGCACCACCTTGCCCTTATCGTCGACCTTATACCCTGTCTCCTCGGGGATCGGTGCCCCGACCTCCGACCCGACACCGACGGTGAACACTTTGATCCCGGCGTCATTAATTTCGCGCACAGCGGAATCAAGATCGCCTGAGAAGGCCTCTCCGTCTGTCATCAAAACGATCGCGCCGTCGCGCTGCCGCTTCAGCCCAAGAGTCTTTGCCGCCTCGCGTAACGCCGATTCGAGGTTTGTGCCTGCAACCGGGATCAGATCCGGTGAAAGATCGTCGAGAAAAAGACGAAAGGTTGCATAGTCATATGTGAGCGGCGACTCTGTGAATGACACCCCGGCAAACGTCACAAGCCCGATCCGATCTCCCCTGAGCTCCGGAAGGAGGTCGAGAATCAAGAATCGAACCCTCTCCAATCGGCTCGGAGAGAGGTCCTTCGCGAGCATGCTCTTCGAGACATCGACCGCAAAAACAAGATCGATGCCCGCCCGGCTTTCCGAAATCTCCCGGTAGCCGAACTGCGGACGAACCAGAGCCAATCCCAGAAAAAGGAAGGTCGAGAACAAGAGCACCTTCCGTTGACCCCGCAGCGACTTGCCGCTTGTTTCCGGCAGAAGGATGGCCTCCACCTCGGGATCGAGCAACATTTTCCGCTCGGCCCTGCTCCTCTTCTCAGCGATAGCGAACACTGCAAGAAGGAATGGAACCACTATCAGTGCCAAGATGAACTCAGGCGCGCCGAAGGTCATATGATCGCCCTCCGCAGCGTCGTCAGCGCTAGAAGCTCTGCAATCAGCAAGGCGAAAGCGCCCGCGATCAGCGGAACCGGAAAGAGCTCCTCAACACGGCTGGTTTGAAACCCCTTTGTCACTCGTTTCTCCAGCGAATCGATCTCGGAATAGATCTCCTGGAGTTGATCCGAATTCCTTGCGTTGAAATATTTCCCCCCGGTCGTCTTTGCGATCGCAGAAAGCGTCGGCTCATCGTAGTCGACAGTGCGGGGGACGAGGCGGGTTATGCCGAACATGTCCTTTGTGGGAAATGGAGCGGTGCCGTTGGCACCAATGCCGAGCACATGCACCTTCACACCCATCTTCTTCGCAAGCTCGGCCGCTTCTACAGGTTGGACGGAGCCCGCGTTACTCTTCCCATCGGTGACGAGCAGGATGACTTTGGAATTCTCGGGAATATTCTTGATGCGTTTCAGCGAAACGGCCAGAGCATCGCCGATTGCGGTGCCCGAACCGGCCATCCCGATCTCAAGGGCCTCGACGAAGCGATTCACCGCTTCTCCGTCGGTTGTCAGGGGGCACTGAACGAAGACTTTGTCGCCGAAGACGACCAGCCCCATACGATCCCCTTTTCGCTCATCGATAAAGTCACGGGTCATGAACTTGAGGACCGTCAGCCGATCTCTCGGCTGTCCTTCGAGTTCGAAGTCGAGCGCTTGCATACTCCCCGAGATATCGAGGGTCAGCATGATATCGCGTCCACTCATGTCCGATTCGTCGAACTGTTGCACGCGTTGCGGCCGGGCAAGGGCGATTACGAGAAGAATCCAGGCCACAATGCGCAGGATTGCGAGGGTCTTTTCGCCGGCACGGACGCGCCACGATGAGCGGTGCGCGAGGAACCGGAGGTCGACGAACGACACAGGGGAAAGAAACGCGAGGCTTTTCTCCGCTTCCTTCGCCCGCATAAACGGCAGCTTCAATCCGAAGGGAGCCGCGAAAAGAACGACAGCCGGCAGCAAGATGAGAAACCAGGGAGCCGCAAGGGTCATGACGGCCCCCGGCTCTGTGCACCAGAGATTTCGTCTTGCGGCACGAGCCCCGGCTTCCGGCCGGCGGCGGCCTCCTCGAGTTTCATTTCGATAAACTCGATCACCCTCTCGGCTTCGCGCACATGAGCCTGGAGCTCCGCGTCCCCGGAGCGGTCAATATCCGAAAAACTGATTCGCTCACACCCTCTGACGAGAGCGACTACCGGATCGATCGCGTCTCGAGGGAAGGAATGGGAATCCCTCAGCTCCCGTATTAGCTCTTTGGGGGTCAACTCGAGCGCGTCGCATCTGGTTCGGACTTCCAGGTACTCCCGCACGGTTTGTGAGATGAGCGAGGCGGCCGATCGTAGATCAATCGAATGCGAGAGCACCCGATCTTCGAGAATTCTCAGCTGCTCGAAAAACTCAGCTGCAGTACGAGCCTTCGTGACGGGCCTCCGCTTGGGACGCAGACGCCGAAGCAGCGCAACCAAAAGGAGGATCGACCCGATCAACAGCGCCCAGAGCAGAAACGTGGAATCGCCCTCTGCAAGCGGCTTGATGTCATTGAAGCCGGTGCGGGGGTCGTGCTTTGTCGCCGAGCTCATCTGCGGTGTCGCTCCCTGCCGCGCCGCTCGAAGAACTTTCTCAGACGCGAAACGACGCTGTCTCGAGTCGAGAGAAATAGAACATCAGCACCAACTTCGCGAATGTTGCGCTGGAGCCGGTCCTCCTCCTCTCTTACCGCTTGAGCAAGCGACTCACGAAATTCTTGGCTGGAGAGGTCCACCAGCAGGCGCTCTCCGGATTCGGGATCGAGGACTGGCCAAAGACCCGCAGCGGGAAGCTCCGCAAGTGTCGGATCCGCGGCGACGCACATCGTGACGTCGTGACGGCGGGACAGGGCGCGCAGCTCCTGCCGGAAAGCAGTCGCGGAATCGAACGGGTTCGGCACGAAGTCCGAGAGAAAAAAGATCGTCGATCGGCGATGGAGAATATTTCGAAGCACTTGGATCGCTCCGGTGAAATCCGTTCCCGGCGCGACCTCCGTCTTTTCCTCCTCGAGAAGCTCTCCGAGAATCCGAAGATGCGAGGAACGTTTTCGCTCCGGACGAAAGAATTTATGAACCTTCGCACCGAATGTCAGCAATCCGACCCGAT
This sequence comes from uncultured Bdellovibrionales bacterium, assembly GCA_964401925.1. Lineage (GTDB taxonomy): Bacteria > Bdellovibrionota_C > UBA2361 > SZUA-149 > JADYYL01 > CAYOAK01. The sequence continues at coordinate 2,451 of CAYOAK010000039.1, read as the reverse complement.
CACGGTTCTGCATCGCCACCAGCGTTAATATACTCGCCACCTGGTTGATCACCGATCGCCGCAGCTGCCCTCTCGTTCCCGTACCCGTAGACAAGCTGAGATCGCATGCGATCATCACAGAAAGCTCCCGCTCCTCGCGAAAGGACTTCACGAACGGCCGGCCGGAGCGGGCAGTCACCTTCCAATCGATCGATCGGATCTCGTCACCGGGAACGTATTCCCGCACCTCCTCGAACTCGATCCCTTGGCCCCGGAAAGCACTGCGGTAAGCGCCGAGCGAGCGCTCGTCGGTCAGCCGCCTCGCCTGTATTACAAGCGAGCGAAGCTCTCTTGAGAGCTCTGGCCGGAGTGGGGTAGGCATAGGCAGTAATTCGGGACCTTTCTGTTTCTCACACCCCGGGAAAACCGGGAAAGTATTTATGAAAAGATACGCTCTGCTCTTGCTCTTGGCCCTCACATTCTCGGGCTGCGGACCCATGTATAATACGACCTATCAATTTGAGCCTCCGAAAGGCTCCTCCGGCCAGGCTTGTATCTTCCAGTGTGAAACTGTCAGGGGCCAGTGCCTCCAGATCCAGGAGATGCAGGCCGACAACTGCCGGAACCGGTCACAGTCTCAACAGTTCTATTGCGAGCAACGGATTCGGTCGCAGTATGGACGTGAACCCAAGTGGTATGAATGCGGCAGCGAATCCTGTTCTACCGACTCCGAGGAGTGCGATCGTCAGTATCGCGCCTGCTATCAGGCTTGCGGGGGCCGGGTCATACCTGAGACCGTGTGCGTGGCGAATTGCCCTCCGCCAGCTACCGACCCGGAGATGCGGCGCTGAAACGGCTCGAAATTAATCCTGGCTGATAACCCCTGCTCCGGCGCGCAGCAAACGGTGCTTTACTGGGACCGCGGACGTCTCGTCCGCTTGCAAGTAACAGCTTTAGACCAGAACTCGTTCACTGCTCCAATGCGTGAACCGGCAAGCGGACGAGACGTCCGCGGTCCCAGTAGCGCCGCTACTCCATCGTCAGCACGAGCTTCCCAAAGTGCTCGCCGGCTTTCATCCGCGCGTGAGCTCTCTCGGCCTCAGTGAGCGGAATAATCGCATCGATAATTGGGCGAATCTCACCGCTGATTACGGCTTGGCCAAGCAGAATGTCGAGCTGGGACTTAATCGCGATCTTCTCTTCCAACGTTCGAGAGCGAAGAACGGACCCGATGACTCGTGCCCGCCGCTTCATTAACTCGCGGACATCAAGTTCCCCGACAGGCCCAAGCTGTGTCGCGATAAAGACGATCCGTCCCTCAAGGTTCAGCAGCTTCAGATGAGCCACGCTTGGTCCGCCGAGGATGTCGAGGATGAGATCGAACGGCCCGTGCCCTTCGACGCTCTCGGTCCGGTAGTTCAGACACTCGTGAGCGCCAAGCTCCTTAACCCGGGCGCATTTCTCGGGAGTTCCGGCCGTTGCTGTGATCTGCGCACCGAGGTATTTCGCGATCTGCACCGCAAACGTTCCGACTCCGCTACTTCCGCCCTCGATCAAAACTCGCTCCCCGATCGAGATCTCCCCTTCGATGACGAGATTCAGAAACGCGGTCATTAGCCCTTCGGGAATCGCAGCCGCCTGGGCAAAGCTCCACTGTTTAGGCTTACGCCAGAGCATCGCCGCAGAGGCAATCGCATGACAGGCGTAGCCTCCTCCGGGGAGGAGACAATACACTTCGTCGCCGACTTTCCAGTCTCCGGGGTCTTTTCCCAGCTGCTCGATAACACCGCTCACCTCCAATCCAAGCGTCGCGGGCGCACCGGGAGGCGGCGGGTATTTTCCGGCTCGCTGGAGGAGGTCTGCGCGATTTACTCCGGCAGCCCGCACATCAATCAGGACCTCTCCTTGACCAGGCGGCGGAATTTCGATCGGTTCAATAGCGAGGTGCTTTTCGCCCGAATGCTCGTTAACGACTATGCCTTTTGTTTGCACAACCTAAACATCCCAAAAATAACTATAAATGTAATTCGTTCCGTGAACGCTTTCCTAAATTCGGTGCCTTTGCCCTAATTGGCCGGTGCTTCATTGGACCAGGACAGCTTTCTCTCTGACCATCTTTGTCGCGGTGGCAGTCGCTGCCGCATCGCCGCCTCTGTTCGGCACGGCGGACTTTATCGAGTATTGGAGCGCGAATCGACTCTTTTTGAGCGGGATGGATCCCTACAACCCGGACGGTCTCCTCGGACTGCAACGAACCGTGTTAACGGCGGCGGGAGTGGCGATTGAGCGGCCTCTCATGATGTGGAACCCGCCCTGGCTCCTCCTTTTACTCGCGCCGGTGCTGAGTCTCGACTTTCAGCCGGCTGCAAAACTCTTTCTCGGCCTGAATGTGATTTTGCTCGGCGGAGTTGTCATTTGGACGCTCGTCTTAAGGAAGACCGCAGACGCGCCGGTGATCGTCGCGGCTAGCGC
>CAYOAK010000038.1:2042-21258 GCA_964401925.1 uncultured Bdellovibrionales bacterium | reverse complement strand
CGAAAGTGATCGCGAACAGTGAAAGGAGAAAGACCGCACCCGCGGAAAGGAGGATTGATCGTTGCGCGATGATCTTTTGCGCATATGCCGCTGCCCCGGCGGTCAGGAGAAGCAGGCTGAAGAGAACGATGCACCATTTCACTCCCAACGCGGGCAACAGAAGATATCCCGCCAAAAGCGGTCCCAGAATACAGCCCACGGTATTCGCCGCGTAGGCCGTGCCTAACCGGCTCGGGAGATCGTTCGCGTAACGATCGATGAGCAATGTGGAGAGATATCCGAACAGGACTGCCGCCGGAAAAATGCTCACCAACGGCGAAATGAAATGCGGCTTCACTCGCGGATCGCAGGTGATCAATACGAGCGCGCTTGCCGCTCCGAGGAGGAAAAAATAACGAAGAGGCTCTTTTGATCGAGCACGTGAATACATCCCGCTTCCGACAGCGTTGCCTAACAAGTAGGTAGTGAGCAGCGCCGAGAATGCATAGACAGAAGTCAACATGATCGGTGTGAAAGCCCGGGTCCATACGACCTCGAGGCCTAATGAAGCGCAGCCGAGGACGAAGATGAGCGCAAGTTCGCGCCGCTGTTTTTCCACGGGCTGTGAAGGCACTGAAGTGCCAGCTGCGTCGAGTCGCTGCAGAATTCGCCGGGAGGTAAGAATCGCAAGCAGCGCCGCGAAGCAGTTTGCGATGAACCCGAGGAGGATCGTGGATCGAAAACCGAAAAGCTCGATCAGTACGAATCCGCTGGTAATCGAACCGGCGGCGGCCCCGGCTAGATTTGCCGTGTAGAGATATTGAAATCGAGATCGGCTCGGCGCCGGTAAGGCTTCGCGCGCCGCACCGACCGCGACAGTGAGTGTCGCTCCCATGGCGATGCACCACGGAACGAGTGTCAGAATAATCGCGAATGCGGACCGCGCAAGATACCCCGCTGAATTCGATTCTCCGGAGGAAAGCAACGACACCGATCCGATACGAAGTTCTGCCGGAACAATGAGCGCGCCTAACGCTACGATCAATTCGAGCGACGCATAGAGGAAGAACTTGCCCCGCGTCGTATGGAACGCAGGAACCTTAAGGAGGCGGGCGCCCAAAGTTGCACCGATTGCGAGGCCGGCCATGAAGGAAGAGACGACGACTGAGATGACCGGGGTGATGACACCGAACGCTTGAAAGCAGAGCCGAAGCCAGATCACCTGATAGAGGAGGCTCGCAAACCCGGAAAAAAAGAGAGAGAGCCGAAGTAACGGCAGGGCGGCTTCAGTGGTGCCGGGTTGAGATGCTTGAGTCATTCCCGGTTAGGTAAAGCGCAAGTCGTCGGCTTATGCACCCGGGGATCTGGGCCAGCTACCCACAGCAGAGAATAAACTGTGAGGGAAAGAAGAAATTGAGGCGTAGTGGACTTGAACCACTGACCCGTTCATTAAAAGTGAACTGCTCTACCAACTGAGCTAACGCCCCGAGTGTTTCCGGCTGGTAAAACACCGGCCGGGCTGGCGTTGATCTAATCCGGAGCGCTGATTGTCAAGCCGATGCGCTATTTCGGCTTCATGACGACGGTTTCGACGCCGTTCCGCACAGCAAGATCCGCGGTTACGTTGCGGGTAAGCTCAAACAATGCGCCGAGCTCCTGCTCCAGCTTCGCGAGGCGTGAACGGGTTTCATCATGTTCGGCCGGGCTTGCCTCACGCGCCAGCTTCGCAAGGAGCAGTGCGTAGGTATCCAATTTTAGAGCGATCTCCTTGGCGCTCTCGCCGTCGATGCGTTCCGGCCGGAAGCTCGCGCGCCAATACTGCAACCGCTTCTGCCGGGCGCCAAGAAATTTCGCGAGATTACTATCGGCCATAGGCCGCGATCAGTAGACTAACCGTGCTGAAATGAGAAGAACTGTCGAACAGCGCTACGATTGAGGAACAGGCGGCAGCATGCGGATTACGGGTGGAGAGCTCAGAGGGCGAATTCTAAAGCCGCCCGTGCGGCCCAATTTTCGGCCTTCGATGGAGAAGCTCCGGCTCGCCGTCTTCTCGATGCTCGACAATCTCGGGGGCATTTCAGAGAAGCGGGTGCTGGACCTCTTTGCCGGAAGTGGCGCGTTTGGGTTCGAGGCGCTTTCGAGAGGGGCGGCTCATTGCACGTTTGTGGAGAGCGACCGGGCGCTCGCGAGGTTTATTTTGGACACAGCCCAGAAGCTTGATCTCCAGAGCACCCTAACGGTGCTCCAAGGTGAATTGCCGAAAGCGTTAGCGCAGGTGCAAGGGAGCTACGACCTGGTTTTTTCCGACCCTCCGTATGCGGCATATGATCCTGATCTCGGGCTTCAGCTCGTGGAGCGCGGAATACTGGCTCCGGAGGCCCTGTTTATCAGTGAATCACCGGAGCGATCTGCCGGGCTCGCCGACTTGTCTCTCGAGCTGGTCCGGGATAAGAGGCACGGCGATTCGAGGGTCCGGATTTACAGACATTCCTGATCGGCCGGCTGAGCCATCTTTTTAGCCGCCTCCGGCTCTGCAAAAGAAAGGGGAGTTAAGGTCATGGAGCAGCGTAGCGACGCTCCAAAAAGTTCCGCCCGTCTCGCAGTCTATGCGGGAACCTTCGATCCAATAACGAACGGGCACCGGGATATCGTCGAGCGGGCGTTAAAGATCTTCGATGAGGTCATCTTCGCCGTTGCCGAGAGCCCCTCCAAAAATCCGATATTCAGCGCGCCGGAACGGGTCCACCTTGCGCAAAAATCCTTGGCAGACCTCGGCCCGCGGATCACAGTAGAGTCCTTCGGAGGACTTCTCGTCGATTTTGTCCGGGCGAAGCGCGGAACCACGATCGTTCGCGGACTTCGAGCTGTCTCGGACTACGAGTTTGAATCGCAGATGGCGATGGTGAACCGGGAGCTCGCGAACGAGATCGAGACGGTGTTTCTTATGACCTCGAAGCGGAGCTCTTTTATCAGCTCAAATATTGTCCGGCAGATTGCGATGGTGCGAGGGGATATCTCCAGCATGGTGCCGCCGGCAGTTCAGGAAGCGCTGAAGCAAAGATTTGCGGCGTAGCCGAAAGCGGATCTACTGTGCTGGGTCAGAGTCAAAACGTAGCTGGAAGTGAACGAATCATGGTGACGAAGAAAGAGGCTGCAGCGCACCCCGCGCTCGCAAAGTTTATCTCGAATGTAGAGCCCGCACCCACCCTGGTCGCCGCCACACGTGCTCGCGAACTAAAAAAGCTCGGACGAGATATCGTTTCCTTCACTGTCGGTGAGCCGGATTTCGACACCCCGGATCATGTGAAGGCTGCCGCTGCTGTTGCCATGCAGAAAGGCTACACCAAATACACAGCGGTCGACGGAATTTCGGAGCTGAAGGAGGCAATCTGCCAGAAGCTGAAACGGGACCAAAATCTGGAATTCAAACCTTCGGAGGTCATCGTCACCGCGGGCGGGAAGCAGGCAATTGCCTCCATCTGCGCGGTTCTCCTGAATGAGGGGGACGAGGTTGTTATTCCGGCGCCCTATTGGACGAGCTATCCGGATATCGCTGCCCTTTCGGGTGCGAAGAAAAAGATTGTGATGACCGAGCCGGAGAGCGGCTACCTGATGACACCGGAGCAGCTGATTGCGGCGTGCACTAAGAAGACGAAGATCATCATTCTGAACAGTCCCTGTAACCCGACGGGTGCGGGCTATTCCCCGGAACAGCTCCGGGAGCTAGCGGACGCGTTCCTATCGATTCCGAATCATCAGGACATCACCATCATGTCCGATGAAGTCTATGAGTACTTCACACTGGGCGATTTTAAAGCGGTTTCGATTCTCTCGGTTGCACCCGAGCTGCGCCGCAACATTGTGATCGTGAACTCCTTCAGCAAGTCATATGCAATGACCGGCTGGCGTGTTGGGTTCGCCGCGGGTCCGCGTTGGCTGATCGACGCCATGCTCGTGCATCAGAGCCAGGTGATCACAAATGTCTGCTCGATTGCGCAGCACGCGGCTGCGGCGGCGTTCTCGGATGAGGGAGCATTTCCAAGGCTGATGCTCGAGGAGTTCCGCGAGCGGTTTGAACTCGTCGCGGAAGCGGTCAAGGATATGCCGGGGATCGAGCTTCCGGTTCGTCCGCTTGGGGCATTTTACGCATTCCTCAGAATCGAGGAGCTGATCGGCGCCAAAGCAGGGGAGCTCACTATTCGCTCTGCCTTCGATTTTTCAACCTATCTTCTCGAGCGCTACGATGTAGCAACTGTTCACGGTGAGGCATTCGGAGATCCCGGCGCGTTCCGTATCAGCTATGCACTCGGCAAAGATCAGCTTCAAAAAGGGCTCGAACGAATCAGCGCTGCGGCGAAGACTCTGCAATAGATTTACCAGAGTCAGAGCTACCGGTTTCGCTGCTCAGCTCTCGACTCACTAACCAGATCAAGATCGCCATTCCGATGCAGGGAGCAAGTCCTTCAGTGAGTGGCGAGCTATTTCTCAACTGAAGTATGAATTGCCAGCTCACGAACCTGGTAGCGGTCTCGAATCCGCAGAGCAGAATCAGGGCGAGTGTATAAACGCCCCCTGCTCGAAGTCTCCGCTGCTCATCAAATCCGATCCATGCAAACGGCCAAGCCAGCAAAAGAAGATAGTGTCCCCACGTTATCGCCTCGGTCAAAAGGAGCGCCGAGAAAGAGAGCCCGAGAATACCCGCATGAAGATGAGAGCGAGATCGGTAACGGCAGGCGGTGAGGTAGATCACCACAAGGCCGGAGAGGGGGATCAGATACCTTGAGAGAAGATTGAACGCAGGGAGCTCGAGGATCGGATCCCGATATCCGCCGATCGGTCCAAAGAGCCCCTCAAAGTAAGCCGGAAGCGACACATTGACCGGATTATCGAGAAACTGTGCAGCGAACGGCGCTCCGATGAGAAACCACTCGCGGATCGCGCCAAAACCGATGAAGGGAAGCATGATCAGATGCACGAGGACGGCGGCAAGAACGAAACCCTCCACCACCTTCCAGCGCCTGAGGCCGATGGGAACGAGGAGTAAAAACCCCGGGTAGACCTTGAGCATCGCTGCCACCGCAAGCGCAGCACCCGCTGTCCGATCCTTTTCACGAAGCAGTGAACATCCGAAGAGTGCAACGAACATGCTGACGATCGCGCTGACCGCCCCCAAGCCTGGAACGCCGTGAAACTCAGGCCAGAACAACACGATCGCAAACAGAAGCAGGATCCGTTCTCGTCCGAAATTGAGCGCTTCGCCGGTCCACCGGCAGAAAAACCAGGCAGCGAGAAGCGATACGAGAGCGAAGAGTAAAAAGCTCTGTTCGATGGGAAGAAGCACGAAGGGCAGGTGGAGTAAGACGAGGAGAGGAGGGTGCGGATGCGGATATGCCGCATACAATGACCCCCCGAGCAGGAAGGATTTAGCGGACTCATAGTCTTGGATAAAATCACCGCCCGTGGGGCTAAAAATCCAGGAGATCCGGAGATTGAGCAGGACTCCGAACCCGATCAGCAGGATTACAAGGAGATTTTTCCGTTTGAGCTTCGTCATCAATGAGGGAATCCGCCTATCTATTTAGCGCGCTGTGGCCTGCCAACAAGACCCGTTTGACTGGGAGTGGCCGCCCGATGTTATATCCCCCCCTCCCATGCCGGTAAGGCGAAAACTGAGCGGGCGTAGTTCAGTGGCTAGAATGCTTCCTTGCCAAGGAAGAGGTCGTGGGTTCGAATCCCATCGCCCGCTCCAACAATGTTCGGTCCATACCGGACAGATAGGGAATAGTTTGTACTGACACTGGGACCGCGGGCGGCTCGCCCGCTTCCAGGTGTGCGGAGCTGAATTCTCAAGTCTATCTTCGTTCGAATGCGTGAACCAGTAAGCGGGCGAGCCGCCCGCGGTCCCAGTCTTGCCCTCTCAGCGTTGCAATCGAACCATTCCCCCTGTCCCTATTTTCCAGTGCTTGGCATCCTCGGCCTCGGATGCCTTTTGTCGATAACAGGACCAGCCGGAACCGGTTCGGACGGCAGAGATCCGGCTCGCCGGTCCCTGAATCGTCACGCCCGCAAGGGTGGGACTCGCCGATCGAGGTAGCGCCGATACTGCCCGATCTGCCGCCTCAGGGCGCCTCACCAATGAAAGCGATCGCTGTTGTGGGCGGCCTCTTTGCCGTTCCCTTGATTGCCGCTGCAGCGTTCAGTGGGAGCAGCTACTCTCGGACAAGTCAGGGCTGCGTCGATGAGAAAGGAATTGTTGTCGAGGACAGTTACTGCCGGACGACCGGCCGATATCACCGGCATTACGGTGGAACGTATCGAAGTGGCTTTCCGCCATCCGGCGGAAGCTATCTACCGCCGTCGTCTTCCTCAACGGTGCGCGGTGGATTCGGGCGGATCGGTAGTATCTTTTCCGGAGGCTCATGAGACGACGTGAGCTAGCTCCACGCTTAGGTTGGGAGAAGATCGTTGAGGAGCAGGGACTGCTCTATCACTCGCCTCTCGGGCGTCCCTACTGGAACGAGTCTGCATATTACGAGTTCACCATGGCGCAGGTGCTGCAGATTGAAGAGGCCACAGAGCAACTCTGGCAGCTGAGTTTGAAAGCTGCAGAGTACGCGATCTCCACCGGGAGGTTAGGCTCTCTCGGGATTCCTGCTGAAGCGCATCCGTTTGTTTATAAATCATGGGAGGAGGAGCCGCCCTCCATTTACGGGCGATTTGACCTCGCCTATGACGGAGTAAATCCGCCGAAGCTTCTGGAGTTCAATGCGGATACCCCAACTGCGTTGCTTGAAGCTGCAGTCATTCAATGGTTTTGGAAAGAGGAGCGGTTTCCGAAAGCGGATCAGTTCAACTCACTGCACGAGAAGTTGATCGCAAAATGGATCGATCTCGCTCCCTATCTCGCCGGCTCTCCGGTTTTTTTCACCCATCTCGACAACTGGGAAGACTGGGTCACGATCTCTTATCTGCGCCAGACAGCGGCGAAAGGCGGGGTCTCCAGCGAGCAGATCCTGCTTTCCGATCTCGGATGGAACTCTGACGGAACAGTGCGAGATCTGAAAGATCAGCCGATTCGATCGATCTTCAAGCTCTATCCCTGGGAATGGCTGCTGCAGGAGATTCCCACAGGGGAGAGCGAGCGCTTCTTTCAAACGCAGTGGGTCGAGCCGCTCTGGAAGTTGATCCTCTCTAATAAGGCGTTTCTAGCACTCCTCTGGGAGCTTTATCCGGACTCTCCGTATCTCCTTCCGGCTCATCTCGAGGGACCACGCTCCCTGGAAGCATACGTCGTAAAGCCGATTCATTCCCGCGAAGGATCGAACATCCGGATCGTCTCACCGGATTTTTCGCAACGAACCGATGGCCCTTATGAATCCGGCGGCGAAGTGTACCAAGCTTTGTTCGACATTCCTCAGCATTCCGGCCGTTATCCGGTGATCGGCTCGTGGTACATCACCGACCAGGGTCCGGCAGGCATGGGGATTCGCGAATCGACAACACGAATCACCGACAATCTCAGTCAGTTTGTTCCGCACATCATTGAAGGCTAACGTAGGAGAAAGATGCTCATGCTCAATCCGATCGCAACGATCACTTTTTTGGAAGGAGCCCCGCTCCTGAACGGGCTTCTGCTCACATTGCTCTTTTCCTTCTTTGGACTGGCGATCATGCTCAGCGGCTTCCGGATCATCGATAAGTTCACACCGGGTGTGTTGGGCGAGGAACTAACGGTGAAGAAGAATGTCGCCTTAGCGATTGTCGTTGGAGCGATGATCCTGGGCCTATCAATTATCATCGCTGCGGCACTCATCGGCTAAGAATTTTGCGAAAGTCCCTTCTGCAGCGCCGCTCGACGCAGCTCCTTCTCGGCGCATTGATTCTTTTTGTTTGCGGAGCGGCCGTCCAGCGCCATCCGCCGCTGATCGATTTGCCGGAAGGGAAGATTCAGGATTTCGCCTATTACACCGCCCTCACCGATTACTTTTGGCGGGTTCAGCCGGGAAATCTGTACTCGCTCGACTATCAGATCGAGGTGTATTCCCGTCTTTTCGAGCGGACAGTCGACCGGCCCATGCCGATCCTCTGGGGGCCGCTCGCGGTGATCGTGCTTGCTCCATTTCTGCCACTCTTTCCCGAACATGTGGAGCTCGCACACACGCTGTTCGTGCTTATTTCGGCCGCGGCGTTTGTCGGACTGGGCTTCGTCTCCTTTGGCGGTATCCCGGCGCTGATTGCATGCGCCGCGCTGCTTACGCCCGTAACTCTTGAGTCTCTCGTCTTGGGGCAGCCCTGTGTGCTCGCCGCGTCACTGTTCGGAATCCTCTTTTTTATTCCAGCGCTTCCGCCGTTGCTCGTTGCCCTCAGCGCAGTCGTCATCTCTGTCAAACCGACTTACCTCGCGCCGTTTTTCTGTTTGCTTGTCGCGGCCAGGCGCTGGCGAACGATCGCCGGGATCGGGGTATTGCTCGGTACGCTGACGCTCTTCATTCAATATTTATCGGGCGGCGAGCTTATCCGATCATATTTTCAGACGCTCGCGATGTTCCGGCTCGATCCGATCCCCGCGCCATATAACCGGTCGTACGATCCGACTTTGATGGCCAATCTGGCGATGTTCTTGAAGCCGGTTCTCGGCTGGGGAAACGCATATTCGGTGACGATGATCTGCTTCGGGGCTTGCCAGGTCGCGGCAGTAATCATTGCGCTGACGCTTCCGCGACAGAAGGCGATTGACCTTGCCCCGATGCTCTCAGCATTTGGTCTGCTGCTCTTTGCCCCGTATGTCGGATGGTACGAGGACATACTCGCCACTCCCTTCATCGTCCGCCTTTGGCAAGGGCAGCGTCAGAAACAGGGCCAGAAGGCATTCAGCTGTCTCGACAGATCCCTCGCGATCCTCACGATAATTTTTTTCGCACTCCTCTTTCGCAGAATTTACGTAGGAGATATTGAGCGGAGCGTAATTTTTGTTGCCCGCGCCGTGATGCTCATCGGAGTTCTGACCTTGTTCATTCGCGCAAAGGGCCGGGAAGAGATGAACGGGCAGATATCGCCGAGTGCCGCATGTTAGAGGGAAGAAAAATTGTCGTTGTGCTTCCCGCCTATAACGCCGCGGAGACCCTCGAAAAGACCTACTCAGAGATCCCCCATGAGATCGTCGATCATGTGATTCTCGTGGACGATGGCAGCCGCGATAGAACGGTGATGATCGCGAAAAAGCTTTCGCTGCAAGTGGAGGTCCATCCCCAGAATCTCGGCTACGGCGGGAACCAGAAAACCTGTTACCGGCTGGCGCTCCAGGCCGGTGCTGACATTGTCGTCATGCTCCATCCGGATTACCAGTACAGCCCGCGGCTGCTGACAGCGATGGCCGCGATGCTGGTGAGCGGACATTACGATATCGTACTCGGCTCGCGCATTCTGGGCGGCGGCGCGCTCGCCGGTGGTATGCCGGTTTATAAGTATATCGCGAACCGCTTTCTCACCTTCGTTCAGAATCTGATCATGGGAACGAAGCTCAGTGAGTTTCACACGGGGTATCGCGCCTTCACCCGCGAGGTGATCGAAAAGCTTCCGCTTGAGGGTTGCTCGAACGATTTTGTCTTCGATAACCAGATGCTCGGTCTCGCTGCGTCCGCTGGTTTTCGCATCGGTGAGATCAGCTGTCCGACAAGGTATTTCCCCGAGGCGTCGAGCATCAACTTCCGGCGGTCGGTTGTCTATGGTTTGGGCGTTCTCGCGACTACTCTGCGTTACAACCGGTTTCAGCGGCAACAGCCGGTTCGTGCTGTAGACAGCTAACATGGGCGCACGGCTCAGAGTTCTCCATATTATCGACAGTCTCGGACTGGGCGGCGCTCAGGGCAGCGTCAAAGATATCCTTCGGCTCGAGACGGAAAACGAAAACGTCTTCCTCTATGTGCTCCGCACTGATCGCCAAGAGATCGTTCTCGATTACCCGCGGCTTTTCAAAGAACCTTCGGAGTCGCGCTACTCACCCCTGCCGCTCCTCTCGCTGAGACGTTTTATCGAGGCGAATAAGATCGATATCCTCCATTGTCATCTCTTTCGATCGCAGGTCTTCGGATGGCTCGTTCGCTCCACTATCCGGCGAAAGATCGGGCTCGTGTTTCATGAGCGCGGAAACATCTTTGAGATTACCCCACCGCAAAACATTGTGCTGAGCATGATGCTTTTCTCAGTCGATCACTTTGTCACTGTCTCTGAGGCAACCCGAGCAAAGCTTCTCTCCCGTCATCCTTCGGTCGCAGATAAGACGATTGCGATTCATAGCGGTATCGATCTGGATGAGATGCGAGCGTACCGTCCTGCTCCGGATGACCGCGCCGCTGCTCGCACGCGATTTGGTGCCGCCCCGGATGATCTTCTCATCGGATTTGCCGGGCGGCTCGCTCCACAGAAAGGTTGTGAAATATTGATCGACGCTCTCTCTCGCCTCTCCGGCAGTTGGCGGGCGGTGTTTCTCGGCGACGGTGCACTGCGCGCTTCCCTGGAATCTGCCTGTGCGGAAAAGCAGATCGCAGAGCGTGTTGTGTTTGCCGGATTCACGTCTGACGCGAGAAAAGTGCTCGGAGCGTTTGATATCATCGCGGTCCCATCGCGCTTTGAGCCGTTTCCGCGAGTGATCCTTGAAGCGCAGGCCCTCGGTGTTCCGGTCGTAGCGAGCAATGCCGACGGAATCCCAGAGCTCATCACCGATGGTATGAACGGATTATTATTTCAAAACGGAGATTCTGCGGAGCTTGCGGTGCTATTAGAGCGAGTCCGCGACCGGAATCTCAGAGAGCGTCTCGCGGCCGAGGGTGAGCGGTCGGTGGCCGAGTTCAGCTCCGAGCGATTTCAAGCCCGATTGGACGCCGTCTATAGTTCCATCATGGGTGAGCGGATTCCTGAGGCGAGGAGCTGAGCTGCGGCTTGCGCATCCAACGCTCAAGCCAGGCCTCATAGACGATTCCATGCCAGATGTAGGGGGTCCAACGGCGCCCATCTACAAGAAATGTATCCCAAGCGGTGATAAGCGAGTCACGATGGCCGCCGTCGCAATGTCGAATGAGCGTGTCTGCCCAATCGCGTAGCGGTCCGCGAAGATAGCTGTGGATCGGGATTCCAAACCCCTGCTTCGGGCGATCGAAAAGCTGAGGCGGAAGTGATTTCGCGAGAAAGCGTCTGAGCGGCTCTTTCGAACCAAGCGCGCCGAGGCGGACGTTCGCCGGCAGAGACCAGACAAAATCCACGATCTCTGCGTCGAGGAGCGGCACCCGAACTTCGAGAGACACCGCCATGCTCGCCCGATCAACTTTCGTTAATATATCGTCGGGAAGGTAATACAACGAATCCCAAAGCATCATCCGCAGCACCGGATCCGCTGGATTTCCCTTCGCTGAGAAGGTCGAGAAGATCTCCTGTAGATCCTCCGGCCGGTGCTGATTAGTCGAAGCCGTCGTGACGAGGCGACGATAGCGCTCTCCTCGGGAGGGTTCGGCAAGCAGCCGCGACATCTTTGAGAGGGCGGTGGAGAGATGCTCGGGATTGATGCCGTTTGGAACAATCGCGGGAAATGCGTTTCCGATCCCCGCGGCTTTTGCACTCAGATCGAAGAGCGCCGAGCCGAGCAATGCCATCGGCCCCGGCAAGATCGAATGGGCCGCATCGATGCGCCGGCCCCAAACATATCGCTGATAGCCGCCGAAAAGCTCATCGCCGCCGTCTCCGGAGAGACAGACCGTTACCTTCTGCCGGGCGAGCCGGCTCACAAGGTATGTCGGAATCTGCGATGAGTCAGCGAAAGGCTCGTCGTAGAATTCCGCGAGCTGCGGCACGACTTCGAGAACATCGCCCTCGTCAACAATCAGTTCCGTATGCTCGGTTTTGAGCAGGCGAGCGATCTCCTGTGCGGCCGGTGCCTCGTCGTAGTATGCGTCACGCCACCCAATCGAAAAGGTTCTTACCGTTGAGAACCGGCTGAGTGCGGAAACGACGGACGACGAATCGATCCCGCCGGAGAGCATCGCACCAACGGGGACATCCGAAATCGTGTGACGCTTGGCCGCAGCAAGGAAGAGTCGATCGAATTCCAGCTGCAGGTCAGCGGGTGAAGCAGCACTAGGACTTCTTTCCGCGACTTTCGCTAACGACCAATAGCGACGGTAAGAGGGCGTCCCGGCGGCGATGCTGTTAATATCTGCCAGACGATCCCGCTGGGCGATGGAGATCGTGAGGATCGATCCCGGCAAGAGCTTTCGGATTCCTTTGTAGATGGACCGCGCTCCCGGAATATACCCAAACTGAAGAAAGAGCTCCCGCGCCGTCTCGTCCACTTCGAATGAAGAGCGTGATGCCGCGCGCAGTGCCCGCAACTCTGAGGCGAAAAAAAATGTGCTGTCTGCGGTTCCGAAATAGAGCGGCTTGATCCCCATCCGATCCCGGAAAAGATGCAGCTCCATGCGTCGGCGATCAAATATTGCTGCTGCGAACATTCCGTTGAAACGTTCGCAAGCGCGATCGATCCCCCAATGCTCTACCGCCGCGAGAATCACCTCGGTGTCGCCAGTACCGCGAAAAATCTGTCCGGCCTCCTGCAGCTCGGATCGAAGCTCGAGATAATTATACAGCTCACCATTGTAGACCGTAACGAGAGCGCCAGAAGCGGAGAGCATCGGTTGTCTGCCGCTTTCGGTTAGATCAAGGATGGCCAGCCGGCGATGCCCAAGGGCGATTCCTAAGTTTACGTCTTTCCAGATTCCTTCTTCATCCGGCCCGCGATGGCGGAGGGAGCGCGTGATCGCCTCGATTCGAAGATCATCGGTGTGATCGAAATGCGCCGAAACAAATCCTGCAATCCCGCACATACGCTCTTAAGAGCACTCTCCAACGCTCGCCGTTCAGGCCTTACCTTCAGCGGTGGTTAATGCTACCACTTCCTCGCGGATCGGAAACTCAGAACGAATCTTGAGCGAACAATCTCAATACGCTCCGAGCTTGCAAGTGCAGAGAAAACCAACATTTCGAGCGGATCTATTCTGGAGCGCGTGCGGCGCGACGCTTGTGGGTGTGCTCTTTCTTGGAAAGGATGTCGCCATCGCGCGACAGTTTCGTACCGATCCCGTAATCGGTCAGATTTATCTGGGCATTGCGATTGTGAGCTTTATCAATGCCTCGATCTTCGGCGCGCTGCACCAGGTCTTGATCCGCTACGCGTCCGCCGCATCAACGCGAGGAGGAGATGCCGCGCAAGACGGTCTACGGGCCCTGGTCCGGTTACTTTTTCTGGCGGCTCCGCTTTCGGCAGCGGCCTTATTCGCTGGGCTCCCGACTTCGAGTGAGCTTCTTGCGTTTCCCACAGTCATTCTCTCGCTGATTCTTTTGCAGATCTGCTCGGCCGTCACGGTGATCTGTCAGGCGATATTGATCGGTAGCGGGCGGATGCTCCAGGGCTCGAGTCTGCCGGCGATCACCCCGGCTTTCATCTTGGTCTGGTGCTTGTTGCTCAATTTCACGGGCCCGGATGGTTTAGCGATGAGCGCAGCGGCGGGAGCTGCGGTCGAAGCATTCTTTTCCTTTCGTGCGCTGCCGCGAACGAACCAACGCTCGCGGGAGGGAGAATCGATTGAGCGAAGTGCTGCGGCGCTGATGCCCGGCACATTCCTGACCGCCGCGTCCGAGCTCGTCGATCCTGTTCTCGCGAACGGGCTAAACTCCGAGAGCGTCTCGATTATTCAATTTAGCCGGTTTCCGCTGCTTGTGGCGAGCTTCGGCTACCTTGTTATCGGACGAGCGCTGCTTCCGGGTTTTGTCCGGGCAGAGGAGGAGGGGATCGGGAATCTGGAGAATGTTTACCGGAAATCCTTGCTGCGTGTTTCGCTCGCCGGACTTCCCGTAGCGCTTCTCGCGCCGTGGTACGGTCCGATGATCGCGAGGGCAATGTATGGCACTTCGGAATCGATGCTGGCGATGACGAATCAGGTTGGTGCCCTTCAAACGATGTATTGGCTAAGCGTTCCGTGTTCACTGCTGACCGTGATCACCACACGCCTTCTCATGTCACGGGATCTCAACCGTGCTGTGTCCCTGATATTCTTCGGAAGCTTCTTGATTCGGGCGCTGATCGGCATCGGGGGGCTGAGACAAATCGGCATTGCCGCAATACCGGCCGGCGCGATTGGCGGTTCGCTTGCGATGCTCCTCTTCTCATTGATTGCGGTTTGGTATTATTCCCGCGAGAAGCTTACTGAATGAGCTGATTCTCGATCAGCGAGTCCAGAACGAGAGTTGAGAATTCCTGAGCGCCCTTCGATGTGAAGTGGCAACTATCAGTTAGCTCTCCATCGGAGAGCTTAAAAGTAAGAGCGTTAGCGGCAAATGGAATCGAGCCTGCGGTGGCGACGCTCCGGTTTATCTCGTTGTGCTCGCGAACTGCGCTCTCGAAGATTCGCTCTTCATCCTTGGTTGCCCGGTAGATTTGAGGCACGACGAGCACTTTTCGGCCCTGTCCCCGGATCAAAGCCACCAGATTTTTTAGATTCTGCTCGTAGATCGCCGGAGGATTACGCTGCAAACCAGCATTCCACTCGGATGCTTCAGGATAGCGCTTGGCGGCAACTTCGCCGATCCCGCGAGTCGCTGCCGGGAAGATATGCAGGCGGAGGAAATAGTACTGATACGGGGCGAAATGCTTGAGCAGCGGGTTCGGCGGCTCGATGATCTGTCCGTAGCTCCGCCAGGGGATCCGGTAGTTGGAGTAATCCGGGGCTATCTCGCCAAAGAATCTGGGATGAACGTCATTTATTCCGACGTAGAGCACGACCACATCCGGGTCCAAGTGGGTGAGTAGGGTCAGATAGTGAATCAGGTTCTCTTCGATGGTGTAGCCGCCTACACCACCATTGATGAATTCGTACTCCGCGCCAAACTTTCGGCGAATCTGCTCCTCGAGACGAAATGGCCAGGTGTCGGATTCCTTCGCGAGCTTCTCGCCAAATGTTGTGCTCCCGCCGAGCGCAAGGCCGCGCCAACGAACAGCGGATCTGGGACGGATTGGCTCGGTGCGCCGGATCTTAAAATCAGCACTATACTGTTTCGTTCCAAGGTACGGCGCGTCGGGGTTAAGCGCGTAGTTCAGATAATGGTGCTCTTTGTAGTTCACCGCTGAGCCGGCGAAGCTCAGTTCTCCGCCGTGGAAGAGGAATGAGAAGATCTTCTGGACCGAATCCTCCTCGTTCCGGAGCTGCACCTTCAACGCCGCCCAGAAGATCAGCTGGCCGATCAGCAGAAAGGTCGCGGC
Source organism: uncultured Bdellovibrionales bacterium (assembly GCA_964401925.1). GTDB lineage: Bacteria > Bdellovibrionota_C > UBA2361 > SZUA-149 > JADYYL01 > CAYOAK01. Next base: position 5,975 of record CAYOAK010000038.1, on the reverse strand, counting down.
ACCCCCGGCCAACGACAGCAGCCGGGAGCCGGTTCGGCGCAGCACGCCCGCCCGCGGGGGGCCGGAAGGTTTTTTCCCGGTGGGCATAGCTGACCGAATCTTGTTGTTTCCCCTGTGCTCCCGATCGCGCTAGTTTACGCCGGTTATATGTACGACATGAGCTCCCAATCCAGCGATATCGGCCAAGGGTCCACGCCCGTCAACCCTCACTTCGATCATGGGAGGGTCGTTTGGGATGATTCGTACTCCGGCCTCTATCAACCGCCGCCAACGGGCTACCATGATCAGTTCGAGCTGCAATGGAAGCTCGCGCATGAGCGGTTCGGTGAATATTACAAGTCACCGGGGAGTAGCATCGACGACGAATATATCGATGACCGGATTTACGAATGGACGGGCAAGCATCCGAAGGGGGGAGGCTTCCGCGATTCGACTATGGCCCAGCGGACGCTCGACCGGCCGCTGGATCCAGCATTGATCAAGGATAAGAGCTGCATTGATATCGCCTGCGGATTAGGGCGATGGACGAAGACGATGCTGCGGCTCGGTGCAAAGTCGGTCCTGTCGATCGATATCTCACAGAGCGCGCTCGATTCAGTTTCGACCTTCAATAAGAACGTCCGCCGGGTGAACATCGTCGAGATCCCAGCCGAGCAGCCGGATCTGGTGGGAAAATTTGAATTTGGATGCTTCTGGGGTGTGGCGATGTGCACACACGACCCGCGCAAAGCATTCATGAGCGCCGCTTCGACGATTGCACCGGGTGGTTCACTGTATCTGATGGTGTACGCACCCGAGGGTTTGCATGGCCGCGGCGGGGTGAATACGCTGCGAAAGACTTTTCATCGAGAGCTTACTTCGGAGGAGCGGCTGCCGTTTGTCGAGAAGCTTTACCGGCGCGAACTGGACTCACGTTTTCCCCTCTCCGTGAATCTCTACTGGACTCTGATGCGGCTCCTCGGCCGGCCGAATCGTGGACGGATCATCGGATTCCTCGATATGCTCGCGCCGTATTATAACTGGGTCATTCCGCTCCCGGTAATCCGCGGTTGGATGAAAGATGCCGGCTTCGAAACGGTGGTCTATCTCAATGAGTTTGAAAAAGGGCGGTGCGCCTATCACGTGCTCGGCACAAAAGCGCCCGCGAAACCCTAGTCTCCGCAGATACGCCCGATGCGTATCCTGATGCTCAACAACGAGTTTCCTCCGCTCGGCGGGGGGACTGCATCGGCGACGAAGGCCCTTCTTACTGAGCTCAGCTCTAAGCCAGGAATTGAAATCGAGCTTCTGACGGCGAGCGGATCGGATCGAGATCAGATCGACGACTTCGCTCCAAATATCAAAGTGCACCGGTTGCCCGTGAAGGTGAGTTGCCTTCATCACGCAAGCGGCTGGGAGCTGATTCAATTTAGCCGGCATGCCGGCCTCCGGGCGGGTGCTCTTCACCGCGAGCGACCTTTTGATGTGACATTCGCTTGGTGCACGCTTCCCGCCGGTTACACCGCATGGCGCCTGTGGAAAAAATTTCGGCTGCCCTACATCGTGCGCACGAGCGGCCCCGATCTTCCAGGACATGAAGCGCGCTACAAATGGATCTATCCTTTGTTGACTCCACTGCTGCAGGTGATCTGGCGTGGCGCGAAAGCGGTGCTCGGAAAGTGTGCGCGCGACAAAGAGGTTCTGCGAAAATATGTGCCAAGCAGCGATGTTCGAATTATTCCGAACGGGGTCGATAGCAAGGAGTTCTCTCCGGAAGCTCGACCTGAAAACGATCCTGTAAAAATCCTATGCGTTGCGCGGATTGTTCCGATCAAGGGGCAGATTGAATTAGCTCACGCCTTCCGCCGCCTAGTGGATCGAGGAACAAAAGCTCGACTGATTTTTGCAGGCACGGGAGATTCAGAGGAGAGTCTCCGTCGCACAGTCCGTGCGCTTGGCCTCGATGATTCTGTCGACCTGCTCGGCTACGTTCCCCGGGAGCGGCTCCCGGCCCTTTATCGAAGTGCGGATCTCTTTGCTCTCAATTCGTACAACGAGAGCATGAGTATTGCGACGCTTGAAGCCCTGGCCAGCGGACTGCCGGCGGTTGTCACCGATGTTGGCGGGATGGATCAGCTTATTCTTCCCGGAAAGAATGGATTCGTTGTGCCGGTCGGAGCACGCACGCAGCTCTCCGACGCACTCGAAAAACTGTGCTCAGACCCCGCGCTTCGCGCTGCATTCTCAGCTGCTGCTCGGGAACACGCTCTCCAATTTAACTGGAGTTCCACTGCGCAGGGCTATCTCGGACTACTTTCCGAAGCGGCGGCCGGATTGCGATAGATTCGAAACTCTCCGAACTTGGCAGCAGCCGTCCATTGTCCACGACGAATTGTCTCGTCATATACACCCCAAATGCCGTGGCTCCACGGTCCATCGACAAGCCACGTGGGCGCGGGAGTGCTTGCAAGTGGATCGTACTCCGGCATCGTGGCGGCGGAAGTGGAGTAAGCCCGGAGCTTCTCGGAATGATACTTCGCCGGAGGATAGTGAAAGCGAAAGGGCAGGGTCGCGATGAGAGGACTGTCATACGTTTCCACGATCTCGTTCGTCGATACCACTCGCTGCAAGAAAGCGGCGGTCTCAAAGTAATCGGCATTCGATGTCGCGTTGAGATATCGAATCAGCTGAATGCCGCTCACCGGAAGGACAAAAGCGCATGCGATCAGCACCGGTAGCCGCGCCCACCACCCGCTCTCCCGCCGATCGCCCAGCAGTCGATGAGACAGGCTGCGCACCGTTGATGGAGAGGTTCGAACCAGAAAATCGGCGAGGCAGAGGGCGCCAACTGTAGAGGGCACGAAGATATTACGTGGAAAGAAAGGCGCTGCGAGCGCAAACCACCCCATCCATGCTCCGCCCAGAATCCAGAGCGAACGAAAGATGGAGTCCTCCGGCGTCGAATGTTTACGGCGTAATGGAAAGAGGAGCAGTCCTGCGAGAGCCGGCAGATATCCGCCAAAAAGAAGCTGAAGTGCGTTCAAGCGCGCTTGCGCATTAAAGACCATCGCCGCGGAAAGTGTCAGCCCCGGCGCTTCAGCGAAAGGGTGCGGCGTGATCTTCATTGCCCAACTCGATAGCCGCGCCAGAATCTCACAGAGCACTGCCATCAATAGAAAGGTCAACGCGAAGAGTTTTGCCCGCTTCCGCTCTCCGTTTCGCCACTCCAAAAATGCGGACCCAAGCAATGCAAGAGGAATGAAAAGCAGAGCGTGACTCTTGAGCAGGAAGGCGAGACTAAACATGAGCGCTGCAATCGGCAGCGCCATCCGCCGGCCCGCGAGCGCATCGAGCAAATATCGATAGCCCAAGAGCGTGGCGAGCAGGAATGGAACTTCGCTCATGATCTGAGCACCGAGCATCAGCGGATTCGCCGCGTGATCAGGGCTGAGAAAAATGAGAAAGAGAGCAGCAGTAAGGCCTCCTGCTACACCGCAAAGGCGTTTACTAAAGCTGAAATAGGACACGACAAAGAGCAATGTCAGAAGGGCGAACCCTGTCCTGACTTCGTAGAAGCCGTCGCCGAAGAGACGGGAGAATATTGCTGTCAGCAATCCCATCGGATATCCGGCCGCGAGGTATGGTCCGATTAACTCACCCTGCAGGCGGCACGCGTAGATTCCCGATCGTGCAAGCTCCCGGGAGGCGCACAGCGTCCAACCTTCGTCCCAAAAGAACTTCACGTTCAGGACGGCGGCACAGAGGAGACCCGCTGTGACGGTGTGCAGCAAGCTCACGGCAGGCAGGACCCACCGGCTTGTCCCTCGGCCCACACTCTCTGGTCCGGCACCCTCCGCACCGGTTTCGGTGGTCATTGCCCCTTTCTTCCTCTCCTCAACCTGACTTACTCTCACGCACGAATCCTGAGACGTACGCGGGAAAAGACAAACTGTG
>CAYOAK010000038.1:0-2032 GCA_964401925.1 uncultured Bdellovibrionales bacterium | reverse complement strand
GTTGAACTGTCAATAGTTGTCGCAGTCTACAACGAGGAGGACAATGTGCCCGCGTTGGTGAAGGAGCTGGAGGCGGCTCTCTCGCCGCTCAAGCTCCCGTTTGAGATCGTCTTTGTGGATGATGGAAGTGACCGGCGCACTAAGGAACTGTTGGCAGAGGCCGTGAGATCCTCACCAAATATAGCCGTCGTCGAGCTCTCTCGAAATTTTGGTCAGCAAGCGGCGTTTTTCGCCGGTCTGGAGCACGCCACCGGGAACGCCGTAGTTGTCATGGATTGTGATCTTCAGGATCCGCCTTCCGCACTGCCGATGTTTATCGAGAAATGGCGCGAAGGTTTTGATGTCGTCTACGCAATACGCGAGAAACGAAAGGAGGGGTGGGTCAAGCGTCTCGCCTATCTCGCATTCTATCGGCTGCTTCGCGTGATGGCCCGGATTGAACTTCCGCTCGATGCCGGCGACTTTTGTTTGATGGACCGCCGGGTCGTCTCGGTGCTCTCTTCACTGGAAGAGCGTGCTCGATTTTTGCGGGGGCTTCGCAGCTGGGTAGGTCTCCGGCAGATCGGAATTCGCGTCGAGCGGCAGGCTCGAAATTCGGGTGACGCAAAGTATACCTACGGTAAGCTTTTTAATCTCGCGCTCGATGGACTCGTCTCATTTAGCTTCGTTCCGTTGCGAGCCATCAGTTTGATTGGGGCTGTAATCTCCGTATTCTCAATCCTTCTCGCCATCTTCTACGCAGTAAAGAAACTCGTTGAAGGGTTGCATCCGCCCGGATTTGCAACGACCGTGGTGATGATTCTGTTTTTCGCAGGCGTGCAGCTCCTCACGATCGGCGTAATCGGCGAATATGTCGGCCGCATCTTTGAGGAGGTGAAGCGGCGTCCCTCGTATATTGTGAATGCGGTGCGGCGCGGCGGACCGCGAACATGAATACTCAAGAGGTCCCGGAGCCGCGTTTTGCCTTTGGCGCCAACTGGAGATCGTTTGCGAGGTACGGACTCACCGCGGAACGTATTGAACAGGCACGGTCCGACTTTCTGCGTTTGGTGCCGGCAGCGGAACTAAAGGGACGGACATTTCTCGATATCGGTTTCGGGCAGGGACTCTCGCTGGCGTTGGCAGCGGAGGCGGGAGCAATCACCTACGGCGTTGATATTGACGCTGAAGCGCTTGAGGCGTTGAGGATAACAGCACCGAAGATCGATCCGCAGTGGAATCCCGAAGTTCGAATCGCTTCGATTTTAGACGCGGACATAAGTTCGCTTTTTGGAATCGCTCAGTTTGACATCGTTCATGCCTGGGGAGTCTTGCACCATACGGGATCGATGTGGCGCGCGATCGAATCGAGCGCAGCGCTCGTGAAGCCGGGAGGTCTGTTTATCTGCTCGCTCTACAATACTCACTGGAGCTCGCCGGCCTGGCTCTTCATTAAGCGGACCTACAACCGCCTTCCGGCTTCGGGTCAGAAGCTGTTGATCGGGCTGATGTGTCCTGTGATTGCTGCGGCGAAATTTTGCGTCACAGGAAAGAACCCGTTCCGGAAGGAGCGTGGAATGGCGTTTTATTGGGACGTGGTCGATTGGGTAGGCGGGTACCCATACGAATACGCGACAGTTGCGGAAGTTCGGAGCCGGCTGTCAGCACTCGGTATGAGTGAGGAAAAGATTGTTCCTGCGACAGTTCCTACGGGATGCAATGAATTCGTCTTTCGAGCGGCGCGAGCCTAGCGCTCGCAAGCTAAAGGTGGGGAGATCCATCCCGATCAGGCAGCCGGATACGCGATCTCCCCGAAGCTCTTCTGTCGGAGCGCGAGAAAATCACTTGTAGCTGGCCGATATGTAAACCTCGTTGAGCTGCCGTCTCTCGTCAGCGGCAGAGGGATGGAAAAGACAGTTCTCCCACCACCATTGCAAACCGTCGTCGGCGACGCGGTGGTAGTCGGTGTTCAACGGGAACAGGTCCGACTGAGTCGTCAGGGTGGCGCACCGCGACCAACTCGGTTGATCACATAGAGCCCGGCCGAGCGCCG
>CAYOAK010000037.1:0-21297 GCA_964401925.1 uncultured Bdellovibrionales bacterium | reverse complement strand
GCACAAACAGCAAAAGCTGCAGCAGAGACAAAGCCGGCGCCGGCCGTAGCGGCCCGCGGACTTTCCCGGAGCAAGGAAGGCAACGTCTCGAGCAACAAGATGGACAAGACCGTTGTGGTCGAAGTCGTCACGCAGATGCGGCATCCGTCCTACGGCAAGTATGTGCAACGCACGAAAAAGTATTACGCGCACGACGAGAAGAACGAGTGTCAGATCGGAGACCGCGTCGAGATCACCGAGAGCCGCCCGCTGAGTAAGCTGAAGCGGTTCCGGGTGACGAAGATTATTGAGAAGGCGAAATAGGGAGCAGAGATGATTCCTCAGGAAGGAATACTCGAGGTAGCCGACAACTCCGGTGCACGGAGAATTCTGTGCATCCGTGTACTCGGCGGCTCGAACCACCGCTATGCGAAGGTGGGAGACATCATCGTCGCTGCCGTGCAGGAAGCAATTCCGGGCGGCAAGGTGAAGAAGGGCGAGATCGTGAAAGCGGTTGTTGTCCGGACGGCGTTCCCGATCGCTCGGGCCGACGGTTCGTACATCCGCTTTGACGATAACGCAGCGGTGTTGATCAACGCGGCGAAAGAGCCTGTCGGAAACCGGATCTTCGGACCCGTTCCCCGCGAGCTACGCGCAACGGCGGAGTTCATGAAGATCATCTCATTGGCACCTGAGGTGTTGTAGTCATGGCAATGAATCGTCCGGAAAAGAAGTTTTGGGGCAAGGATAAGAACTCGAAGACCACGAAGTTCATCACCTCGCTCAAGGTCGGAGACACCGTCATGGTTCTCACCGGCGGGAACGCAAAGAAGCAGCGGGTGCTGAAGGGACAGATCGGCAAGATCTCGAAGTTCCTCCCGAAGCGCAATCGCGTCATCGTCGAAGGTGTGAACATCATGAAGCGGCACCAGCGCGCGAAGTCGATGAACGAGCCCGCAGGTATCCGTCAGATTGAAGGCAGCATCGCGATCTCGAACGTCATGTATTACGTCGAAGCGCTGAAGCGGCCTGTGCGGCTGAAGAGCACGACGCTCGACAGCGGTAAACGCGTGCGCGCGTACATCGATCCGAAGTCGAAAAAATTAGTTCCGATTGACGCATAAAGGTCCTATGCCAGCCCGTTTAGCAACACATTACACCGAGAAGGTCGTCCCGGAGCTGAAGTCGAAGTTCAACTATACGAACGCGCATCAGATCCCGAAGCTCGACAAGATCGTTCTCAACATGGGCGTCGGTGAGACGACTCAGAACACGAAGGCTATTGAAGGCGCAGTCGCTGACATGATGCTGATAGCCGGACAGAAGCCGGTCATCCGGCGCGCGAAGAAGTCGATCGCGAACTTCAAGGTGCGTCAGGGAATGCCGCTCGGAGTTTCCGTCACACTGCGCCGCGATCGGATGTTCGAATTTGTCGATCGGCTTGTCTCCATTGCGCTTCCGCGCGTAAGAGACTTCCGCGGAATCCCGAAGCGTCTTGATGGACGCGGGAACTACTCCCTCGGTGTTGTCGATCAGACGATCTTCCCGGAGATCGATATCGAAAAGTCAGCTGCGCGCGGGCTCAGCATCAGTTTTGTAACCACCGCGGAGACGGATGAAGAAGGGATCTTCCTCCTGCAACAAATGGGGTTGCCGTTTAGGCAGTAATTCAAGAGCGCACTATGGTAACTGACCCAATTGGAGATCTGTTGACGAGAATCCGGAACGCATCGCGTGCCGGACACCTGGCTGTCACCTTCCCCGCTTCAAAGAGCAAGGGACGGGTGCTCGAGGTGCTCAAGGCAGAGGGCTTCATCGATCGAATCGATAATTTTGCCGATCAGCAAGGCCGCTCGTTCACGAAAGTGTTCCTGCGCTACACGCATGATGGCGAGCCGGTGATTCGCGAAGTAACCCGGCTGAGCAAGCCTGGCCGCCGCGTTTATCGCCGCTCGGAAGAGATTAAACCGTATAAGGGCGGGCTCGGACTGACGCTCGTGTCGACCTCAAAAGGGGTAGTCACGGACAAGCAGGCGCGGGAGCTCGGAGTGGGCGGAGAGCTCGTTTGCTCGGTCTTCTAGAGTTTTAGTTATGTCACGAATTGGAAAAAATCCGGTCCCGCTCCCGAAAGGGGTGAAAGTCGCTATCGAGGGCGCGGCCGGCAAGCAGATCCTTAAGGTCGAAGGACCGAAAGGAAAGATGCAGCGTCCGTTGAGCGCAACAGTCACAGCTGAAATCAAAGATAATGCGCTGATTCTCGGCCGTATTAACGACGAAGCCCCGACCCGCGCATTGCACGGACTCGAGCGTGCACTCGCCGCGAACATGGTGACCGGCGTGACCGATGGTTTCTTCAAAGATCTCGATCTGATCGGAGTCGGTTACCGCGCCGATATGAAGGGCAACACCGTCAACCTGTCGCTCGGATATTCCCACCCGATCGATTTCGATCTCCCCCCGGGAATCAAGGGCTCGGTGATCAAGGAAGGCCGGGATATCACCGTCCGCCTTGAAGGGGTGGATAAACAGCTCGTCGGCCAAGTGGCCGCACAGCTTCGCAGCCTGCGTGAGCCCGAGCCCTATAAGGGCAAGGGAGTTCGCTACAAGGGCGAGGTCATCAAGCTGAAGGCCGGTAAGGCGGGCAAAAAATAAGATTTCGAGAGTAGAGCAACATGGCCACGTCAAAACTCAGCCGAAGAGAATCACGCCAGATGCGGCGCGCGCGGGTACGTAAGCAGATCCGCGGCACGGATGATCGTCCGCGTCTCTCCGTTTACCGCAGCCTGAAGGCGACCTACGCGCAAGCGATCTCCGACACCTCGGGAACGGTCGTAGCGGCGGTATCGACAAAATCCTTGAGCGGTGAGTTCAAATCGAAGAAGGGCGTCGAAGCGGCGGCCGAGCTCGGAAAGGCGATCGCGAAGGCACTGCTCGAGAAGAAAGTTTCAAAGGTGGTTTTTGACCGGAACGGCTACCAGTTCCACGGCCGCGTGAAGGCTGTTGCTGACGGTGCGCGTGAAGGCGGATTGGAATTCTAGGCTTTTAGGAAACAGATGGGTGCTAATTACAAAAGACCGGCAAAGCGTCAGGCGCGAGCAGATAGCAGTGGTGAGTTGACCGAAAAGGTCGTCTCGATTGCTCGAGTCGCGAAAGTCGTCAAAGGCGGACGCCGTTTCAGCTTCAGCGCGCTTGCCGTTGTTGGAGATGGAAACGGAAACGTCGGTTACGGCTTGGGCAAGGCGAACGAAGTTCCGGATTCGATCAAGAAGGCGGGGGACACGGCTCGCAAGCGTTTGATCAATGTGCCGTTCGTCGGAACGACGGTACCATTCGAAGTCATCGGACGTTTCGGATCCTCACGGGTGCTCCTGAAGCCGGCTTCTCCCGGAACCGGAGTCATCGCGGGCTCGACGGTTCGCGCAGTTCTCGAGAAGGTCGGAATTAAGGATGTTCTGACGAAGTGCTACGGCTCGCGTAATCCGCACAATCTTCTGGCAGCGTGTTTCGACGCACTGCTTCAGCTGGATGCACCGGACACGGTTGCTTTCCGCCGGAACAAACAGCTGGACGATCTCGGCTACCAGCCGTACGGGCACTAGAAGTAAGCAGGCCGGAATTTTTTTGAGTGAAGGGCGATGGCGACGGCAAAAGAAACAGTAAAGAAAGTTCTGGTGACGCAGACTCGCAGCGGCAACCGCTGCCCGAAAGACCAGCGCCGGACGCTTGATGCGCTCGGGCTGGGCCGGATCGGAAAGTCGAAGCAGCACAATTGGACACAGTCGACGCAGGGCATGGTTCGCGCTGTGACGCACCTAGTAGAAGTGGTGGAGGCTCCCAAATAGGCGAGCGCGAGCCCCCACTGGGGGCAGTTTCTGCGCAGCACAAATAGGGGTGAAAAAAATTTATGGGACTCAAATTATCAAAGCTCCGTCCGAACAGCGGCGCGCGGCAGAAGCCGAAGCGTCTCGGTATCGGCGAAGGCTCCGGGCTCGGAAAGACCTCGGGGAAGGGAACAAAGGGCCATAAGGCGCGCTCGGGCTACAAGTCGAAGCCGGGATTCGAAGGCGGACAGATGCCGCTCTACCGGCGCTTGCCGAAGTTCGGATTCACCTCGCGTAAGAAGCTTCTCGGAAAGAATCTCTTCGCAGTTGTCTCTGTCGATAAGCTTGCAGCGCTCGAAGTCGCGACGATCACACCGGAGATCCTCCGTGAAGCGGGACTCGTCGGCAAAGGCTTGAAGCTGGTCAAGATCCTCGGCGGCGGAGAGCTGAAGAAGAAGCTTGATGTCACCGCGCACGCATTCTCGAAGACCGCTAAGGAAGCGATCGAGAAGGCTGGCGGGGCGGCAAAGACGGCTGAGTAAAATGTGCGTCCGTGCTACGGGCGCCGCTTACTCCTTCTTCCGACACTCCGAATGCGGCACAGACTCCGCCCCACCTTCCTTAGGTCCCCCCCTTTAAGCTAAGCTCGCAAACCAAATGGCTGCACCGGAATTCAACGAAGCGATAAAAATCCCTGAGCTTAAGAAGCGTGTGCTGTTTACGATCGCGATGCTGGTCGTTTACAGAATCGGCGTTTTCGTTCCGACACCGGGTATTGATGCGGTCGCTCTCAAGAACCGTTTCGAATCCGCTTCGGGAACACTCTTCGGAATGATCAACATGTTCTCCGGCGGCGCGCTCGAGAACTTCTCCGTGTTCGCTTTGGGCATCATGCCCTACATCAGCGTGTCGATTATCGTTCAGCTGCTGACAACGGCGGTGAAGCGCTTCGAAGAGCTCCAAAAGGAAGGGGAGCAGGGTAAGCGGATCCTGACACGCTACACCAGATTGGGAACGATCGTCCTCGCGTTGTTTCAAGGTTACTGGATTAGCGTCGGCCTTGAGAACCAGAACGTTGTGGCCGAGCCCGGCATGCACTTCCGGATTATGACGGCGATGACTCTCTGCGCCGGCACCGCCTTTATCATGTGGCTTGGCGAGCAGATCTCCGAACGCGGGATCGGAAACGGGATGAGTATCATCATCTTTGCCGGGATCGTGGCACGCATGCCTGCGACGTTGATGCATACCTTCGATCTGATGAGCACGGGCGAGGTTACGCCGTTCAGCATTCTCGCCCTTTTCGTCATTGGAATCGCGACAGTTGCATTCATTGTGTTCGTTGAACGGTGCCAGCGCCGGATTCCGATTCAGTATCCCCGGCGCGCTGTCGGACGACGCATGACGCAGGCTTCCACGCAGCATCTTCCGCTGAAGCTCAACACCGCAGGTGTTATTCCTGCCATTTTTGCATCGGCCTTCCTCGTGTTCCCCGCGACCATCGCGCAATTCAGTAACAACGACTCCGTGAGGGATTTTGTCCGCTACCTGACACCGGGAAGCGCCTCGTATGAGATTCTGTATTGCCTCGCAATTCTCTTCTTCTGTTTCTTCTACACGGCGGTTGTGTTTGATCCGCAGAAGATCTCCGAAGATCTAAAGAAGAACGGCGGATTCATTCCGACAGTCCGGCCGGGCAAGGATACGGCGGCGTTTCTCAGCTCCGTTCTTTCGCGTATCACGCTTTGGGGCGGTATTTATCTCTGTCTCGTCTGCACAGTTCCGACGCTCAGCTACGCGGCGCTTGGTGCCGGGTCCTTCGCGGCCTTCTTTGGCGGAACCGCGGTGCTCATCGTGGTCGGTGTCACTCTTGATACTGCCGCTCAGATACAAACGTACATCGTAAATAAGAATTACGAGGGCTTCTTGAAGAAGGATGCTCCGCGAGTTCGCGGCGCAAGCAAAGGATTTGCAGTTCGAGGACAGCTCATTAAGCGTTAACCTCTATGGCGCGTGCGATAATCGTCTTTCTTGGCCCTCCCGGAGCGGGAAAGGGGACGCAGGCAAAGAAGCTCAGTGCCGCGCAAGGAATCTGTCATATCAGTACCGGTGAGATGCTGCGCGCCGCTGTTGCGTCAGGCTCGGCTCTCGGCCAGCGGGTCAAGACGACCCTCGATGCGGGGCAGCTGGTTTCGGACGAACTCATGATCCAGCTTGTGCAAGCACGGTTCAAGGAAGCCGATTGTGCGAAAGGGGCGATTCTCGATGGATTCCCCCGCACCGTTCCGCAAGCCGAGGCGCTTTCGACGATGCTCTCTGCCGGAAATGAGAAGCTGTCAGCGGTTGTGCTTTTCGAGCTCTCGGACGACGAAGTACGGGCGCGGCTCGCGCACCGTTCCGGACAGGAAGCGCGGTCCGATGATACGGGCGAAGTTCAGCTTGAGCGGATGCGGGTCTATCGCGACCAGACGGCTCCGCTCATCGGCTATTACGATGCCGCTTCCGCACTGACGCGTGTGAGCGCCGCAGGCACTGTTGACGAGGTATATGCTGCGTTGACGAAGGCGCTCGCCCTGTAATGTCGATCCAGCTCAAGTCCCGGCAGGAAATTGATCTGATGCGGCGCGCCGGCGCTCTCGTCTACGAGATTCTTCATCGGCTGAAGGAGATGGCGGTCGTCGGAGCGACCACCAGGCAACTCGACGAAGAAGCGAAGCGGATGACCGAGAAAGCGAAAGCTATTCCGGCATTTCTCAACTATCCCGCCTCAAATCCAAAAACGATTCCGTTCCCCGGAGTGATCTGCTCCTCAAAGAACGACGTCATCGTTCACGGCATCCCGGATGATGTCCCTCTGAAAGAGGGCGATATTTTGAGCATCGACTACGGTTGCTCATTGAACGGCTACTTTGCGGACTCGGCGCTGACTGTTCCAATCGGGAAAGTCTCCGCGCGCGCAGAGCAGCTGCTGAAAGCGACGGCGGAGAGCCTGGATCTGGCGGTCGCCGAATGCGTTTCGTCAAATCGGATCGGAGATATCTCGAGCGCTGTGCAGCGCCGTGTGGAGCGTGAGGGATTCGCGATTGTGCGAGAGTTTGTCGGCCACGGCATCGGAAAAGCGATGCATGAACCTCCGGCCGTACCGAACTTCGGACAACCGAAGCAGGGAAGAGCGCTTCGCCCTGGAATGGTTCTCGCAATTGAGCCGATGGTCACCGCCGGCAGTTATGAAACGGCGCTGAAGGATGACGGATGGACTGCTGTCACCCGTGACGGAAGTCTCGCCGCGCATTTCGAGCACACAGTTGCGATCACGGACGGAAAACCGGTGATCGTTACGCTGCCGTAGCGGGAGCGCGGGCGGCCTCGCCCGCCAGGCGTTCGTGCAAGCACAAGCTAGTGCGAGAGCCGATCGCTGTTCAAATGCGCAAACCGGCAAGCGGACGAGACCCTTCGTCAAGCTCAGGGCAGGCAGTCCGCGGTCCCGGTATCGCCCTTTCTCTGAATAATGCCCCCTTTAAGGGGACATGGCCGGACAGGAGCGTCGCGCTTACTCGTCCTTGTCGTGGTGGCCCTTCATCTTCTCCCACATCGCCGACTGCTCTGTGGCGTCGAGTGAGCCGTCTTTGTTCGTGTCCCACTTATTGAACTTCTCTTCTTTCTTACTGAAGAACTCCTGCTTGGAGATCTTCCCGTCTCCGTTCACGTCCGCCTTCGCCATGTGCTCTTTCATATTCTTGTGATGGCCGTCGCAGTGTTCCGCAAACGCCGGCGCAGCGACACCAAGACAGATTCCGAGGGCCAATACGCGTGAAAAAATATTCATACCGTTTCTCCATTTGTTAAACGTGCCCGTTTGACGAATGAAGGTGCGAGGGATTTCAAAAGCGGCGGCCGAGATCGCTCAGTCGATCTTATCGTCACTTTTTGCGGCGAGACCGTTGACGTAGGCGACGATCTTGTCCTGCTCGGCGGCGTCGAGAAATCCATCCTTGTTCTTGTCGAACCGATCAAACTTCTCTTGCTTCTTCCGGATGAACTCAGCCTTGGTGATCTTTCCGTCCTTATCCGTGTCCGCCTTTGTCAGAGTGACTCGCATGTCTTTCTTCTGTTCGGCTGCAGCCGCAGAAATGCTGCCGCAGAGCAGGACAAAGAGGATTGCTGTAAGCAGATGTTTCATACGGTCTCCGGAAAGAGGGGCCATTTCTCTCTCCCAGAGGCCCGGCGGCGGCAAGAGCTTCTCGATTGGCTGGCTAAGCTGCTGAAATGACTTCAGCTCTCTTTCCGGCGTGCTCAGGCGACAACACAAAAAACCGAGGCATAACAGAAGTGTAGGGCTTTGATTGAGTTATGAGCTGGGATCCATTCGGCAGTTACACACTCGGACCGCAAGCGCTTCAACTACAGAAGGAGCGCGAGGAAAAGCGGAAACGGGAAGTTCTTGAAGCGCGCGCGCGCCGCGAGAAGATTGCTGCGCGAAAAAAGGAGAGCGCCGAGTTCCAGAAAAACATCGTCGACGACTATCTCGGCTCGCCGATCAATCCGGAAGCTGCTGCACCCGCAAATGTAACATTGCGCCGTGATTTTCTGCCGGCGCTTGATCCATCCGCTGCGCGTTCAAACGGCGCGCAGAGCATGATGCAACAAGGCGGGCAATCGAATCCCGCGGGAAAGCCAACCTCTCAGCAGGCACCCAAGTCATTCGGGCCGTTGAAGCGCTTCTAGATCGATCGGCGACGCGGTTTTTTGCGCTACTGGATCAGGCCAATCTCTTTCAGCACGAAGTAGTTTCCGGCGATGAAGATCGCGGCGAAGATGATTGTTCCGACGACAGCCTGCCGGAGCGTCGAACCTGTTACCTCAGCCGCTGTTCCAAGTCGCAGCGAGTGCGAGAGGGTTTTTAGCCCTGCGCCGATGTCCACCGCCTGCCGGTTCGCGTGGAAGGTGCCGCAAGCCGTGACTTCAGTCCCGTTCTTCAGCACGAACTCCTCCAGAAAGTAGGTGTCTTCATCGATTCTGCGCGTGATGAGCTCCGTGCGATCCTTCGCGGGCTCCTCGTCATTGCGTTCTTCCTCCGTCATGGGATCGAGGAGATCCGTTCCAGCTTTCCTGAAATGTGCCGCCACTTCACCGTCTTTGTCGGACAGCATCTTATTCAACTCGGGGATCAGACTGAGCGGATTTCCCGAGAGCTCTTTGAAAGTTGTCTTTTGCAGAAACTCCGCAGCACGGCCGACCTCCTCCTCGCTATCGAGCACCTCGTATTGATCTCGTTGGAGGAGCGGATACCCGATGAGGTTGACCGCTCCCTGCAGGGTTTGCACCGTACACCGATTCATCATGAAGCCGCAGAAATTCACACCGTTCGACTCGTCCTGAAAATCGCGGATGCGATACTCCACGAGGGCACCTTGTGTGTTTGAGAATGGCGCGATTACCGGGGATCGCGACGATTGGATCCGTCCTGAAAATGTGACGAGGTCGCCGTCTTTCCATTCGGACCTCGGCTTATTGCTCGCAGCCCGTTGCTTCAGCGCGAGAAAGACCCCTTGGATGTTGCCGATGAACATTCCGGCGCCGAGAGCGAGCAGTGCCGGCACCCACCATTTGTCGCCAAGCGCGGTCGGGGCGAGCAGTTGCTGATAGCCGAAGTAGGCACCAGCCATGACGGCGAGGAGGAAGAGGCAGCCGGCCTTCATGCTTAGTGCCGCCGGGCGATGCGGATTCCACGATGAAACGCGGCCATCGAGCAGCCTGCGCGGTACTTCAGCTCAAGGTCGAAGGTCATTCCAGGTTCGACCGGGACAGGCTTGTCGAGCGGCATGACGATGTAACGGCAATGCCAGTCTATACTGCGATTTTCTTCGGGTACGATCGCGAGCAGATTCTTTAGAATGACGCGCAGGGCGTTCAGCGTTCCGGCCTTCTGTATCGTAACCGTTCCGTTCCAATAGATGTCGAGCCCGTAGCTCGAGCGGAAGTCGAGCATCTGATACACAACCGGATCTCCAAGCTCGAGGCTGTCGGGATTTGCAGCGTATGCTTCTTGAAAGAGGGGAACAGGCGCATGGTAGCCGTAGAAGATGTAGTTCTCCTGCAGCGGTTGAATCGCTTGTATCGCAGCTTCCGGCATCAGCCGCGGAACCGGGGAAAGCGGAAACCTTTTCTTGTAGTTCTCTTTGAAGGCGATCATCACCTCCATCTGCTTCTCCCGGATCATGCCGGTGTGAATCATTTCGCAGATCACGAGGTCGACAGGCTCCGGCGGAACATACTTCGCCGCATCGGCCTCGATCACCTCAACCCGGTCGCCGTTCGGATTGTTCGGAAGGAATTTTTTTGCGACGGCGACCATCTCGGGGTTCCGCTCAACGCAGTAGACCTTCCGCGCCTTCTGTGCCGCGAACCAGGAGAGAACGCCTGTCCCCCCGCCGAGTTCCAGCACTGTGCTGCCGTCCTTGGTGACGCGCTCGATCGCCTCTTTGAAGGGCTCCATTCGCGGAGGGTCCTTCAGCATGTGGAAATGGTAGTGGAGAGGGATAAATTGCCCGAGCTCGCTCTCTTCCATTTCCGACGACATAGATAAATTTGGTGACTTCTCCCTGCTAACACCCGCAACCCGGTGAAACCAGAGGAAATTGCGGGAGAACCGTAACACGCAACCTTTCATCGGAGATACTCATCAAAAGAGGGTTCCAGTAGGAATCCGGTGGTTTCGGATCGATATCTTTCCGCGCTGACGGCCCCTTCTGACAGCGTTCGGTCCCCTTTTTTCAAGAGTTTTCCATGGCAGATCTCACTTCAAAGACAACAACGGCAGCCACTCCCAATCTGCCGAAAGCGGATACAATACGCGGCGCTTCGAACGAGCCGCTCGTGTTCATGCAAACGATTGCAGGCTTCAACACGAATCCAGGCCGTATCACGAGCATCGACCACGGATCCGGAAACCCCAATGCTTGGAAGATCGGTCCGAACCAGCATCTGACCTTGAGGATGAATGGAAATGGAGTTCTCGCCGGTCCGGAAGTCGACGGAATTACAAACGCCACCGGCGAGAGGTCTCTCGGGCGGGTTTCCGTCATTGTTAGCCCCACCAACATCACGGAGACAGGCCCGTTCAATGTTACCGACTCAAGACTCGCCAGTTACGGAGCGCGGAACGCACTTCTGACACATGTGTCCGGAGATCAGATCAACATCATTACTCCTGAGCTTCCTCCGACTTCGAAGATGATCGATGCGAACATCGGCAGCGTTTTTGTCCACGTGGTCGTTAAGAATCCGACCACGGGGGTAAATACCGTCTATCCCGGCGAGCAGAGGCTGATGGCGAAGGTGGCACAGTATGATGCAGTCCCGCTCACAGCGGAAAAGATCGGAGCGCCGCCAGCGCCTGAAGCCGGCACCGAGGCGGATCCGCATTCGGATCAGCGGCCGTTTGCCAAACCAGTTGTGCCGAAGATGTTGACAGCGCACGTTTCGCACGCGGACGGTAAGCTTGTTACTCCGTCGGATCCTGCAGGCCCAGGCGAAATGGTAACGATGTATGCTGTTGGGCTCCCATCGGCGACAGACAATGTCTCGGTTCGCCTTCTCTCGGCACCCGGCACGCCGACCGGGAAAAATTATACCTTCGTGACGCCGTCGAAGATTGAAGAGACTGAGGCCGGATCGAAAGTTTACAAGATCTCCTTCATCCTGCCGGAGGCCACTGCGTTGAAGGAGCGAGGCTTGCTGTTACCGGACGGGAGAGGCGTCACTGATTCGTCGACTTATGATGAGTCTTTTGCCAAGCGCGCCGTCAAGAACTGGAATCAAGAGCGTCCCGATGCGGGCTCTCCAGCCGCTGGAACCGGGGTAATCATCGCCCTCGACGAGCGCGGCGCGAGGGACGACCAGGCGAGTATCAAGCAATCGCAGTACTTCTTCATTCCGGCGTCTCCGGGAGCTGCTCGCTAGGCGGGAGTGGGCCGAAAAGGCGGGGGGCGGGCGTCGCCCCCCTTATAAACCCCTAAAACTGCCGCAAATCCCAATTTTCAGAGGGCTTGTCCCAAGCGCTCCGGGCTGGGCGAATTTGCCTCCGAATTCGGGCAAAATCCCCGTCAGGTCGCCAGCTTGACCTGAACGCCGAAGAAGCGTAAACACGCGCGCTCCGCGAAAATCCACTTATTTCCGGCTGTTTAGTGAACCGGTGAGTATTTTGTGTGTGGTGACTCCCCATTAGTCGGGATCGCGGAGGTGGAGCGAGAGGAGAAATGAAGGTCCGAGCCTCGGTAAAGAAGATCTGTGACTACTGTCGCGTGGTGAAACGTCGAGGTGTCGTCTACGTAATCTGTAGCCGATCGACCAAGCACAAGCAGCGGCAGGGATAAGAAAAAATGGCGCGTATTGCAGGAATTGATCTTCCCCGTAACAAGCGGATGGATATCGCCCTGACCTATATCGTTGGGATCGGAAAGACGACGGCCGGAAGAATTCTCGCTGATGCGGGGATCAGTCCGTCACTCCGGAGCGACGCGCTCACCGAAGATCAGGTGGGCCGGATCCGGAAGATCATCGACGGGAATATCCCGGTAGAAGGAGACGTGCGCAGAGAGACCTCTCTGAGCATCAAGCGTCTCATGGATCTTGGAACATATCGTGGCCTTCGGCATCGCAAAGGTCTTCCGACGCGCGGGCAGCGCACGAAGACGAACTCACGCACCCGTAAGGGTCCGCGCGGAGCGGTCGTCGCCGGCAAGAAGAAAGCGACAAAGAAGTAATTGCGAATTAGCATCGGGGAAATGACCTTCAATGGCCGTTGAGAAAAAAGCAGCAGCACCCGCTGGCGGAACCAAAAAGAAGAAAGCCCGGACGAAGAACGTCCCGGTCGGGGTTGTGCATGTGCAGGCCTCCTTCAACAATACGATTGTGACGATCACCGACCCGACGGGCGCGGTGGTGAGCTGGTCGAGCGCCGGAGTACACGGATTCAAAGGCTCGCGGAAGGCTACGCCGTTTGCGGCGCAGGTGACGGCGAATGCGGCTGCCGAAGCGGCAGTTCAGAACGGAATGCGTTCTGCCCAAGTGCTCCTGAATGGTCCGGGCTCCGGACGTGAGTCAGCGCTGCGCGCGCTGCAAGGCGCAGGAATTCAAGTTTCGTCGATTAAAGATATTACGCCGATCCCGCATAACGGCTGCCGTCCGAAGAAGCGGCGCAGAGTATAGACAGAGATAGTCTGGGTTCGAGAGTTTTGGAGTAGCAGAGGTCTAAAGGAAGATGGCACGTTATATTGGTCCTGTTTGTCGCTTATGCCGGAGAGAGGGGGAGAAGCTGTTCCTCAAGGGTGAGCGTTGTTACTCGACCAAGTGCGCGATTGAGCGCCGTGAAGGACAGCCCGGCCAGCACACGAAGGCTCGTGGTAAATTCTCCGAGTATAAAGTTCAGCTGCGCGAAAAGCAGAAGGTGAAGCGGATGTACGGCCTCGTGGAGAAGCAGTTCCGCGGCACGTTTTTCAAAGCCTCTTCGAAGAAGGGTGTCACCGGCGAGCAACTGCTTCAGATGCTGGAAAGCCGCTTGGACAATTTCTGCTACCGGGCGGGCTTCTCGTCCTCACGGAAAGAAGCGCGTCAGCTCGTTCGTCACGGTCACGTGAACGTCAACGGAAAGCGCGTCGATATCCCGTCTTACCAAGTTGCTGCAGGGGATGTGCTCACGGTTTGTGAAAAGAGCCGGAACATCCCGCGGGTCAACGAATCTCTGAATGTTGCGGAAGCTCGCAAAGTCCCTGAGTGGATTGAGCTCACGCGAGATAGTTACTCAGCGAAGGTGCTGGCTCTCCCGAACCGCGCACAGCTGACACATCCGATGAAAGAACAGCTGATTGTCGAGCTTTACTCCAAGTAACCGGCCGGCTGAATAGAACGATAGAGTTATGCAAAAGAACGTCGCACGAGACCTCATTAAGCCGAAGAGAGTTGATCTTGAGGATACGAATCCCCGCTACGGGAAGTTCGTTGTCGAGCCGCTGGAGCGCGGCTATGCCACGACGATCGGCAACAGCCTCCGGCGGATCATGCTGTCCTCGCTTCAAGGGGCCGCAGTTACATCCGTACGTATCGAGAACGTGAAGCATGAGTTCTCGACGATCCCGGGCTGCATCGAAGATGTCACCGAGATCGTTTTGAATCTGAAGAATGTCGTGCTCGATCTCGGAGAGAAAGAGAGCGCGGCGCTGCGCATCGATATCAAAGGCCCGGCTGAAGTTACGGCCGGCATGATCGCGGGCGAGGGCGCGGTTCGAGTTCTGAACCCGCACCTGCACATCGCGACGATCAACGATGAGTGCCATCTCCGGATGGACATCTCGGCGAAGCTCGGACGGGGCTATGTCGTTTCCGAAGCGAACAAAGACGAGACGGATCCGGTCGGAACGATCGTCATGGACTCGATGTTCTCGCCGGTGCGAAAGGTCAATCACGTCGTCACGAACGCTCGCGTCGGGCAGCGCACGGACTACGATAAGCTTACGCTTGAAGTTTGGACGGACGGCAGCATCACTCCGGAAGATGCGGTCCGCAGCGCGGCCTACATCCTGCGTGATCAGTTGAATGTTTTTGTCGGCTCGGAAGAAGTTCACGCTCCGGTGGAAGTGCAGCAAACACACGCTGTTGCCACCGACGAGAAGCCGCGTCAGAACGACAACCTGTATCGCCGTATCGACGAGATCGAGCTCAGTGTCCGTTCCTCGAACTGTCTCGAGAACGCGAATATCAAGTTCATCGGCGAGCTTGTTCAGCGCTCCGAGGCGGAGATGCTGCGCACCAAGAATTTCGGCCGTAAATCGCTCAACGAGATCAAAGAGATTCTCGGCGACATGGGGCTGAGCTTAGGAATGAAGCTCGAGGGCTTCCCGCCGCGGGAAGAGCTCGAAAGGATGTACGAAGCGCACACGAGTGCTTCAGCTCACTAATCGCGGGACATATGCGCCACGGAAATGCATTTCGAAATCTGAGCCGGACCTCTTCGCACCGACGTGCGTTGCTCCGGAATCTCGCGACCTCCCTCGTCATTGAAGGGCGGATCACGACGACACTTCCGAAGGCGAAAGAGCTGCGCAAGGTTGCTGACAAGCTCGTCACGATCGCGAAGCGCGCCAGCAAAGAGACTGAGTTGCACGCTCGCCGCCAAGCGATGACGTATCTGGCCCCGGTGAACCGGGAACAGGACGGCAATGCGCAGAAGCTTTCGGCCGTGCACAAGCTCTTCACCGAGCTCGCACCCGGCTATGCGAAGCGCGAGGGTGGCTACACCCGGGTTGTCCGGCTGAGCGCCCTCCGCGACGGAGACCGTGCTCCGATGGCTCTGATTGAGTTCGTCGAAGCGGGAGCTCCCGAAAAGAAGAAGAAGGGCGGACGCCGCCGGCGAAAGCCCGCTAATGAAGGCGACGCCGCTACGGCTGAACAATAACCGGGCGGAGCGTTATGGGGCTTCTTGACGGCAAGCGCGGACTCATTCTCGGACTTGCGAACGAGAGAAGTATCGCTTGGGGCATAAGTCAGGCGCTGAAGCAGCAAGGCGCGACGCTGGCCTTCACTTATCTCAACGAAGCGCTCGAGAAGAGAGTCCGGCCGCTCGCCACGGAGCTTGGCTCCGATCTTATTCTGAAATGCGACGTCCAGAACGATGCTGACATCGATACCTGCTTCGACGAAGTGAAGCGCAGCTGGGGCACGCTCGATTTCGTCATTCACTCTGTTGCTTTTGCAAACGGGGACGACCTCAAGGGACGTTTCGTCGAGACCTCGCGTGCGGGATATTCGCTCGCGATGGATGTCAGCGCATACTCGCTGATTGCTGTGACAAAGCGCGCTATCCCGCTGATGCCTTCCGGCGGGTCGGTGCTCACACTGACTTATTACGGCGCGGAGAAAGTCGTTCCGCATTACCGCGTGATGGGCGCTGCGAAGGCGGCCCTCGAGACGAACGTACGCGAACTAGCGGTCGATCTTGGCCGGGAGAACATCCGCGTCAATGCAATTTCGGCGGGTCCGATCCGAACTTTAGCGGCATCCGGGATCTCCGATTTCAAGCAGCTGCTGAACCATTTCGAGGCGCGTGCTCCGCTCCGCCGTCTGACGACGATTGAAGATGTCGGTAACTCTGCGGTGTACCTTGTGAGCGACCTCGCGAGCGCGGTGACCGGAGAGATCCATTACGTCGACTGTGGCTTCAACGTTACGGCTGCGTAAGCTGATAATTTCAGCCGGCCCCGATTCTGAATTTACGAGCTCCTTATGAAAAAGACCTTCGGCATTCTTGTTGGCGGCGGCCCCGCTCCCGGACTTAATGGTGTCATCAGCTCTGTCGCGCTTGAGGCTATGAGCCGCGGGCATCGCATACTCGGCATTTCGACGGGCTACGAGCGGCTCATGAAAGGGGACAAGACCTGCGCGCGAGAACTGAGCTACGACGATGTCGCATGGATTCACCGCATGGGCGGATCGGTGTTGGGTACCTCGCGGGCGAACCCGACGAAGTCGGATGAGCACCTGCAGAACGTTATTTCCACGCTCAAGGAGCTTGGTGTCGAGTATCTCGTTACGACCGGCGGGGATGATACTGCTTCGAGCGCCGGCGCAATTGCTCGTGCGGCGAACGGAGCGATCAAGGTCGGGCATGTGCCGAAGACCATCGATAATGATCTCCCGCTTCCGGGAGATATTCCGACATTTGGATTTCAAACCGCGCGTGAGGTGGGAACGTCGATTGTCCAAACACTCATGACGGATGCGGCAACCGCAGGCCGCTGGTATCTGGCGATCGCAATGGGGCGGAAAGCCGGACACCTCGCACTTGGAATCGGAATGTCGGCCGGCGCAAGCCTGACGATTATTCCGGAGCAGCTCGCGGGGAAGAATCTTCCGCTCCAGGCGCTCGTCGATACGGTTGCCGGATCGATTTTGAAGAGCCGCGCACTTGGGCGAAATTATGGTGTTGTTGTTCTCGCCGAGGGTTTGCCCGAGCAGGTGGACCCGGGATCAATTCCGGCGCTTGAGTCGACCGAGCGGGATGAGCATGGGCACATCAGGTTTGCGGAGCTGGATTTCGGCGGAATCATGAAGCGCGCGGTGACTGCGAGATTGCAGGCGCTGGGAGGGCCGAAGGTCACGATAGTGGAAAAAAATATCGGGTATGAACTGCGCTGCTGCGATCCGAATGCATTCGATCGCGAGTATACGCGTCTTCTCGGATTCGGGATCGTCGAGTATCTCCTCGGGGGCGGAAGCGAAGCGATGATCTCGGTTCAGAATGGAAAGCTGGAGCCGATCCCGTTCCAAGAGATGATTGATCCGAAGACGAAGAAATCGAAAATTCGGCTGGTCGATCTTGAGCACGCGCTCTTTCGAGCGGCACAGAGCTACATGACAAAGCTCCAGCCGGCGGATTTTTCCGATGAAGGATCGCTTTCGAAGTTTACAAAGCTGACGAAACTTTCGGCGGCGGAGCTGAAGGCCGCCTTTCAGCTGATCGCGTGAGCGCACTGTCCCCTGAATTTGAATCGATCATTCTGCTGGGCGAGGAGCTGCTCGCCACGCCGGCCATAGAGTCGGAAGCAGAGGCAGACAGTTTCGTGCAGAAGCTGGATCATTACCTCGGCCGCGTCGATTCGCTTGAGCCGCGGCTGAAAACCGCTGCACCCGGATCGGTTCCGGCCGAGACAGTGCAGAAGCTGCTGGCAGTCCATGGCGCCGTAACAGCGCGCACGGAGAACGAGAAGGAGCTTGTGAGGAGGAAAATTTCTCTGCTGCATCAGCGCTCGACTGCTCTTCGAAATTATCTCGATCGGCTGCCTGGCCGGATCTCAATCACCGGTAAACGGGAAGGATAGGGAGTGGCGGGATTCCGCTATACGCCCCCTTCGGAGATCGCGAGGCCAACAGGCGGAAGCCATTTGTCGAGATCGTCAAGCTCCGCTTTCACCTGCGCATGTCGGGCCGCCAGCTCCGCATTACTGAGTTCGAGCAGGCTTGAATCTGCCGGTGCCCATTTCGTATTCGAATCCGCCGCTTCGATTCGTTCCAGTTCAAAACGAATGCGTGCTTCCATTTGCGAATAGTTGATGAATGCCGCTGAGGCGCGCGCTTGTTCATAGGCGAGGATCGTCTGTGCACGTTCGAAGAGCTCGGGATCGTTCCGGTCCGCAGGCTCGAGATGGGCGGGGAAATCTGCGGCGAAATCCGCTACGCCGCGCGCGAGATCATCCGAGATCGGCGTAGATATCTTGCCGGCGAGGTCAGTGATTTTCGCAAGTGTCGCCTTGAAGCGCTCGATACTGCGCTGCGCAACAGCGAGCTGAATCCTGAGGCTTGCGGCGGAGGCTTCCGGCACGTGACTCTCCAAATTCCGGCTGCCTCTTCGTGCCTGAACGAATTCGATCATCCGGAGTCCGCTGACAAGTGCGGCACGGCGCTGGATCGCTTCGAGCTGGCCGGGAGCCAGGTTCTGATTGAAGTCGATCATCGCGGAAAGATCGACGAAGCGAATCTGCGGAACGAGGCCCTCAACCCCGACGAATGCCTCCTGAATCTCGCGAACTGTGACGGGAAAGGTTGGTGTGGGCGGCTTTGCAATGTTGAGCCGTGGAGCGGTTGCTGCCGCAAACGGTGAAACGGCGGCGATCTGCTGCGCGATTGAAGGTGCGGGCGCTGACTGTGCGTTCGGCTGTCCGAAAGGGATACCGGGGGAGTGCATTGACGAGGGCGGAGCGATGACAGCAGTGGGCGGTGCCGAGGCGACAGCATTTTGCGCCGGTGTGGTGCGGCTGGACCCGCCGAGGAAGCTCATAATGGAGTTCGGCTTCACGGGAGTGGCGACTGTCGCTTGCGGGGTTGTTGCCTGCGGCACGACGGGCTGCGGCGCAACTTGGGGAACCGGTGGCCGCGCCGGTTGGGCGAGCGTCGGCTGCCGGATTACAGGTGGGGCAGCCGTTACGCCGGTAGCCGGTTGAGAGGCAGCTCCCGAAAAGAGCGAGAGCCACTGGCTGGTTTTCGAGCCTTTAAGGGGAGCTGCGCTCCGCTCGGCCGGACGTTCTTCCGCGGCGGGCTCCGGTTCGGGCTCCGCAGCATCCCGTGGGGGGGCTGCGGACGTGGAAGTCGGAATCGGAGCGCTCGAGAAGGGGGCTGAACGAAATGTCTTCTTCGGCTGAGCCGGCCGCTTGATGATCAGCGCGATGCCGATCGCGACGGCGACGACAAAGCAGGCCACGGTAAACCAGATGGTCATGAGGCGCATCGCCCGGCGACGTTGTTCGAGCTTCTCTTGCTCGATTGATTCGATCAGCTGGCGATGGCGTTCCTTCGCCTTCTGGCGGTGGAACTCCTCCTGGCGCGCAATCTCGTCCTTTGTCGGGTTAATGGAGAAACGCATCTCTTCGCCGCTCGCCGGGGGCGAGGAGACAGCAGGCAGTGGATACGCCGGGGAGTCTGTGGAAGTGGCGTCGCGGTTCTCCGTTTCCGGGGAGTTCACGTCCGATTTGATGATCGTCCCGGCGGCGGGAGTGGATAGCGTCGAGACGATGCTGAGGGCGTCTTGGAATCGATCTTCGGGTCGCTTTTCCAGGAGCTTTTGCACGACAGAGCTGAGCCAGCGCGGCGTTTTCGGCTCAAGCTCGATCAATGGAGTGGGAACATGTGTTAGGTGCAGCGCCATTGTCGCCGCTGGACTGTCGGAATCGAAGGGTAGAAGGCCGCTCACGCACTCATAGAGAATGACGCCGAGCGAATAGAGATCGGACGCACAGGTCGCGCCCTGGTTTCGCCACATCTCGGGGGCGACATAGTTCGGCGATCCGATGAGAGCACCGGGCTCAGTCATCCGCGTCGTACCACGCTTCGCGATACCGAAGTCTGCGATCTTCACACGGCCATCGTCGGTGAGGAGGATATTTTCCGGTTTTAGATCGCGGTGGATGATCTTCTGCGAGTGAATCGCAAAAAGGCCATGGCAGATCTGGATGATCACCTCGGCGGCGTTTCCCGAGTCGAGGAAGAAGTCGCGGGGAAGATCGCACAGCAATCGTCCGTCGACATATTCCATCGTGAAGTAGGGGAGGCCTTCGGAGATCCCGACGTCGAAAGTTCGAACGACGTTCGGATGATTCACCTGGCGCATGACCTCGACTTCCTGCAGGAAGCGCTTGGCGAAGGTCTTATTCGAGGCGAGATTCGGATGGAGGATCTTCAGCGCCAGCTGCATGTCGCTGAGGAGTTGATCGCGGACGACGTAGACAGAACCCATCCCACCGGCGCCAAGAAAGCGCTCGACGACGTAGCGGCCGGCAATGACCTCTTCCGCTTTGAGATTTTGTTCGTCGAAATTGTGCTCCATATCCCGAGATGAGTCCGTTCGAGGCTGAAGTGCGCGCGAGAGGATCTCAGTAGTAATTTTCGGCATTTGGAGCGCTTTACTTGAACTGTCCAAACGCCGGCTCTGGGGCCGGAAATCCCCTACACGGTCTGCCGTCTCAGAAGGGCCGTAAACCCCCCGGCTCCGGCATACTGCCAGGGCCAGAGGCGATAGACCGGACGTTCGGAAAGCGGGCTGCGGAACTCCTCCAACGAGGGCACGTCCACGGGCTGGAAATGGGGGAATCGGGAGAGAAACCAGTCGATAACCTCTTCGTTTTCTTCCTTCGAGAAGGTGCATGTCATGTAGGCGAGATGCCCTCCCGGACGAACACACGCCGAAGCATTCGAGATGATCCGTCGCTGCCTCATGGCGCACTGCTTAATGGTGCGGGGATGAAACCCGCCGGGATTCTCAGTCCCCTTCAAAACAAGGGACTGGCCGGAGCAGGGGACGTCGGCGACCACAAGGTCGAAGGCCTGCGGTGAGGCGGACGCGAAGAAGGACACATCCGAAGAAGCAATTCGCGCACCGTCCAAGCGCATTCGCTGAAGATTCGAAGATAAAGCGCCCAGCCGCTTCTTGATAACCTCATTCGCAACGATCTCGCAGGGCCGAAACCGTCGCCAAGCATAAACGCTCTTTCCACCTGGCGAGGCGCAGAGATCGAGAACGGAATGTACAGGGTCCCGAATGCCACGCAGGACGGAACCTTCAAAGACCGAAGAGGGATCCAAGCAATAAAACTCTCCGGCCGCATGGAGCGAATGTTGCCCGGGGCGAACCTCACCCTGGACGGTGGAAACAAAGTCATCCTCCCAAGGAAGCCTCCCCAGCTCAGCCCCAAAGAACTCGGCGGCCCGATTCTCCCCCCGCCAGATAAGCGAGGTTGAGCGAGGTCCCTCCGCGGAAAAAGCGCCGACAAATTGCTCCCGCCGCCCAGCATCATCGAACAAGGATCGAGCAAGATCTCCAAGAAACCGAGCAGAAGGTGGCTGACGCATCCGAGCGTTCTACTACCGCCGTCTCCCCGGTCCAAAATCCCCCCCTCTTTTTGTCTCAGAGACGGTGACGGGGTTTAAGTTGATGAAACCCAGCGGGGGCCCG
>CAYOAK010000036.1:0-21421 GCA_964401925.1 uncultured Bdellovibrionales bacterium | reverse complement strand
CCTCCGTGAAGCGGTGACTGCGGCGCAGCGTCTCATCACGGAGAAGTCAGCCGAGATGATCATTTCCCTCTGGGATTGCGCAGACCCAGTGGCTCCGCTTACGGAGCAGAAGAAGCTGCCGCATCTGGCGATTCGCTGGGATCCCGGCGTGGCGGCGAATCATCGGTTTACCTTCACTCTGGAGAGCACCTATCGCACGTACTCTCACGATCAGCTGAAGCTGCTGCGGTTCGAAGGCGCGAAGAAGATCGCGATTCTCCAAGCCGAATCCAAAGGCTGGTCGCTCGCGGGAGAGGAGCTGGCAAAGAGCGCGCCGCAGTACGGACTATCGGTCAGCGGGCAGGAATCGTTTGTGCCGGGAGAGCGCGACTTTCGCCCAACACTGCTCAAGCTGGTCCGCTCTGCTCCGGACTACATCGTCCTCGAGTCTCTTCCACCGGATACGGAGAACATCCTTCGGCAGCTGAGAGAGCTGCGCCCCGCACAGAAGCATCTCGGGTATTACGAGATTCTCGAGAAACCGGAAATCCTTGGCGATCAACGATTCATTGCGCAGTACGCGACGGTCGAAAAGTTCGATCAGGCATTTCAGAAGCGGTTCGGGCACCCCTTCCGGATTCGGGCGCCTCACGCGCATGCGCTCATCGAGCTGCTGGCGTTTGCTATCGAGAAGAGTGATGCGCAGGGAAAACTGGACGGCGAATCGATCGTGCGAGCGCTGATGACCATCCGGGATTTTCCGAGCGCGATTGGACCGCTCACGGTCGGACCCGAGCGCAGCATCGAGAATCCGAACGTGATCAAGCGGCAGCGGAATGGCAAGTTGGAGATCGTGGGAAAAGCGGAGAGCGATGCCATTTTCGGTGCCGGGGCCGGTTCCCTTTGAGGATTATGAGACGTTTTCTTGTTGCAGCAACACTCGGGTCGCTCCTGCTCCCCTCTCAGGCGTTCGCCGATTCCTGGAAAATCGGAGCGCTGCTCTGCTTGACGGGCCCGTGTGCAAGTGACGGCACGACAGCACTTCATGGCATGCAGATGGCGGCGGACGAGCTGAACGCGAAAGGCGGTGTGCTCGGACGAAAGGTAGAGATCAAGGCGGAGGACGGCTCGGATGCGATTAGCGGAGCACGCACCGTTACCGCCTTGCAGAGTCTTCGCGCCGAGGGAGACATCCACTTCATCGTCGGCCCGAGCTGGACACCCGGCGGGCTCGCCATCGCGCCGATTGTTTCGAAGGATCGGAGCTTGATTGTAGCGACGCCGTCTCTCGGGGCCGCCGAGTTTCACCGGGCCGGAGAGAACATCTTTAATGTGCGCGGCGCTGACGAGGGTCAGACTCGAGCGCTTGCGCGCCTTGCCCGCAAGCGGGGGCTGGGCCGAGTGGCGATCTTTACGAGCGATCAGCCGTGGGACGAGATGCAGTCGAATTTTTTCGCGGACGAATTCAAGAGATCCGGCGGCATTGTGGCAAAGGAGATTAAGATCCAGAGCGCACAAACAGAGGTGCAGAATGAGATAACACTTCTTCTCGCCGCGAAGCCGGATCTCCTCTTTCTCACGGCGACAATTCAACAGACGATCGCCATGAAGACGGTGCGACGCCAACACTACGCAGGGTCGATCTACTCTTCGTATCTAGACGATCAGCGGGTGAAAGAAGCCGGGAACGAATTGCTTGAAGGGATAGTTGCCGCCCAGATCGGGATCCCGACCCCGGAATTTCGAGCTGCCTATGCTTCACGGTTCAAAGATGAACCAGGCCTTCCGGCTGCAATGGCTTATGATGTTGTCGCCGGTTATGCGAGAGCTATCGAGCAGACTAAGTCGTTCGAGGCGCTCCAAGTGGTTCCGGTGTATGCGGCAGCAAAGTTCGACGGCGCTTCCGGCAAGTTTCATTTCGACGCCGAGGGTGGAGCCGTTCGGCCGATTAGTTTTGTGCAGGTGAAAGCGGGAAAGCTTGAGCGGCTCGCTGAATAAATAGCTTCTAGTGGTAGACGATGTCGTCTCTTCGCGGAGTCTGAATTTCTTGCATCAACTTCGTCAGCGTCTGCTCAAGTGCTTGGCGATTGAGCAGCAGTTGTGAGTTCACCTCGCCGATGCGCTTCAGGTAATCCGCCTGGGACCACTTCGGAAGATCTTTCCCCGCTTCGGTGCGACGGTCTTGAATGCGGCGAAAGGTTTCGTTCGCCTTGAGATAGAGCACCTGTAACTCGGCGCGCTCCAGAAAGAGCCGCTCTGCCGTACCCACGCTTTCTGCGCGGGCGGAGAAATGCTCCGAGACTTGCAACGCTCGGCTGAGCAGATTCTGGTGATGCTCTTTTATCGAAAAGATCAGCTGCCGCGATGAGAGCGCGTCATAGACGACAGAGCGCTCAAGCTCACGGACCGCCTCGGTCCAGCGCTCCATCTCGATCAGCTCGTCGAAACGCCGCAGGCGCTGGAGTGAGCGGCGGAATTTGAGAAAATCTTTTGTCCCGAGAAATCCGCGAATGGCCGAGCGGAACGGGAGCCAGATCAGGGCAGCGCAAAGAGCAGCCCCGAGGGCACCGAGAATAAGAGCCAGTGTAAATTGAAGCTGGTTCACCGTCTGCGCACGCTTCCTTCTATTATTAGCATAGTTTCTGATACCACAGCGGGGAAAAAGGGATCCCCTAAGGAGTAACGCAGACGATGCCGGCCCAGGTTTATGTTGATGCTAACGCGACAACGCCAGTCCTCCCAGAGGCTTACGAGAGGATGCTCGAGTTCCTGGGATCTGAGTTCGGAAACCCCTCCTCCACATATGAGCTGGGCCGGAAAGCTCGTGCCGAGGTCGAGAGGGCGCGCGGCGAGGTTGCAGCCCTGATTGGCGCAGAACCGGAGGAGATCGTCTTTACGGGCAGTGGGACCGAGTCCTGTTTTCTCGCGATTACCGGTGCTGCGCTCGCGCGAAAGGATCTCCGCACGGTGATTACCTCTGCCGTTGAGCACAGCGCAGTGCTCGAGCCGGTAAGCTTTCTCCAAGCCGAGTTACGTTTCGATTCAAAGATCATCGGAGTCACGGCACAGGGAGAGATCGATGAGAGCGCACTTCAAAGGGAGCTCGCGAAAGACTGCGCGATTGCGAGCATCATGCTCGCCAATAACGAGACCGGAATCGTGTTTCCCATCGCGCAGCTTGCACGATTGGCCGGCGACTACCTGTTTCATACAGATGCGACTCAGGCAGTTGGACGAATTCCGATCGATGTCGATGAGCTTGGAGTCGATCTTCTTTCGTTCTCCGGCCACAAGCTCGGAGCGCCGAAAGGAATCGGTGCACTCTACATCCGGAACAAGACGCCGTTTCGACCGGTCATGCGTGGCGGCGGGCAGGAAGGGGGACGCCGGGGCGGCACTGAGAGTGTTCCGCTGATCGCTGCGTTTGGAGAGGCCGCGCGCATCGCACGAACCAGGATGGATGCGCACCCGGTTGGAGAAGTTCGGGACAGCTTCGAGCAGAAGGTCTCCTCGGTTCTCGAACGAGTTGTGATCACCGGCGCTGGCCAGCCGCGGCTTCCGAACACATCTCACCTTCGAATAGACGGGGTTATTGGGTCCGAGCTTGTGACTCGACTGGCGAAGCGGGGAGTAATTCTATCGACTGGCTCGGCGTGTCACAGCGGAAAGATCGAGCCCTCGCATGTCCTTCAGGCAATGGGACTCACAACGGGCGACTCGCTCGGAGCGGTGCGCGTTTCGTTCCTGCACGACGCCTCGATGGAAGAGGCTGAGGTCGCGGCGCGTACGCTGTGTGAGGAGGTGGAATATCTCCGGGAGAGTCAGGAGCAAGTGCTCTCAGGGCTTCTGAAGTAGACTGGGGAGGCGGGCGGCCTCGCCCTCTTGCAAGTGTACGTACCTGAACAGGGCCGAAGACGATCACCGTTCGAATGCATAAGCCGGTAAGCGGGCGAGGCCGCCCGCGGTCCCAGTAACGCATCTTCTCCAGTTGATGCCTCAACAAGCAGCGACCACAGGCACTAATTTCTGTTTTCTCGCGTACTTTGCTAGGTTGTCCCCCTTGGATGTAATCCATCTTTTCCATTACTGCAGCGTATTAGCATTCACGGGCGCTTTCTGAGGTCGGTCTTTCGAACTCAACGGGCGCACCAGGAATCAGGTTGTTACTTTCTGGCTTTTGGTCGCTCCAGCCTTGCTGTGAAACAACTTCATCTACTTACGGGGAGATGATGTCCTCCGTAGCAGCAGGGAGTCCAGGGGGAGCAGGTCGCGCGTATCGTGGGTGAAACGCGTGACCCCCCCTGGAAGGAAATAAAGTTTTCGGCCACTGAGGCCTTCTCCAGTGGTTTGTAAGGATGACCGTCGCGCGGCTGTGCCTAACAATGGCCGCGCGCACGACGATCTCCTTGCACTAGGGAAGCGTGACTGAGCCTCCGCTTCCCTAGGAAAAAATTTTGCACGTCCACAACGCACTCTCCTTGGTGGGAGGGGTGCAGTTTGGATGATGCGAGACCGGGAGGACCGTCTGAAGTCAGGGGTCTTCACACGGAGCAATCCTCCCGGAGGAAATAGTGAGCTCGACTTTCGGCCACATGACTCGCCATCATGCGGTTGCTGTGCCCTTTGGGGTTCTCCTCTCCTATTCCATGTCGGGAGGTGTCTCAGCACTGAAGGGTGACAGGCTTAGCCCCCCTGCCCCTTCAGCGACTTTTTCGCCTTTGGGCTTCGTTTTATCTTGAGGGTTCCCTGGTCCGCTCCGTTGTTTCTTTCCTCAAGGCCTGCGAAGCGTTGAAACGATCTCTGTGTATGTCGTCTGCGCGAACATATCGAAGGGCATGATCTCTTCGACTTCGTAGCCGAGCTCGAGAAGCGCCGCGAGATCGCGCACGCAGCTCGGAAGATGACAGGAGACGAGGACGACTCGCTTTGCACGCGGGATCTTCGAAGCAAGCGATCCGAGCCCGCTCCTCGGGGGGTCTGCGACTATCAGATCCGGAACAGTGCCGCTTTCTTTGGCGATAAAATGCTCCACCGATGACTGAACGAAGCTCAGAGTGCGCTCAAACCGGTAGCGCTGTGCGTTCTGCTTTCCGAGCTGCACCAGCCGGGGATCGACTTCGACCGCAGTGACTTTCGCGCCGAGACGGGCGAGCGGGAGTGAGAAGTTCCCGGCGCCCGAGTATAGATCGTAAACGTTCGAGCCCCGGTCGGCGCCGGAGATCGAGGTCACATACTCCACGAGCTCCCGGTTCATCTCGAGATTGATCTGCGAGAAATTCCCTGCCGGAACTTGCAGCGACATATTCCCCGAAGCGTTCAGCGGAAGCTCGAGAATCTCCCGCCCAAAGCCGCCCGCCGCATCTGCGCCGCTGAGCAGAATCGCATTCTCGAAAACCGCGCGTGCCGCGCCAAGAATCAGTTCCTGGTCCTTCTTCGCCAGCGCATAGGCGCTCTTCAGCACCGCGATGACTCCAAGCTCATCGGCTTCGAGGATGATGGAGCTAAGCTTTCCGCGAACAGTGTGTGCGAAGCTCGAAAGCTTCGGCAGCAAGTCCGAAATGGCGGGAACGGCGACGTCGCAGTGCTCGATGCTCACGACGCTCCGCGAGCGCTCACGATAGAATCCGACTAGCCCGCTCTCGGAAAGATGGAGTGTGACACGCCGGCGATAGCCATATGGGGCGCTTGCGATCACCGGGCGCACGACATCGAGAACCGCGCTCGGAAGCCTCCCGGATCGCAATGCTCCGCGAATCATTTCGAATTTCAGGCGGAGCTGTTCTTCGTAGCTGATGTGCTGGATCTCGCACCCGCCGCAGGTTCCGAAGTATCTGCAGGGCGGCTTCGTCCGCTCAGGCGATTGCTCGAGGATCTCGACAAGCTCCCCCCGCAGATAGCGCTTTTTGTGCTCAAGGATCTGAGTGGTGACTCGCTCTCCGGGGATCGTGAACGGCACAAACGCGGAGATGCCGAGCAATCCCTCTCCGCCAATAGGCGCGGGCTCGGTCACTTCACCGACCCCCTCGCCGCCGAAGGCGAGACTGCGGATATTAACGTGAGCAAGGTTCATAGAGGGTTATCTAGCGGGTAAATAGCACAGATGTTTTCAAGTGGCCGGGGCAATACTGGGACCGCGGACGTCTCGTCCGCTTGCCGGTGCACGCATGGGAACAGGGATTGTATTGGGCTTTGTTCCCCCGCGAACACTTGGGGGGCGGACGAGACGTCCGCGGTCCCAGTCCTATGACTTATGCTTTTCGGTGATGACGCTGACCGTGCGGACGGAGGGGCCGTCGAGGTCTTCGGTCTGGTGCCGGTGCAGAGTCAGAAGCAATCCGGAGAGATACTTCCGGTCGATCGCTTTTCCGCGGCCGAGATTCTCGAGCAGCGGGAGTCCCCGGTGGAGCGGGTCGACATACTTACCCCGGTCATACATTCCGAAGTGCAGGTGCGGTCCGGTTGAGAGGCCGGTTGTTCCAACTGCGCCGATCACCTCGCCTTTGCCGATGAAGGTTCCGCGGCGAAGCCCCGGGGTGATGCGCGAGAGGTGGAGATATTCGGTGGTCAGGCGGTCGTTGTGGCGGATGCGGACCATGTTTCCGTTCGGGCCGTTATAGCCGGCAAATACCACCTGTCCGTCACCGATTGTGCGGACTGTGGTTCCGATCGGCGCTGCGAAGTCGACCCCATTGTGCGGGCGCTTTACGCGGAGCAGCGGATGGAAGCGGGCATCGGAGAAGACGCTCGTGATTTTCGAGAACTGGAGCGGGAAACGGAGGAAGCTCTCTCCGAGCATCTTTCCGGTCTCGTCGAAGTAGCGCGCCTTACCATCGGAGCCGACGTAGCGGAGCGCGTAGAAATCTTTTCCGCGGACATTGAAGACCGCTGCGATGATCGGGCCGGCCTTACCGGCGGGTGCACCCTTCAGCATCTGTTGGCGGTAGATCAGCGTGAACCGATCGCCTGGGCGGAACGACTTACGGAAGTCGATTCGATCTCCGAAGAGATCCGCCGCGTCATCGGTGATCTCGTATGGAACGTTGGCCTGCTTTGCTGCCGCAGCAAAAGATGTTCGCACCTCGGCTCGCGCTACGACCTGCAGCTCGAGCGGCGGGGTCGAAACGATCTTCGCGTGAAAGAGGCGTTTTCCGGCCTCAATCTTTGCGCCGACAAAGACCTCGCGGTCTTGGCTAATCGGATAGGTCAGCCGGCTGAACTCGCCCTTCGCGGAGAGACGCATCGTGATCTTTCTTCCGGCGCGCGGAAGGAGCGGCTCTTTCGGATTGATCGCGCGGATGGCCTGTTCCACCATCGGCGCTTCTTCGCTCTTCAAACCAAAGCGGCTGAACAGAGTCGCCAAGCGCTCGCCGGAGCGCACGTAGTGGATGACCCGATTCGATCTTCCGACGCGAAGCGCGGGGAGCTGAAATGCCGGCTCGCTCTCGCCGATTGAAAGGCTCTCCATCGGTGAGACGAGCTTTCCTTCCCAGAGCCGGTTGCGTGAGATCCACACCCCGGTACCGATCAGCACGAGGAGATAGAGCAGAGCGAGATTGAAGCTCGGACGGTACGCTGCTGGAGGCGTGCGACGCTCGAAGACAGGCGGAACCCGCTCTACCTCCCAGTCATCCCAAACCTTTTCCTCGCGTAGCTGTGTCAGCATCTGGAGGTAGGCCTTACTCAAAACCGCTCTCACTCACAACCCATTGTTGACAATAACGCTATGTTTCTAGCTAGATAGGTGTGTTAAGGCACCATTCCGCTAGGGCTTACTGTCGGGAGCGGGTACGAGAAACCTTTAGCTTTCAGCCGCAAACGCGGCCCGACTGCTCCCGTCTCTGTTAGATGCGGCGAACCTCAGGAGGGTCAAAATGAAGCTTCTTGCCCTCGATCTGGGGGAGCGGCGCATCGGCGTGGCCGTCTCAGACGAACTGGGGATGTTTGCGCACCCGCGCGAGACAATTCTCTGCGGCGGCAAGCGGGAATTTCAGCAGTTGGTTGAAGTCGTAAGAAGCGAGCGGCCGTCGGCGATAGTCGTCGGTCATCCGCTGGAGATGAGCGGACAGCGGGGCGAGCGCGCACTCTGGGTCGAAAAATTTTGCGAACGGCTTCGCGGCCACCTTTCGAGAGATCCGGAGCTGCGTGAGATCAAGTTCCATCTCTGGGATGAACGGTTAACCTCGACCGAGGCCGAAAGGAATCTGCGAGGCAGCCGGTTGCGGGGTGAAGAGCGAAAAGCGATGACAGATTCCGTCGCCGCGGTGATTATCCTCGAGAGTTTCTTAGAGGGGATGGCTAAAGGGAGAGCGTGAGAAAGAAGACCGTTCGCATGATTCTGGTTACGCTGCTGACGATCGGCAGTCTCGCCATCGGTTCGGGCACCGCGCTCTGGTGGTTGAATCACGAGTTTTTCAAACCCTACAATCCGGGTGAGCCGGAGCGTCCGTTCATCGTCGAGCGCGGGTGGGCGATCCAAAATGTCTCCGAGGAGCTCTCGAAACAGGGCTTCACCCGGAACGGCTGGGTGATCAAGATCTTGGGCAAGATCAAGCGGGACAAATTGAAGGTGATTCGCTCCGGCGAATATTCCCTCTCGGCCGGCATGTCTCCAAAGGAGATCTTGCAGAGGTTCATTGACGAAGAGGTCGTCTATCATTCGATGACCGTTCCGGAAGGATTCACCCTCGCGCAGATACGCGAGCTGATGGCCAAGACGACTCTCGCGAACGAGGGCGATGTCGATCGGGCGCTCAAAGATCGAAACCTCCTCTCCCAGCTGAAAATCAATTCCAGCACCTTCGAAGGCTATCTGTTTCCGGAGACTTACAAGTTCTCCCGGCCCGATAATGCCGAGATCATGATCACGACGATGGTCAAAGAGGGGGAGAAAAGAAAGTCACAGGAGCTTGAAACCCGGGCCCGGGCGCTGGGGTATACCTGGCATCAGATTCTTATCATCGCTTCAATCATCGAAAAGGAGTCGGGAAATAAGGATCCGTTAGAGAGGAGAAAGATCTCTTCAGTCATCCATAACCGTTTAAGGTTGAAGATGCCCCTGCAGAGCGATCCGACCGTGATCTATGGAATACCGAACTTCAACGGGAACCTTACGAGGGCCGATCTTGCGACCCCCTCTCCGTACAACAGCTACATGGTCGACGGGCTTCCACCGACCCCAATCTGCAGCCCCGGAATGGATTCGATTAAAGCGGCGCTCGAACCTGCAGACACTGACTATCTCTATTTCGTATCGCGCGGAGACGGATCTTCGTTCTTCTCCGCCCGCTATAAAGATCACCGGGAAGCGGTCCAGAAGTATCAGGTGCAGCCTGCCAAAGCTGAGCCGGCAAAGTCTGAACTAAAGCCTGAAGTCCGGAGCGAAGCGCTCGATGCAATCCTCGGAGATAAGTAGCTCACAGGTTCCTAGCTCAGCAGAGGCTCCGCTCCAGGCACTCGTAGAAGTTCAAAGCAGGTTGCGCAGGAACAACCTGCTCAATCTCTTTCTCGCCCTCCTCTCTCCGACCATCGCTGCAGTCATCGTCATCGGCTGCGTCGCGCAGCAGACAATTCCTGCCGCGTTCTCGATTGAGGGTCTTTGTGCGGTTATTCTCGGGATGCTCTTTGTCGCGGAGCGGCTCGACCGATTGAGCAGTCCCGTGGCGCTCGTCGACGGCGCGCGGGCGATCGACCGGAAGCTCGAATCGAGCGATCGCTTCATGACGCTCGCCTCATTTGTACGCGATGCGGATGACCCCCGGTATCAACTGCTCCTCGGCCAAGCACGCATGCGGCTCGGAAGTGCGGCCGTCGACGAGATCGCTCCCTTTGTGCTCGATCGTCGGGCGCGGCTCTCGCTCCTTGTCTTCGCTCCGCTCGTGCTCATCGGCGTTTTGCTGTTCCGGGCGGAGGAGATTCTCGCCACGAATTCGCAGAAGAGTGCGCAGGCGCGCCGTGTCGCAGAAAGCGCCGAAGGGGTGCGTGCGCTCGCTAATCAAGCGGCGACTCTCCCGAGTGAGGTGCGCGAAGAGCTCGCACTTGTCGCTGATGCGCTCGAAGAAAAGGGGAAGTTCGATCTTGAGACGCTCGAGCTGATCGAGAGCACAATTCGAACGATCGATGAGATCGAAGCAAAGCTCCCGGAAAAGCTTCCTGATCAGAAGGATCTCGAAAAGGTCCCGCCGAAGAGCGATCAGCAGCGTGAAGGCAAAAAAGACGGCGGAAAGAAACCTTCGGCAGAGAACGAACAGCAGAAGGACGAGCAGGGAGCGAATCAATCCGAGAAGAGCCTGAAAGAGAATCGGGATCAGAAAGACGGCGGTCAGAAAGACTCGCGCGATGGGAAGAAGGACGAAGCCGGAACCGGACAGCAGCAAGCCGGGCAGCAAGAGGGGCAGCAGGATCAATCCGGCGAGAGCAAAGAAACCGCGCAAGCCGAAGCTGCGAAGGAAGGCGAGCAGAAAGACCAAGCGCAGGGCGACGAAAAGAAGGCAGAGAGCGGAACCGGCGAGGGTTCAGGCAAAGGCAGCTCCGGCAAAGAGGGCACCGACACCGGAAAGGATCAGACGGGTCAACAGTCGCAGGACGCCAAAGAGGGTGACGCGAAGAACGAGTCCCAAGCCGGTGGTGGAAGTAAGAGCGGCAAAGGCGAGAAAGGCGACAAGGGTCAGCAGGCAAACGGCGAGTCCGCTGCGGGTGAGCAGTCGGGAGATCGACAGAAGAGCGAAGGACAGGGCGGAAAATCCGGGCAGAGTGAGCTGAAGGAAGCGAAGGACGCACTGAACGATCTGAAGCAGAAGAATCAGGAAGCGGCAGGTAAAGGCCAGAGTCCGTCGAGTAAGGGTGAGCAAGAGCAAGGTGACAAAGGCTCGAAGCCCGATGGAAAGAGCCAGGCGAAAGAGGGCACGTCAAAGGACGGCAAGCAGCCGAACCAGCAGGACTCGAAAGGCCAGGGGAGCGGAAAGGAGCCGAAGGATCAGCAGCAGTCGAAATCCCAAGACGGAAAGGGAAAAGACGGAGACCAGGGTAAAGGCAAAGAAGGGTCTGCAGGAAAGGAGCCGGGCGAAGAATCGAAGGCCGGCGATCCGAAAGAAGGCGCGCAGCAGAAGCAGGGGGGAGAACCCGGCGGCGCAAAAGGCGAGAGCAAATCGAGCCAGAACGAAGATGGATCGAGCGACGGAAATCGCGACTCGACTCAACGGCCCACTGGAAAGCCGAGTCCTCTCTCAGAGCGCAGCCAAGGAGCGCAGGATCTTCCGGAGAACGGCGGGAAAGGTGAAGGTGTCGGCGCGCAGAAAGAAGGGACGCAGGTAAACGTTCCGCAAGAAGAGGAACAGATCACCATCCGCCATCTCGGTGCCGAGGAGAAGCAGCTCTACCGGAACAACCCCGGAACGAAGTCGAGAACAGAGCTCGGCTCGCAAGAGTTTGAGAAACCGAAAGCAGAGACAGGCAAGAGCTCTCAGCCGATCCCGGTGGAGTATCAGGATCTGCTGATCGAATAGGCGCTCGTTCGGGCGGTTTGAGCTTTCGCAGACTTCCGCATATCGTTCGTTCTCAACGCTCTCTTCTCCCTACGCTGCTGTTTCATTACGAGTAGAGCATCTCCTGAGCCGGCTCCGACCTTTTGAGCCGAGGCGGGACGTTGTTTTTGTTTTCGCTCTTTTCCCTCGATCGCTCGGGGGAGGAGAGCATGCCCACTACACATCTTCTGCTTGCCCCACATAACACGCATGACTGCGCTGAGGAGTTTCTCGACGAGCTCAGGGAAACGGTTTGGACACCGTTCTTTTCAGCCTTTCTTCAGCGTTTCTCTCCCGAGATAAAAATCGCCCTCTGGAGCGAAAATGCTTACCTGCCCACGACGGGACAGTTCGCCTTCAGCTTCCTGCAGTATCTCGCGCAGAAGCTCGGAATATCCGCGCGAGATCTCGTTCGCGGATTGCTTCATGGCACCCTGGCGTCAGGGAAGCTCTCTGCATTTCACGCGTTTGGCCGATCGGAATTTCTGAGGTTCCGTAAGAAGGCCCGCAGCACGGCGCGCACAGATTCGGAGCAAACGGCCGTGATTGCCCGCCTGCATCCGAACTCCGTGGAGCAGGATGAATCTCCCCCGTGGGAGTATTGGTTCGACGGATTCATGGAATTCATGGCGAAGTATGAGGCCGAGAAAGCCCTCAAAGAGGGGAGGCCAATAGACTCTCAAGGGGCCTGGGCGCGCGCAGCCGTGCTCTGCGCCTCGGGAACGGTGCGGCGGGATATTGAAACGCTGGATCGGCTTACGCGCGAGGGAAGCCGGACTGATTCCGTTGTCGATGTGATCCTGCGCGGAAGTCACCACTATGCCGGACTCGAATTCGCGGCCCGAACTAAGGGGATC
This sequence comes from uncultured Bdellovibrionales bacterium, assembly GCA_964401925.1. Classification (GTDB taxonomy): domain Bacteria; phylum Bdellovibrionota_C; class UBA2361; order SZUA-149; family JADYYL01; genus CAYOAK01. The sequence continues at coordinate 9,066 of CAYOAK010000036.1, read as the reverse complement.
GAAGTGGAGTCACACTTTGCGGCAAATTTCCCGAGGAATCCGACGACCACATCGAAATGGATCGACGCTGGGCAGCCGTCGGCGGATACCGATGTGGCACGTTGGCTGGGGATGCTTCGAGCTATAATGAAGTTTCTCTTCGACGAAGATCCCGCGGTCAGCGGAAAGGTCTTGGCGGATTCCCGCCGCTTCTACCTTCAAGCCGGCCAGCTCGTTGAACTCGATCCCGATATCCCCTTCCGCTGGTGGAGCGAGATCGCCGCAAAGGTACCGTTTAACGAGATACGCGAGAAGACCGTGCCGTTCTTCGCCACATACCTTGAGCTCTGAACCGGTGAAGCTTGATGGGCGAGCTTTTGCTGCCCGCACTCCTGATTCCTCTCCAAAGGGTTCCGAACAGCGCTCCCTTCGGCTTTTTACGCTCGCGCCCGCAAGTTCTTGCTTGCTACTTTCTAGATGCGTGAAAGCCCGTTAAAAGAGCTGCGATGGATTCACTGGTCGATCGCGGCGCAAAAGATGTCATGGCGGAGGTTCAGCGGTTTGCTGAGACCTTCCGAACGGTCGAGCGCGAGATCGGCCGGGTGAGTGTGGGAATGAACGAGATCGTCGAGCTGACGATTGGCGCGATCTTCGCCGGCGGTCACGTGCTCCTTGAAGGAGCACCCGGTCTTGGGAAGACGCTCCTCGTAAAATCGATCGCGAACACTTTAGGGTTAAGCTTCCACCGGATTCAGTTCACCTCGGATCTGATGCCGAGCGATATCACCGGAACGCAGGTTCTTGCTGAAGATGAATCCGGACGGCGGCGCTTCCAGTTCAAAGCCGGACCGATCTTCGCAAACATCGTGCTTGCGGACGAAGTAAATCGCGCGGGTCCGAAAACGCAGTCAGCGCTTCTCGAAGCGATGGAAGAGCGGCAAGTCAGTATTCTTGGTGAGACGTATCGGCTGCCCGATCCGTTCTTCGTGCTCGCGACGCAGAATCCGATCGAGCTAGAAGGAACCTATCCTCTGCCGGAAGCTCAACTCGATCGATTCATCATCAAGTTGCTCGTCCCTCCGCCGAGCGCGCAGGCGCTTAAGGAGATTCTTTCGCGGACGACCGGGGCGAACGTTCCGGAAGCAACGGCTATCATGAATCCGCAGGAGCTGGTTCAGCGGCTTTTGAAGATGCGGCAGCTTGTGCGGCGAGTGCTGGTGGCGCCGCCGCTTGAAGATCTTCTCGTTGGAATGCTCTTCAGCCTGACTCCGCAAAGTGTCAGCGCCACGGATTTCGTCGGTCAGTACGTCCGGTTCGGACCCGGCCCGCGCGGCGCTCAATCAGTGCTTCTGATCGCGAAGGTTTTTGCGCTTCTCGATGGGCGCATCAACCTCGCCTATCAGGATATTCAACGGGCGCTTGTTCCGGCGCTTCGGCACAGGATGATCCTGAACTACCAAGCGGAAGCTGAAGGGATCATCGCCGATCAGATCATCGAAGAAGTTCGCGACTCCCGGTAGTTACTCCACGGGCGCTTCCGAGATCGTCTCACCTTTGATCAATTTCAACGCCACCGGGAAATAGAAGTAACGATCTCCATCGATCTCTTTGTAGGTTGCCGGTCCCTGGGCCCAGTTTGGCGGCGTCGTGCTGCCGAGCTTCGAAATGAAATCCTTCGGGTGTTTTGCGAGCTCCGTGCAGGCATAAAGCGCGAAATCATAGCCGTTCCCCGCGTGAGTGATCTGCAGGTCGTTCTTATATTTCGCGAGATAGCGGTCGTGAAAATCCTTAGAGACCGTGTTTGCGGAGAACATCGCGCCGTCCATTCCGCCGCGGGCATCTTTTACCTCCGTCACGCTGTCGAAAAAATCCGTTCCGAACGTGGGGATCGAAACCTTCTGTTCCGCGAGCTGCCGGTAGAACTGAGCGACCTGTCCGGAGATGAGAAACACGCCGATCGCTTGCGGCGGCTTCTGTTTCAATTTCGAGATGAACGCTCGGAAGTCGAGCTCTCCGGGTGTCACCGATTCAGAGACAAGAATTTTCAGATCCGTTCCGAGGTTCTCTTCGAACCCCGAATAGATCGCTTCGATATATTGATTCTGTGCGCGGATCATCACGATCTCTTTCAAGCCGCGCTTCCGGAGCGCACCCGCGACGACCGCGGCGTAATCCTTCCCTTGATTGCAGAAGCGCGCCACCCACTTCCGGTTCTTCGCGATCTTCGGATCGGCCGACCAGACAAAAAGCGGGAACTTCATCGATTCGGCGATCGGGGCGAGCGGCTCCGAGGGACGTCCGCCCCAGGAGTAGGCCATGTTCAACTTCCCGCCGCGGGCGAAGTTTTGAAGGATCGTGATCGCCGTCTGCGGCTCATATTTGGAGTCTTCGATGATAAGCTCACATTCGCCGAAGGCCTCAGGGCGATCGGCTTTTGCCATGGAGATCCCGTTCTGGAAGGCGACCCCGAATTCGGCGAGGGGACCGGAGAGCGGCAGGATGGTCCCGACGCGGAAGGGCTCGGCGTAACCCATGGCCGGAACGACAATCCCAATCACGAGTAAAGCAGCAGTTTGAATCCGGTTCATCGTCCCTCCAGAAGCCTTTCTTGGCCAAACCAATTGTTGGCCAATTCAATTGTTGCAGGGGGCCCCATAACATAGACTGAGCACCGTGGCTGAAGGTATCGAGCTTTTTAATCCGAGTTTTTTCCGCAAGCTCCAGCAGCTGAAGATTCAGACTCGGCGAAACTTCCTCGGCTCACGCCAGGGCGGCCATCTCTCGCGCAAACGGGGCCACGGCCTCGAGTTCTCAGACTATCGCTCCTACGTTCCCGGTGACGATTTCCGGCATATCGACTGGGGCGTTTACGGCCGGACCGATCGGCTCGTCGTGAAGGAGTTCCGCGAGGAGCAGGAGCTACAGGTGCTCTTCATGGTCGATACGAGCGAATCGATGGCTCACCCCGCCGGAGAGAACAAGTTCGCCGTCGCCCGGGATGTCGCTCTTGCGTTGAGCTACGTCGCTCTTTCCGATGGAGACAGCGTCACATTTTCGTTTCTCGGGCAGGAGTTGAGCCCGAAATATATCGGTGTGCGCGCTCTCGGCCGGATCTGGGAGCTGGCCAAGCGGGTCAAGCCGCGCGGGCGGCAGTCATTGGTAGAGACGGTGCGCCACTCGCTGGGGCGGCTGCGAATTCCGGGGAAGTGCTTTCTCGTTACCGACTGCCTGCTCGAAATGGAGGAGCTCGTTAAAGCGTGCGAGGCGATTGCGGCGAAGAATTTTGAGCTGTCTCTAATTCATGTGCTCGCGCCAAGTGAGCTCAAGCTCCATGCGGATGGGAGTAATTCGCTGCTCGTCGACGCTGAGACCGGGGAATCGATCGATCTTGCGCTCGGCGGGGGGCTCGAGTTCGAGTACGCAAAACTTCTCTCGGGGCACCTGCAAGCAATCGAGCGTTACTGCCAACGGCATGACATCCGTTATGCGCTCGTTTCCAGCGGTCAATCGGTGCAGGAGCTTGTCCTCACCACCCTCCCCCAGCTCGGGCTTCTGCGATGATGGGACTGAGCTTTTTCTATCCTGCGGCTCTGGGGCTTCTCGCGATCTCTCCCCTGCTCGTCCTTGCCTATCTGAACCGCTCGCCCAAACGTGAGCGGATCGTTTCGAGCCTTTTGCTTCTGCGCCATCTGCCGAAGGTTCCGGCGATCCGGGAGAAGATTAAGCTTCCGCCCAGATTTTTTCTGGAGCTGCTCATTCTTTTCCTGCTCGCCGCTGCGTCGGCCTATCCCCGTTTGAATGCGCGCGGAGAGCGAATCGCAATCCTCGTCGATAATTCGATGAGCATGGGGGCGGCTTCAGGCGCGGGCCGCCGGGCGGATTTGGCGGTAAAGGAGATCAAGGGGTGGCTCGGGCTGCGCAGTTCGAAGGACCGATTCACGCTCTATCTCTCCTCCCCTCGATTGCGGCGCATATCAGAGGAGCTGGTTGAGCGTTCCGAGATTGAAGGCCTGCTCGATAAGATCGTTCTCTCGGACGCTCCGGATTATCTCGATGGAACGCTTTCCCAGCTTGTCTCGAGCGGGCAGTACGGCCGGGCGTTTGTCGTCTCGGACAAGCTCGCAAGTTTTACCGGGACCTCTTCCGGCCAGACCTTTCCGGTCGACGTTCGTACTGTGGGTGAGCCCGTTGCGAATGTGGGGATAGTGAACCTCCGGCTTGAGCGAAAGAAGGATTCCGGGAACACCGTCGTCGCCTCGCTCGCTCTCTTCGGCTCACGGCCGATGCAGGCGACTATCCGTGCGCTCTCGACCAGTTCATCGCAGGTGGTTGCCGAGACGCCGGTGTCGCTTGAGCCCAAGCGCATTGTCGAGGCGCGGCTCACCCTCTCCAAGAATTACGCTGAGACACTGCGGGTCGAAGTTCATGTCTCGCATGCTGATCGAAACTATCTGGCGCTCGGCGTCGATAACGCCGGCTATCTCAATCTCGGCGCAGCACAAGGGAAGAATATCCTCATCGTCAGTGAGGAAGATCCAGGCGAGAATATCTTTGGACTTCGCGGCCTCGGCGCCGAAGCGATTCGAGCGTCCGGCTATTCGAGCTTTCCGGAAGCGCGGCTAAAGGAGTTTCGTGCGATCATTTTCGACGGCGCTGTCCCCCGCGAGCTTCCGAGCGTACCGAGTCTTTTCCTCTCGCCGCCGCTCGACAACGCAATCTATCCGGGAGCAGGCGAAGTCTCGTCACCCGCTATCTCTTCGTGGCGAGCGGAAAGTCCGCTGACGAATGATGTAAATTTTCAGCTGATCAAGCTGAACCGAAGTGTCGTGCTGAAGCCGCCGGACTGGTCGGAGCCGATCCTGAATGTGGAGCAAGGGCCGGTGATTGTTTCCGGCGAGAGCCAAGGGGTCCGCTCTGCGGCGGTTGGATTTGCGCTCCTCCCGTTTGAAGGCCGGCGCACTCCGACGCTCAGCGTCCTGACACTTAATCTCCTCTCTTGGCTGAGCGGTGGCGCGCAATTTGAAGAGACGATGCGCACCGGAGGAGCGCTTCCCGTTCCGGCAGAAGGTTCCTGGCGCCTGATCCAGCCGGGCGGAGATGTTCTCGACAGCAAGACTTGGAAGCATGTGGACGGCGCTCCTCGGGCGGACAAGAGCGGGATCTATATTCTCCAAACCGCCGACAAAGAGCGGCAGATCATCGTGAACGCATTTCATCCCGACGAATCTGCGACTGACGAGCAGCTCTCATTTGAAGCGAGCTACGCGGTCGAGCAGCAAAAGGAGGACGGGGGGGACAGCACCTTTTGGAGAGAGCTGATCGGAATCATTTTGCTGCTCACAGCGGTCGAGCTGATCTGGCGGCTCGCAGCATTTTTTAATCTTCGAGAGCTCGCGGGCACCGCGGGACGGAGGGCAAAGAATGCTTCGTGACCTGCTGCACGCAGAGCTTCTGACCCCCGCCGCACTCTGGGTGCTGCTGCCTTTCAGTGCGCTGCTCATCGTGCTCGCTCTCTTCTGTGTCCGGAATCAGAGAAGACGCGAAGCGCGCAGTTTATTTCTCCGTCTTGGGATTCTGCTCCTCCTCGCATTGGCCTGGGCTGACCCGGTGAAGAAGGAGTCCGAGAGCTCAGAGCAGCTGCTCGCGCTGATCGATGTCTCAGCGAGCGTGCCGGACGAAGCGCTTCAGGCTTTCGCCGAAAAGCTCGGAGCGTTCACCGCCTCTCAACGTGATCTAAAGATCTCGCTCTATCCGTTTGCAAAGAGCGTTCAGCGCGAGCCGATTTTGTTCGACTCCGATATAAGCAGCGCAGAGCTCGTCGAGGAGCTTCGAGAACGCGCGCCAAGCCTCGATCGAGGAGAGACCGATCTCGGCTCTGCCCTGCAGTATGCGGCAAGCATGGCTCCGGGCGGAGCAGCGCTGCTGCTCAGTGACGGTTACGAAACGACAGGAAATGCCCGGGAGACAGCCCGAACCTTCGGTGCGACCGGAGGCCGGATCTATCCGCTTATCCCCACCGAGGAGCCGTTCCGGAAGCAGGCGCTTGAGCTTTCGATGTTGACCGCTCCGATAACATCGAAGGCGGGTGATCTGATCGACATTCGGCTGACGGCCCGGAATACCACATCGAAGATCGCCGATGGCGTAGTGGAGCTCTACGTCGGAGACAAGGCGATTCTGAATCAGCGGCTCAGTGTCTCTCCGGCCGAGGAGAAGCTGCTGGTCGGAAAGAGCCCGGCGCTGGAAGGGGGGTTGCACAAGGTGCGGGCGATCTTGAGCACGGGCCGGGGCGTGAAACAGGAGTTGCACCGCTGGGTCTCTGTGCGGAACAAGGCGCGGCTCCTGCTCATCAGTGGGGCTGCCGATGATGAACGGGTTCTGAAGCAGCTCCTGACCCTGAAGGGCTATTCGCTCCAGGCGGTTGTCGCCGACGGCAATCAGCCGGTTCCGAAGAACTTCGAAGAGATGTCCGGGATCATCTTCAACAACGTCTCTGCGCAGCAACTTCCCTCGGGCTATCTCTCGCAGGTGAAGAACTTCGCCGAGCGCGGAGGCGGAGTGCTGCTAATTGGCGGAGACAAGAGCTTCGGGCTCGGAAACTACATGAACACGCCGCTGGAAGAGATTTCGCCGGTGAAATTTGTGCCGCCGCGAACGGCGAAGAAGCGCCTCGTGAAAGCGATCGCAATCGTGATCGATAAATCGAAGAGCATGGCCTATGACGGAAAGATGGAGGGTGCGCGTGACGCGGCGATGATGGCGATCCGCAATTTGCCCGATGAGGATTACATCACGGTCATCGGATTTGATGCAGCGGCTTTTGTGGTCATCCGCATTGGGACTGCGGGGCAGGTTCGTCCCGATGCCGCTTATCGGCTGAGCAACCTGGTGGCGCAGGGACGGACCGACCTCCTTCCGGGGCTTGTTGAAGCCCGGCGTGCGCTGGCGAAAGCCCCGGCTGATCGAAAGCACATCATCGTTTTGAGCGACGGGAAGATTCCGATTCAAGGGGATGAGTACATTCAAGAGCTCTCAAGATTGCGTCAGTCAGGGATTACGCTTTCCGGAGTCGCGCTCGGAGATGATGCGGACGCGCCGTTCATGCAGATGCTCGCGCAATACGGGCGGGGCGCGTTCTATCAGACGCTCTCCTCTTCGCGGCTTCCGGAGATTTTTCTCCAGGATATCAAGGTCGCGACCGGAGAGCGGACGATGAAGGAGCGGGCGGATTTTCCTGTCGGGATTGGACCTGCCGGAATTACTTCAACGACGATCGATCGCTTCCCTTCCGTGCGTGGATTTGTCGAAACCCTTCCGAAACGGGGTGCGAATATCGAGCTGATCACGAAAGGGGACGAGCAGGTCTCCCCGCTGCTCGCATCTTGGAAGTTCGGCGCGGGAAAAGTTATCGCCTATACCTCCGACGCAAACGGCCGGTGGTCGCTCCCCTGGCTGAACTGGGAGGGATTCACCCGCTTCTGGAGCCAGCTTGTGGAAGAGGTCGAGCATGCGCCGGACGAGAATGCCTCCCAGGTGGATTTTGATCTTCGCTCGTCCGTGAACCGGAAAACGCTCTTTCTGGATCTTTCGATTTACGACGACAAGCTGCGAACCAGCGCTGCTCCGAAGATCACCGCTGAAGTCACGCTCCCCGGCGGTGAGAAGCGAAACATATCGTTCTTGCCGGAACGCAAAGGCCGGTTCCGCGGCGCAGTGGATGGTGCCCGGCCGGGAGATTATCGGGTCCAGGTTCTCTACGGCTCGCAGAAGCTGCCGGTGATGGGGATCACCCTGGACGGGAGCGCGTTTGGCGAAAGTCCGGGACGGGGGATCAACCGCGAAAGCCTGGCGGAGCTCGCATCCGTCACCGGGGGCGCCGTGAACCCCGAGCCGCACCAAGTGGCGCGTGCGACAAAAATCACCGAACGCGCCGAGCATCTCTATCCGCCGCTGGCGATTCTCGCCTTCTTCTTGTTCCTTCTGGAAGTTTTTATGCGAGAGCTGGGTCTTGGAGCGCTCGTTCCAAAGCTCCGCCGCGCCCTCTCTGGTATAATGCCGGGAGGCGGTGGTCCCGCCGGCTCAACAGCAAGGCCACGATTCAGGAGGGCTTCATGACGCGTAACGCCGTATTTTTCCTTCTCGCAATGGCTGCTCCGGCGTTCGCCGAAGAATCTCAGCTTCGGAACTGTAACGGGAGATGGACGAACCTCCCGTGCGAGGAAGCAAAGGCAGGAGATACGATCAAAGCTACGAGAAAAGTTCTCTCGCCCACTGAGGCGAAGCTTCGCTCCGACAAACAGGGCCTTTTTCATGAGCTGACGATGAAGAACATCGACGCGAAGCGGAAGCTCCAGGTCGACATCAGTATCGTTAGCGCTGAGCAACTCTGCTTCGACAGGCCGTCGACTCTTGACGAGTGCCGAGCCGAAATTGAGCGTCTTGAAGACCGTCTCGATCGCCGAGTCGACGCTGCGACGGACCTCCGCGAAAAGGAGCTCGCTAAGAAAGAGAAGGAGCTCGAAAAGGAGCGGAAGAAGGCCGAGGCCGCGGCGCAGAGCACTGTGATCGTGCGCGAAGTCATTCCGGTTTATCGCCGTGACGGATATTCCGGTTACGGAGGATATCCGGGCTACGGCTACCAATATCCGGGATCAAATCGCCAGGGCGGATATGCCGGATGGTCCGGCGGAAGGCGTCATCCCTACGGATCGGAGAACACGATAAACCCGCGCATTCGCGTCGAAAACAACTCCGGGAACATCATCGTGCAGAACCGGCCGACGATTGTGACTCCGCCGCCGCCGGCGCCGCAATCCTCCGGCGCGGCGATCATCGGAGTGCGGTAGGGCCAGGAGTGTTCCCACTGGGACCGCGGACTCAGTGAGGCGGCGTCCGCGCCCGCCATGACCAATTACGTTGCCGACTCGGTGTGGTGATTGGTCTTCCTTCCACCGCCCCCGGTCTTGCTCTGCAAAGCTCCACCCCTTGAAAGGGGAATCTGATCTGAGAAAGCGCAAGACCGGGACCGGGGGCGGCCCCGGCCGCGGGGCGGGGTGTGGGGTGGCACGGTGGGGGGCGGACACGAGG
>CAYOAK010000035.1:5718-21661 GCA_964401925.1 uncultured Bdellovibrionales bacterium | reverse complement strand
GCCCATCTTCTTAATCATTTGCAGCTGGGATTGGAAGTCCTCCAGGGTAAATTCATCCTTTCGGAACTTTTTCTCTAGTTTTTTCGCGTCCTCAGCCGTTACCTGCTTAGCCGCTTTTTCAATCAGGGAGAGCACATCGCCCATCCCAAGGATGCGGGAGGCCATCCGATCGGGGTGAAAAGCGTCCAGCGCATCGAGCTTTTCGCCTATCCCGACAAACTTAATCGGGCGCCCGGTTACAGCCCGGATCGACAGCGCAGCTCCCCCGCGGGCATCCCCGTCGAGCTTCGTCAGGATAAACCCGTCCACGTCGAGCTTCTCGTGGAAACCCTTCGCCACATTAACCGCTTCCTGACCGGTCATGGCATCGACCACGAGCAGAATCTCATGCGGCTCAAGGGCCTCAACGATCTCTGCGAGCTCGTTCATCAGCGGCTGATCAATCTGCAAGCGTCCCGCTGTATCGAGGATCAGCGTGTCGTAATTCTTGTTCTTCGCAAACAGCTCGGCGCGCTTCGCGATATCGACCGGATTGTCCTCCGGCTTCGAGTCGAAAACTGGAATATCGAGCTCACGACCAAGCACCTTCAACTGCTCGATCGCGGCCGGGCGGTAGACGTCAGCCGGAACGAGTAAAGGCGAACGCTTAAAATCATCGCGCAATAATCTTGCGAGCTTTCCCGCCGTCGTCGTCTTCCCCGAACCTTGTAGTCCGACGAGCATCAGCACAACCGGCGGAGCAGCGCGCAGCTGCAACGGCTCGTTCTTCTCACCGAGAAGACGAACAAGCTCTTCGTGCACGTACTTGATGACCGTTTGTCCGGGATTTAATCCGCGAATGATCTCCTGCCCTGTGCAGCGCTTCCGGAACGCCGTACAGAACTCTTCGGCGACTGTGTAGTTAACATCCGCTTCAAGCAGCGCCCGGCGAATCGTAGCAGTTGCTTCATCGAGATCACTTTCAGTGACCCGCCCCCGCCCCGTGAGCTTTCGAAAAACTCCTTCGAGCTGACCGGTGAGTGATTCAAACATACAGCGTTAGTTCTTTTTTGCGGCATTCGCAGCGGCAGTGGCCTGCTTCATCGCGCTTTCGACATCGCTCACAGAGAACGGGTATCCGACAAAGCCGCTTGCACCACCCTGCACCGCCTCCAGTATGATCTCTTTATTTACCTCGGAGCTATAGACGACGACGGGGATCCCTTTGAGCCGCTGATTTCCACGAATCTCTTTAAGGACATCCAGCGCGGACATCTTCGGAAGCTCGCGATAGAGGAAAACGATATTAAAGCTCTTCTTCTTCATGTTCTGGAGCCCGGTCGAAGGGTCATCCGAACTTTCTACATCCGCCGATTTAAAGCCGAGGCTTGAGAGAATGCTGCGGAGGTTCCGCTGGCGTGTCATCTCGTTGTCGATAATCAGAACTTTCATCAGTTAAGGAGACGCGGTCACAGCCGCGGACGGTAACAAGTAGCAAGAGGCCGGAAGGGGGGTCAATGGATCGCCGGGCAAAGGCTTGCTAGCGCATCTGCCGTTAAAATGCCGAACATATTTCAATCAAAACCCCTGATCCGCTCGCTTTCGGGTGCAGAAACGCGACCTCGAGACCGCGCGATCCGAGCCTTGGCACTTGATCGACCAGCGGTATGCCGGCCTTCTTCAGGCGCTCAAGCTCCTCACGCACCGACGGAACGCGATAACAGAGATGATGCAATCCTTCGCCGCGACTCTGCAGAAAACGCTCGAGCGTCGTATTTCCGGAAAGCGGCGCGATGAGCTCAAGGAGCGGGCCGGGCCCTTCGAGAAACTGAATCTCAACCTGGTGCTCCTCGCTCAGTTCGGCGGCATCCAGCTTGTAGCCCGCGATCTCGAGATAGAAACGGCTCGCGGCCTTGAGGCTGCGCACTGCAATCCCGATGTGATCGATATCCCAATTCGGCTTCACGGCGCTGGACGGTAGCCCTTTTTTGCGCCGGTGCCAAAGTCGCACAGAGGACTGCCCCCTGACGGACTTTTTAAATCCCCATTGGGGGGATTTAAAAAAATGACTACTAAAGCGGATGGGCTAAGTTATCCCCCAGATGCAGCTTCTCAGATCCCTCAATGCCGGTTCCACCATCGGAGTCTTTGCTCCCGGCTCTCCGACCCATCCCGGGCGCGTGGCGCTCGGCAAGAAATTTCTCGAGGCTCAAGGATACTCCGTCTCGATCCCGCTCGACCCCGCAGCACGCTACGGGAAGACCGGGGGCTCGTTTTCGAGCGAATCCGTCGAAGCTCGAGTCGGTGCCCTTTCGATTTTGCTCGACGATCCGAAGGTTGCAGTCATCCTTGCAGCGCGTGGTGCATACGGGACCGCTGAGATTCTCCCGAAACTCGATTTCAAAAAGATCGCCCAAGCCCGAAAAGCGATAGTCGGCTATTCGGATGTCACGGCCCTCGTCTCGATCATCCCGCAGCTCGCAGACATTCCGGCCATCCATGGTCCGACACTCACGAAGGAGCTGGCAGAAACCTCAGAGCATCCACACGCGGCAGAAAGCGCCGCCGCCTTACTGAAGCTTCTTTCCGATCCGGACTATCGATTTCGCTCCACGGTCTCCGTCATGAAGAAGGGCGACGGTGAAGGGCGGCTCCTCGCCGGAAATCTTACAGTGCTCACGAGTCTTCTTGGCACACCGTGGGAGCCTGACCTCACCGGAAAAATTCTCGTGCTCGAAGATGCGGGCGAAGCGCCATTTCGTGTTCACCGCATGCTCACGCAACTTCAGCATGCCGGCAAATTTGAGCAGCTCGCTGCGCTCTGTCTCGGACGGTTCTCCAAATGTGAGGCGAAATTTCCACCAACCGTCGAAGCAATGTTCGACGAGTTTGTGAGCGATCGGTTGAAACTCCATCGGTTTCCGGTCGTTGCTGGACTGCCGGTCGGACATGGCGGTAAGAACGTGCCCCTTCCGAACGGGGTGCGAGCCCGCGTAACGGGAGACCAGTTCGAGGTCTTGGAGTCGCCGGTAGAACGAACATGAGCGGCGAAACCAAGAAGAAAAAGAAGGCGTCGAAAGCTGCCGTAACAGTGAGCGTCGCACCGCAGGAGGATGCATTGGGGACCGCGCAGGCTTTAGCAATCACAGAGGAATCAAAGTGGACCCACGTCACAGATGCGCTGCATCAAGCCGCTGTGCCGCCGGAGCTCGATGACGCTGCAGCGCTGAAAAAGAAGCACGTTTTTCCCGGGGCAGTGCTGCTCGTTGGGCATAAGGGCGAAATCGTTTACCACAAAGCGGTCGGCTCGCGTTCGCTTACTCCGCATGTCACACCCGCAACGCTCGACACGGTTTACGACATCAGTTCGCTGACAAAGGCTCTCGTAACAACCACTCTGACGATGCAGATGGTCGATCGCGGGCTCCTCGAAGTCGATCGCCGCCTCTCCCGGATTTTTCAAACCTTCGGCACCCTCGGAAAAGAGCGCATGAGCGTGCGCCATCTTCTGACTCATACCTCCGGCTATCCGGCCGTCATCCCTTTTCACCGGATGATCTCCAAGGCCGATCGCGGCGAACGCTGGGGGATCATGACGAGCCGCGGGGCGGTAGAAATGGTCTACGGCGAGATCTTCCGCGCAAAGCTCGACCACGTACCGGGGAAGGTCACGACCTACAGCGATGTCGGCTACATCCTTCTCGGGGCGGTGCTCGAAGTCTGCTCAGGCAGCCTGCAGCTCGAAAAGATCGCGACGAAGAACATCTTCAAACCGCTCAATTTGAAGAGCACCGGCTTCATCGATCTCTCCAAAGTTCGCCGCCGCGGAATCGTGCCGGTCTTGGAGATGATCGCGCCGACGCTCGACTGCGCATGGCGTTCAAAAATTCTCTGCGGAGAAGTTCACGATGATAACGCTTGGGCGATGGGCGGCGTTGCGGGTCACGCGGGTGTCTTCAGCACCGCCGAAGAAGTACACAAAATGGCAGCGGAGCTTCTTAACTGCTACCACGGCCGGTCGGAGTTCATCTCGAAAGAGGTCGTCCGCCAGTTCTGGACAAAGGACGAGACAGTCGCGAACAGCACCTGGGCGCTTGGCTGGGACACACCGAGCTCGGAAAATTCTTCGAGCGGGCACAAATTTACGAAGCAGGCCGTTGGTCATCTCGGTTACACGGGGTGCTCACTCTGGATCGATCCGGAGCGCGAAGTCGATGTTGTTCTGCTTTCAAACCGGCTCCATCCTAACGATCAGAACTTCGCCATTCGAGAGTTCCGGCCGCTGATTCATGACTTAGTCATGGAGGCGCTCGGATATTGAGCGAACTTCGGTCGTTACGTGCTCTTGATACTCGCGCTGGTTGGACCGGCGTAGAGAAGCCGCAACTTGAAGTCCCGAGACAGGCTCTGAACTGTCTCGGCAATCCGCAAAATGATGTCCCCGCGATTCATATCGCCGGAACGAACGGAAAGGGGACGGTCGCTGCGGTTCTTTCGTCGATCTTCCGCTCCTCCGGGAAGCATGTCGGCCAAATCGTCTCTCCTCATCTGCATGATGTAACCGAGCGCCTTTTGATCGATGGCCATCCGGTCGCTGCGGAGCTGTTGGACCGGGCGCTGAACAAGCTGGAACAGGCTGAAGCGAAGGAGGGATTGAGACTCAGCTACTTCGAGGCTGTAGTCGCCGCGTCTTATCAGCTCTGTGCCGATCTGAAGCTGGACTGGACCGTTGTCGAGGTCGGTCTCGGCGGAAGGTTCGATGCGACGAACCTGATTCACGCTCCGAAGACCACCGTGATCGTCTCCATCGGTCTCGATCACATGAACATTCTTGGAAACACCGAGGCGGAGATCGCCTTTGAAAAGGCAGGGATTTTTCGTGCCGGTGTTCCCGCTGTTATCGGACCCATGTCGCCCGAGGCGCTGAGAACGATCAAAGATAGTGCGGCGAAACTGCCCTGCCCCTTGGAGGTCTTCGGCGATGCATATTGGATCGAGGGCGAATCCGTTTGCGATGCGAACGGTTGGCGATTTGCGCTGCCGGTAAGAGAGAAAAAATTGCTCGCGAGATACCAGCGCGAGAATTTCGCCGTCGCCGCATATATAGCCCATCGCCTCGGCTGCTCAGATGCGGTCATCAGAGATGGCATGATGCACATGCGTTGGCCGGGGCGGGTCGAGGAGGTGACACTCGTTCGAGCTGAGAGAACGTTCCGAGTCTTGCTGGATGGTGCGCACAATCCAGATGGTGTGCGCGGCTTGGGCGATTACCTCGATCATGTGGAGGAGCGGGAGATCTTCTTCCTGATCTCGATCCTTGCAACGAAAGATTTTTCAGAGATGGCAAAGCAGTTCCGCGCATGGCAAGCGCAGACGAGTAAGAAAAATCATTTTTACTTCTGTCCGATGGAGCATCCGGGAAGTGCTGCTTCAGAAGTAATGCGCGCCGCATTGGGCTCGGGAATCGCATGCACATCGCGCGAAGACGCGCTCCGGCAAATCGCAGCGCAGGCGAGTGACGACGCGCTGATCGTCGTGGCCGGCTCGTTATATTTCATCGGAGAGATCCGTGGAGAGCTTGTGCAACAGCCGTTTTGCACGATCGTTTGAGGGTTCTCTGCTTTTGGCCGGCTGTACTCATCTGGACGAATCAGTCTGTTTTCATTCGTGACAACACCGTGATTTCCCGCCGCTAACTGCTCGGGAATACACCCCATTTCCGGGGTAGTCAGAATTGATCAAGCAAAACCCCGGTTTGGCCGAATCCCCAAGGGCCTTAGGGACGTTAGCTAATGAATGTACAGCCTCCAAACTCGGAGCAGGTCTCTTTATTTGAGCCTGGAGTACTGATCGCGGATCGGTACGAAGTTGTTAGTCCCCTCGGCAAGGGAGGAATGGGTCTCGTCCTCCGGGTCATCGATCGCTCGCTCGATAACGAGCCGACCGCGCTAAAACTCCTTTACCCGCATCACGTAAAGGATCCGGTACTCTTCGCGCGCTTTCGCAACGAAGTCCTCGTCGCCCGGGGAATGGCGCACCCGAACATTGTCCGGATCTATGACTTCGGCAGTGCGGGGAAGGGCTACTACTATATCTCGATGGAACTCGTTCAGGGTTACAGCCTGAAAGATCGGATCTATTCGCCGCACTACACTGAGCTCGATTTTCCCGAGACCTGCCGCATTCTCTATGAGATTGGACAAGGCCTCGCGTACGCCCACCGGAAGGGTGTGATTCACCGTGATATCAAGCCCGATAACATCCTCATGACCGCGGGTGGAGATGTGCGCATCTCCGACTTCGGACTCGCCCGCACAGTCAGCTCGGATAAGGGTTTCACCCAGACCGGCGAGACGGTCGGAACGCCCTGCTATATGGCTCCTGAGCAGATTCGCGGCGAAAAAGTCGACTGCCGAGCAGACATCTACAGTTTGGGAATTCTCGCATACGAAATGGCGACAGGCTCCCGGCCTTTCGAAGACGAGAGCTGGTTTGCGCTGGCAAAGATGCACATGCAGACGCCAATGCCCCGTTTTGCGAAGGAATTCGACCTTCCGGTCTGGTTCGAGGAGCTGGTGCTGCAGAGTTCGGAGAAACGGCCGGAAGACCGTTTCCAATCCGCAGACGAATGGCTTGATGAGCTGTCAACGCATATCGACCCGCGAAACTCGAAGCGGCAGCTCTCTCCGACAGTGTTCTCATCGACCTTTGCGGCAACGCTGATGAACAGCCGCAAACGCAAGAAAGTGCGCGGAAAGCTCTATCGAATTGGGGCGGCGCTCGGCGTCGGAATCGGTCTGTGCAGCGCGAGTGTCCTCGCCATACGTGCCATCCCGGCTGCGCAGCGCTCCGCCCTTCGAACGGTCGCCGGCATCGAACGTTCCACCGGCGCACATCTCGATGGGATGAAGCGTCTCTTCGGTCTCGATGCAATCGCGAACGCGAAGACGCTCAATGCAGCGATTACACGTGGAGACTTGGAGCAGGTGCGGTTGCTCCTCGCCGCTGGCGTACCTCTGAATTCAATGGCGGGCGAAGAGCCAGCCGTCATCGCGGCGGTTCGCCAGAAACAATCTCCGGTGGTGAAGGAGCTTCTCGCTAGCAACGTTGCGGTAGATGCACGGGGCAAAGGCGGCGAAACGCTCCTCACTCTTGCCGCGCAGCTCGATCTCCCTGAACTCTTCTCTCCGATCCTCGAGCGGGGTGTGGATGTAAACGAACGCGATTCGCTTGGCCGGACGGCGCTCATGTATGCAGCCCTTAATGCCAATGCATCTGCCGTCGAAGATCTTATCGCGAAGGGTGCGATGGTCAGCCTGACAGACCAAACACCGGAAGCAATACCGGTGAGCATTCACGCGGTGAAGGGCGGCGATCTTCCGACCCTCCAATCGATTCTGGCTAAGGGTCAGCGCGCCGCAGCGAACGCCTCTGACGTTCGAAGAATGACGGCTTTGATGTACGCGGCATCTGCTGAGCGCGAAGATCTGATGCGTGCACTCATTTCTTCCGGTGCGGACGCAGAAGCAAGATCAAGTGATGGTAAGACCTTCCTTGATTTCCTCCCGACGAAACTTCGACGCGCCTTCGCCGCCGGGTCGATTCCCGTCACAGCCTCAACCTCACAAGAGCCTGGAAGCGCGACGACGACGACGCGGTCGATGGGACAAACGCGGCTCCGAATGCTCGATCAACCGAAGGTCGATTGGCTTATCGGCGCGAAGACAAAGATCCGCTCACTGCAAGTAGTCATCCGGAACGTGGGCGATGAAGTCGCGAAGGAAGTGAAGATCTCTGCGACCGTCCCCGGTGGACAGGTTCTCCAGCTCCGTGGCCCAACAGAAATGACTTCGAACGCAGTCGCCACATTCCAGGCGGTCATCGATCCATCGAGCCCGCTGGACGTCGCAAAGGTCGATAAAGTCGATATCTCCTTCGTTTGCAGCAACTGCTGGAAGTAGCTCCGCTTCCGCCGGCCAGAAGGTACTTAACATTTTCAAATGTTTAGGCCGGTCGTCGCGCCGTGCTCCACGCCCTCCCAACCCCTTAGAAACTATCGAAATGCCAAGCGAAGTGAGCTAGGGTGTTGTCTCCGAGCAGACAACAGCGTCACTGCTCTCCCGCGTATGGTGTCGAGCGAATTGAGAATCACAGCGCTTACCGAGGACAAGATCCTCGAGTATCAGGCGTTTCTCTTTCAGATTATCGACGAACTTCATTCGGACAATCCTTGGGCCCTTGAGGCGGTAAAGAAGGCTTACTCTGCCGGCCGCTTGCGGGACATTCTGCGAAACCAACAGGCGCATTGTCCTTTGATCCTTGATGAATCGGGGAAATGTGTCGGTCTTGGCCTCTGCCAGTACGAAGGCGGCCTAGGAAAAATTGAATGGGTCTGCGTCGAGCAATGCTTTCGAGGGCACTCGAATGGCAGCAGATTGCTTAATGCAATGTGCACTTTTTTATACCTTCGCGGGTGTCATCGCGTTGAATTAACGACTTACCTCGGTCAGGAGCCTTTGCGCCGCTTTTATGAGCGGCACGGCTTTGCGGTTGCGGCGACCCTTCCGAACCACCGATACGGAATTGATATTTGGTACATGATTCGGGATTTGAACTCCGGTTCGAACGCCCTTACTTTGGAGAGAGGCATGGAAGGCGCAGGCGGGTAACACCTAACGTTCTTTGATTCTTTTTAGCGACGGGTGTTGTCCTTTTTCGGACAACAGAGATCGCTAGCCGGACATTGTATTGTCCCGATTATCACGTACTCTTGACCCACCAAGATTGGGTTCAAGTATGCGTCCAAGTCGGCCTGTTCTGACTGCCGGTTCTGTCGAGCTAGCCTTTTCACATGCGCGCACGCCTCGATTAGAGCGCATTTCATATTCTGACCCCTTCACGGAAACGTTAGGGCTGACCGTCAGAGGGAAATCATCAAATTCTCGAACATTCCCCTGGACGAACGCAGTAAGGGCTATGAGCGTTCTTCTATTGCGGAACGCCGCGCTCAAGTTTGTAGGATCAAAAATTCCTCATCCGACACTTTCCGGATCGGAGGGTTCGCTCGCCGCCAGTCTATCCGAAGCATTGGTATCGAACTCTCGCTGGCTAAACACGGTTTTCGGCTCAGCTCCAGATGGACGTCCGTTTTACAAAGACATTTTTCGCCTAAGTGAATCCCGTTCGCCGTACACGCCGGCTTTTTCAATTTCGATTGATCGCGCTGTGCTGCCCGCTCAGAGTATCACGATCCTTTGTGACGAATGCCAAATGTCCGATCCGGACGAACTGAATATGCTCGCCGATCGAATCGAGAAGGGTAGCAAGCTTTCACTTTGCACGTCAGAGATTCTGCCCAAGCCATTGTTGAGCTCGACCTCTCCTACATCGCCGAATGCGCTCTGTGATGATTTCCAGCGAGCCTGGAAGGATGAAATTCCACCGAGTCTACTGAACGTTGCTCGTCTTGCGCTCAACGATCCGAGTCGGAAAAGCAAAATTAGTAATTTGCTTTCCTCTCTTTCGGAGGGCGTCAATTCCGATCTTTGGTTGCATCTTCGTCAGCACACCGAAGTGAGGATCAAGAATCGGGACGGAGATGGGCGAGTTAAGTTCAGCTTTGAAGCAGTCAACGTAAGCCTTGGCCCTGTTTCTGGTAGGACGCATCGATTTTGGTTCGAACGGCCACAGCCTTCAATGAAGTTTCGCTGTACGGACGACAGAAATGTCGAACTTGGCGTCGAAATGGTCAAATCATCACCGCACTTTTACGAGCTTCGTGTCGAGTTCCCGCACGCTATTGCTCCTCTTGAAAAGTTTAATTACGAACTCTGTTTCGAAACTCAAAAGGCGTTTCGTGATCATCGATTTTATTTTGTGGCCGCACGGACGATTACAAATCGTTTAGGAATGTCTGTGGTCGGGCACGAAAATCTTCGCTTTGACGAAGCCTTTGTTGCGAACGAATCATTTGATGGTTTTCTAAAGGACAACGCTCCGCACGTTTCCGTTTCGCAAACCGACTCGGTTCAAACGTTGCATTGGGAAGTCTTGCATCCCACACCCGGGGATATTTTTAAGACCTTCTGGTCGTATAAGCAGGATTCCGGTCGACCGCGAGACTCAGTGCGCAACCTCTCATCCTCCGGCGCTGATCGCATGCTTCGCTCGCGCTAACCCCCCATCCCTCAGTTCAGCTTCGGCCCGCTCGCCTCGACAGTAATCGGAATGCGCGACAGTAGGATCGGCATGATTGCTTGATACTCGATCGTCGCCGATACGCGGATGATACGCTCCGCGGGGTCTATCGTGCTGGGATCCACACGGCTTGTGATGCAGAGCGTGGTTAGGTCAGCCCGGCGGTTGTTGATGATGATGAGCTCTTCAACGCGTTGTTGGACTGCTTCGTGGGATACTGAGATGCCCGCGGGTGCGCACCCCGCACCCTGGCCTGGGGAGAGTCCAGTGAAAGTCCCATCTTCTAGTTGAGTGTAGGAGGTCGCTAGGCGGACTCCCATGTGCACTGCTTCAGAGAGGCGGATGTACTGGCCAAGGACCATTCCAATGTCTACGACGCCCGCGGCCATGACGAAGAGGAATGGCGCAGTGATGACGAATTCGGTCATCGCGACACCACGTTCGCGTTGACGACTGTCACCGGATTTTTTCCTTCGGAAAATCAAAAACCTGGACCCAATAAGAGAATCTCGTACGACGGACTATCAATCGGCCTCCGCAATAAACCACTGAAGAGGCATTCGAAGGGGGGACAACACCGTGAAAATCAGGGGCTTTTTCGCTGTTCTCAGCATCCAAACGACGCCAGAAAGAAGCGCGGAAATTTATGGCGAACTGCTCACGAAAACTCGGGATTCTGCCGTTTAATAGCCACGTAATGGATAGGAAAAGAAGCACAGAACGTGGCGTAACGATGCTCGAGACTACGCTTTTGATCAGCGTGGTGTTCTCGATCACGCTCGCGATTGTCGATATCGCACGCGTGCTGATGCTTGAAGCGATTCTCAACAAAGCCGCTGAAGACGGCCTGAACGTCGCTACCAAGATCTCGAATTTCGATTACGACATTCGAGATCTCAGCCTAAACGATTCGCGCTACTACGATTTCTATGAAGCGCGCCGGCAGGTCTTGGAAGCGGCAACGAAACTACCTCTTGAGACCTTCTTTACAGATCCGAACACTCCGAGCGATGTGCAACTCGTTTCCTTCGAGCATCATGACACTGAGCTTAACGCCAACGGCGGCGGGACGCCGCTCGCTCAGGTTCCTGTCATCATTCGCCCGGCAGCGGTACTCCGACCCGCCGAATTCACGTATCAGCAGAATCGGGATGCGGCGAACAATGTAATCAGCACTTCGATAGTGCCGAATGATCACAAGCCACCGGCAGCGGGCAATGTTTTGCCGCCTCAGCCGATGACGAAAATTCTGCGCGACGCACCAATCGAGGTGGAGTTGCGAGCCTTTGTAAGACCATTCTGTCCTCAGCTTCTCTGCCCTTGGATGGCACGCGAGGATGGCGGAAAGATGATTCGTGGAGTTGCTATCGGGTATCGCGAAAATAGTATCCCGCGTGGGCCACTACCGGCAGCTCCAGCGGATCAGCCGCCGGGATATGCCACTGCAACGACTGTCACAACGACGACAGTGGCGCTGAGTGCGGTGACTACGACGACGCAGGCTACGTTTACGGGGCAATATTTTAATCTATGGCTCTGGATGCAAAATCCCGGGCTCATGCCGAAGACAGCCAGATGTCCGAATCCGCTCGGTGTGCTTACTCCGCCGCCTTCATGCCCCGGAATGCGGCTTTAGATAACGCTCGCTTGCCCTAGATTTGTAGAACGTTGAAGGGGCGGTAATTCCAGCATCGCTGCCGAACTCCCACCCCTTCTAGTTACCGGCACGTGGAGGCTCGCCTTCAAGCCGTGCCGAAACGTTTCCGAGCGGCAGCGATAAGGCCGGCGCCCACGGCTATCAGCGTCAAAGTACTCGGCTCGGGAACCTGGCCGTCGATTGGCGGGTCGTCGGGCGCCGTCAAGGACAGGACGTTCGTAGGACCCACATTGAAGTCCTGCGAATTGTTGCCAATTCGTGCCGCCATGAACGTGTCCCCTGCGAAGAGCACGTTACGAATCAACGCGAGGCTCAACGCAGCGTTGTAAGCGGCCGCCGTCATCGTCACACCGTTAGCGACAATGTACTCCGTCGCGCCGTCAAGAATGGTAGCCAGTCCGGGAATCATTGAAGTGACCTCACCAGGTTGGCAACCACTGCCGCCATCGGCGCGCGCGAAGGTGCTATACCCGCCGTTGGACACGTTGAAGAGTGCCGCACAGCCGTTCCGCCTTCCAAATGCGTTGCCGGAAAAGGGATCGTAACCGTTCGCAATGGAGTCGCTACCCGTGTTCAGGGCCACACGTACGCCGTTCACTGTGCAGAACGCCTGTCCAGTAACCGCGGTTACGGCTTCACTACCGCAGATGACGTTTCCTTTGATCGTGGTCGCTGCGCCGCCCAAAGGTGATGCGATGGTCGAGAAGCTTCCACTTGCGAGCAGAGTCGGAATATCGCCGTAAATGGGGGAGCCGTTAGATCCAGCGAAGCTGTTCCCTGAAATGCTGGAAAAAAACAAGTTGGGAAACGTCGCCAGGATCGCGTTGCCGGATCCAATGAACCCGTAAGAGTCGAGATTGGCGTCCAGCAGGCCGCCGACGAAATAACCCGACGTGGGGTCAAACGCCGAGATCCCGCACGAATAGTTGCCGGGGCCGCATCCCAGATTCATCTGCGCCCCGTTGGAGCTGGCGATGTAGCCCGTGCCATCGCCATTCGTACCGAACGAGTAGAACATGTAGTTGGTCCCGTTGTTGATGAACGAGACTCCAGCCTGGGTCTGATCCCCGGCTATCGTCGTCGTGGTGATCATCGACGCCCCGGCGATCTGCGCGAATAGCAGGGCCAGGAAAACGAGGGTGATGTTAAATTTGTAACGCATTGTGTTTTGCCGCCTCCATGACGGTAACTACTCAAACTGCAGATACTGCATCCTGAAGAGTTACTGCCGAACGGAGGGGGGCTAAACGTGCGTGCGCGATGCTCGAAGCGCAGCTGGGAACAACAAGTTCCCAGGCTGTCTCGCTCAATTCTAAAACCTTAATTCTAGAGCAAGCAGAGCAGCTACGTGGTTTCCCTTCCTGTTCAATTCCTCTTGAGGGACAGGATATCCAAATGGCTGCTCAAATTCATTTCTTCTACCCAGATCAGTTCGAAATAGATTCGAATGCAGCCAATTTAATATCTGAGTTGTGCTTGTTTAAAAATACCTGTGCGGTTTGCGCATTGGATCGGCACCGATTTTGCTGTTGAGGGCCGGATAACTACGCCGTGCGTCCCACAAAGCACTGTAATTCAAAGTGCTTGAAGAAGATCTTTTACCGATAATCGTCGCGGAACCTGAGCAAAGAATAGGCTCGATCTTCGCATGCTCGCGCTTTTGTCATGCAGCTCAGTCGTCTTCCATCCAACAACAGTGCTGCGCGAGGGAGTTCCCATTAGCGATCGCTAGCGCAACTTTTCTTCGATGAAATTCGCATAGCTCCCTGCAATCATTGAGCGTTCACCGCGACTTTTCGGCTCGTCCCTTGCTTTTGTCAGGAATTCGAGTTCCCCTCCGCCCGCAAGTTCCCGGGCTACATTGTGCGTTCAATATTCTTCGTCATTCTTTCTCTCTGCCTATTTGCAGCCGAAGCGTCGGCCGCCGACCGCGTCCTGCTCACCTCGAAGAATAAGAAGTCCTTTAGTGCGATTGGGAACAGCCTCGTCGGGGACAAGGCAGGGTGTTTTCGGCTTTCTTCGAGATCAATCGTCGCTGGGGTGATTCGACGAGCCGGGAAGGCTCGGTATTGGGAGTCATATGATCGGGTCATTCGCGCGACCCGGGATAAGCGACGGAAGCAGCGGCTAAGCGAGGAGAAAAAGCGAATTTCGAAGCGCTGCCCGAAGCCTGTTCAGGTGCCGACAACGACCGCCTCCACAACAACTACAACTACGACGACAACGTCGACCACTGTAACGGCGACGACATCATCATCAACGACGTCGACATCTCTGACGACGACAACCACCGGTGGGACCACCTCCACCACAACGTCATCATCCACGACGACCACCCTCGGGTCGCTTGTGGATTTTCATCTGAAATCAGGCGGGGGTGCGTTTACCGATCCCTTTGGAACCTTTTGGAACTCGGATCTGGCGTACGTCTCAGGAACCACCGGAACGCCATCCACGGCGAATGTCATTGCCTCGACCTCTAACCAGCAGCTCTATCAATCCGCGCGAGTCGGGGAGAATCTAAAGTTCGCGTTGCCGCTCCTGAATGGTGCGTACGAGATCACTCTGCACTTTGCGGAGATTGTCTTTACACAAGCGAATCAGAGAAAGTTCGACGTGAAGATTGAAGGCAACACAGCCTTCCCAGGATTAGATATCGTGACTCTCGCAGGAGCGAACGCCGCTCTTCCATTAACCTTTGAGGAAGACGTTCTCGATGGTCAGCTGAATATCGATCTCGACAGTCTGGTCGGCGGTGCGATCATCTCAGGAATCGAAATTCATCCGCACACCCATTCGCTTCTGCACGCGGTCATCGAAGCGCCTGATTATGCCGTTGATTACGACGGAAACGGCTCTGAATCCGTGATTCTCGATGGAACCGGCTCGCATACCCACGAGCTTGGGCGCGCAATCACGGGATATCAGTGGACCATTGATGGAACGCCCGCTGGAACCACCAACACCATTCACCCATTGCTTAATCTCGGCTCACACATCGTCTCGCTCGAGATTGCAGACAATGCCGCTCCGCCAAAACATCTCTCGGAGAGCACGGTGCTGGGAGTCTTCCCAGTGGGCAATGTTCCGGGCGTCCAAGCATTCTATTTTCAGTCGACTCCGGCATCCCTGATTACCCACCTCGATAATCCTCCCGCTGCACCGGACTACTCGCAGTTCTTGCCCTCGCTCCAAGTCGATGACATGGCGGGAAGAATCGGCGGCTCAACGCTGACACAGAATTCGATCGCCGTTCTGAAAGGGCGGATCTCGGTCACCACAGGGGGCGTGCATGGCTTCCAGCTGACCGGGGGATCCGATCGCCGACTGTTCGTGGATGGGGGTCTGGTTAACGGTCCGATCACTCTTGCTGCTGGCCTCCATCAGATTGAAGCGCGCTTTGCGATCTCGAACACCACCCAACTTCCGGCACGAGTTCGGCTGGAGTCACTTCCCGGCGTCTTTTTGGATATCAATCCGGGCGCGTTGAACCATGACGAGACGGCCCTGAAGCCGTTCATTCAATCGATGCCTGCAGGCGGAAGTTCGGGTGGCGGAGAGCAGATCGAACTTACGGGTTTCGGCTTCTTTCCATCTGCAAACGTCCAGGTTTCGTGGAACGGCACGTTTCTATCGGCAGCAGCGCTGACCGTTGCCCCCAATTCGGTTCGTTTCACCGCACCGGCGGGCAGTGGCAGCGCGCAGGTGTTTGTTCAGACACCTAACGGAACGAGCAATTCAAAGACATACACCTACACCGGCAACGCCTCGCCCGTGTCCTTCGATCCGCCAGTCACGATCGGAAATGTTGCCTACCCAACGCAAATGGCTTGGGGGCCAGATGGAAGACTCTACGTTGCGTCGGCATTTGGAGGGATTAGCGCTTTCACCTTTGATGACAATTACGCCGTCACAAATACTCAGCAGATCGCCACGATCTCTTCACACAGCAGTCCGCATATTCTGGGACTTGCATTTAGTCCGTTCGATCCGCCGAATCCGCCGAAACTTTACGTTTCACATTCGAAATTGGTGACCGACGGATCCTGTGCAAACGCGTTCACTCCCTACAGTGGTTATGTCAGCGTACTAAACGGACCCTCGTTCGAC
>CAYOAK010000035.1:0-5708 GCA_964401925.1 uncultured Bdellovibrionales bacterium | reverse complement strand
CACCATCTCGCCGTTGGTGACTGGGCTACCTGTTTCGCACCACGACCACGGCGTAAACGGCCTCCAATTTGATGACTCAGGCGATCTGTTAATTGCGAGCGGAGGCAATACAAATGCAGGCATTGCGGTTTGTTCGATGGGGAACATTCCGGAGTCGCCGTTCTCGTCTGCAATCCTTCGAGCGAAAATCACCTCGGTCAGCACACCGATCAATCTCACATACAGAGATTCGGTATCGCAGATCGTCAACATGGATGAGCGCGCTGGAGAAGCCGTAGAGGCGGTTCCTGGAAGCGGGGTTGAAGTTCTGGCGCCGGGGTTTCGAAATGCGTTCGATATTCTCTGGAGCACAGAAGGCCAACTCTTTGCTACAGAGAACGGTCCCAACGATGGATTCGGTCCCGCCTCGACCTCTGCGACGACGGAGAGCCCGGATCCTCACTTCGAGGATGAGCTGAACTTCGTCGTTGAAGGCGCTTACTACGGGCATCCAAATCGAAGTCGCGGAAAGACGGACCCGAGAGAGAACGTCTATTACAATCCGTTCGCCTCACCGCTGTTAGGAGTTTACGCGGCGCCTCTCGCGAGCACTCCGCCTCTCGCATCAACAAACGGAATCGAAGAATACCGGTCACGAGCCTTCGGCGGCGCAATGAGGGGCGAGCTTCTGCTCGCTCGATTGAGCGGTGAGCTCTATCGAGCAAAGGTAACAAATAGCGGGACAACACTCGGTGCATTCGGAGTGGTGGGTAACTACTCCTTCCTGGATGTCGTTATGGGTCCCGGCGGCGCAATACTTGGTACCGATTACTACGGCGGGGGCGTGCGTGTTGCGAAGCCCATCAATCCAGTTGCCGCAGCAGTTGAGGCGCTCGATATCTCTCCCGCGCGCGCTCGGGCAGTCGGTGGAACTCCATTCGTAATCGGGGGCGTCGGCTTCGCAGGAACTACGACTGTCTCAATCGGCGGGGCTTCCGCTACGGTCACCTCGGTGTCGCCGACTCGCATCCGGGGAACAATCCCCGCACAAGCGGCGCCAACAGGTGCCCTCCTCGACGTCTCGGTCACGTCGAACGGAATGACGAGTCTCCTGCCGAAAGCATTCCGTTACGTCTTCCCAGCTGGTGCAGGGAAGGGGATTTGGGAAACGGGACCAGCGATGCCGCTGGAGCTGAGCGAGATCGCCGGCGGCATCATCAATGGCGTGATGTACATTTTCGGAGATGGAGACACGACTAACACCTGTGGATTCGAGTTCACGGAAAACACTTGGAATTGCAATCTCGCTGCGCGTCCGTTCCCCGGGCACCACCACTCCTCCGAAGTGATCGGCAAAAAGCTGTATGTTTTTGGCGGACTCGGAGGAAACTCGGAGAACAAAGTTCAAGTCTACGATCCGTTGACAAACTCGTGGTCGCTCAAGGGGAACATGCCTCTCGGAGGAAGTGGAGCTGCGTCGACGGCGCTAATCGACGGAAAAGTTTATTATGCCGGCGGAATTCGTATAGACCATACGGTGTATGAGACCTGGCGTTATGATCCCGGCGCCGACACCTGGACCGCACTTGCTCCGCCTCCTTTGGCTCGTAATCACGCCGCTGCGGCAACGGACGGGAAGAAGCTCTACATCTTTGGCGGACGCGGCCCCGGTAGCGGTGACTTCAACACCACAACGCCTGGCTTCGACGACACGCTCGCCTACGATCCCGCAACGAACACTTGGGATTCCAGCACGTTTCCGGCCTCGCAGCTTGTGAAGGTGCCTCAGCGCCGCGGCGGAATGGGGAAGGCGGTGTATTTCCGCGGGGAGTTCTTCGTTATCGGCGGAGAAACCAGCACTCCGAATGAAGTGCCGAACAACGTTTATAATCGGGTCGACGTCTACAATCCGGTAACGAACACATGGAGGCTTGAGGCCGCGTTGCCGACCGCGCGCCACGGAATCTATCCGATGAAAGCGAACGGACGTATCTACGTAGCGGCAGGGGGCCCTATGTGGGCGCACTCACACTCGGATATTTTCGAGATCTTCAGGCCGTAACGGCCTCGTTGATAAAATATTACGCTGCGATCTGTCGGGCTGGTAGAGCGCGACGATCTTCGTCCGCCGCGAGTACCAAACTTACAAAAAGCTCTTCTTTGAATGGCGACTCGAGGTGCTGAACCTCATCGAGGATCGATGCGCTGGATTCAATGAATGACTGCGCCGCAATGCGATGGAGTCGATCGTATGGATAGCTGTATCGCGTCGAGCTTGTGTTCATAACAATTATCAAAGGGTTTGCTCTGAGACGCCCACTATCGAATCTGGGCGGCCTGCTCGATATGATTGCGATCAGCTGCCTTAGGTGAGGATTCTCACGCGCAGCGCGGCTGGCGCCTCACTGAACAATGATATAGGGCGAGCGCCCGAGGACCTTATCCACAGCGTTCCTCACCTGCGCGTCTCGAGAGAGCCCTTGAGGGTCGCACATTAGGCGACCAAAACCGTCGGTA
This sequence comes from uncultured Bdellovibrionales bacterium, assembly GCA_964401925.1. Taxonomy (GTDB): domain Bacteria; phylum Bdellovibrionota_C; class UBA2361; order SZUA-149; family JADYYL01; genus CAYOAK01. The sequence continues at coordinate 3,212 of CAYOAK010000035.1, read as the reverse complement.
TACGGCGGAACGTTCAACGCTGTCGGCCTCCCCCCGGCTTGGGAAAAGGTCTGGCCGACGCATGCGGCTTTGATCGTCGGTGAGATGTCGATTCCGTTCCCCATCCCATCAACGCTGCAGGGATTACGAATAGCGTTCCAGTATCCGCCGGTGTCCCGGACGAATTCATAGAGTTGATTGGGAGCGAAATAACGCGTTCCCCGTGACTTCACTGTATTGCCGGCAGAGAAGGCACCGCTAAAATTTATCGACGCGCGGCCGAAGGTTCCTGCGAGCCCGGCGCCCGCGATATACCCGCCGGTGTAGTCGGTGAAGAACAGAGGAGGATTGTAGTTGTTTGCCTCCTGCTCCGTCATGCAGGTCGTCGAGTTGTTAGAGCTGTCGAGGTGTGTCGGACTGGGAACGACGAGCGTGTGCGAGCCGGTCATATCTCCCAGGCCGATGTAGTGAAGGGCGATCTCATCCGGAACGTAGAGCGAGTTGATCACGTTCCCGACGTCCGCATACGACGCGGCAAACCCCGCTTCGACGCTGCTGCAATTCCGGCCCAGATCACAATTGGTCAGTCCGTTCGAGAGAAGCATTACGAAATTCTGCGCAGGCTGATTTGTGGCTGCTGCCTGCAATTGGGCATGCGCCACACGTAGCGCCTCCGGAATGTTCGAGCCGCTTGTATCTCGCGTTATGAAGAAATGATTCTGCACGCGGCACCAATCGGCGGTCTGGCCGCCGTTTGTGAGGCAAGCGGGATTTGCGACGACATCCGTAATGTTCTGCGCATCGAGATAAATCGGATCGCTTGGCTGGCTCATTACGAAGGTCCGTTCAGCGACAGACGCGCTCTCATCGAAACCGATCAATCCGAGCTGATCTCCAGGAATCGGATCTCCGGCTCCCGCCATAAGCGTGTATCCATAGTTAACGCCCCGGAGCATCGTGGAAAGGGGCTCCGGCCCTAGATATCCTTCAGCATGCCAGTTCGTGATCGCTGGATTGCGATACATGTCTACGAGATAGGAAGAGCTTGTCGGATTCGTCGCGTGCCGGGAGTCGTTGTAGTTGATGTCGAAGCATTGGTAGTCAGCTTTGAAATGCTTCGTCACAGGTTCGCCGCCCGCACGGGCGATGCTTTCAATGAATGAAAATGTGTCGGTAGCCGGGTAGAGCGTGTTATCGGTGTACCAGATCGCCTGATACATATCCGGCTGAATGCCGCCCGCGATCGTGCAGGAGTTCTTCGCGGTGCAACCCGAGGTCGGCGGATTGTAAGTCGCGCAGTTATCGTTCTGTAAGCGAAACGTATACTCGGACGCCTGCTTGAAATAAGTAGCCTGCCCTGGTCCGCCGGTTGATTCGTAGGGGATGTGCGACTCGGAATGCGACGCTCGCGAAAGGTCGACCAGGAACACCCCATGTCGCGGATAAGTTGCGGCAACGGACACGCTTGAAAAGTTCTGTCCCGCCGCAACTCCTGTCCACTTCATGAATATCATTGGAACGGACGAGGCGTTATCGGTACGGAGCGCCGCTTCAAAAGCATTCACCCGGCATGTCGGATATGTGTCGAGATCTACCGGCTGAAAAAATTGCTTTGACCAAGCGCCTGCGACTCCGCAATTAAACGGGCCCGCTGGAGCACAGACGCAAGGGCACGGATCGTTCGGGTCACACACGGCTGGCGGTTCGCGGTACCACCAGATTCCGGGAGTGAGCGTCCCGTGTGCACCGATCGGATCGACCGGGCGGTTTGTTTGAATATCCGTCGGTCCCGAGGTGAGACCCGAGAGCCGGGTTCCGATGAGGAGGTTGAGACTTGAGATCTCCTGCGCGCGCGCCTTTGCTGCATTCAGCTTGGTGACGAATGGGCCGGGAGTTCGCGTGTAAGTGTTAAGTGCTTCAAGTGCGACATACTCAGCGAGCTGGCGATGTTGCACTTTCGCTGTGGTCATCATCGTTGAATCGATGGCGAGGCCGGAGAAGATCAGCACCACGATCGCGATGATGATCAACAACGGCAGAACAGAGCCGCGCTCACGCCGTTCAACTTTTTCAACCAAGCTTCCGTACACCCGTAATGCCGCCTTTTTTGTGCCCATTAGGATGACTCCGGAATTCAGTCTGGAATCTGTTCAGGTGGTTTAAACCGCCGTAAGTGTCGTGCACTGCAAGAGTGCTTGGTACGTCAGCCACTTAGGTTGATAGAACAATTGTTCTAGTTTAAGCGCCAGGCACGATGGAACTTCCTCTTCAGATTAACCGCGGATTCCGCTAGTTGTTGTCTGCAATCTGACAACACGGAGGTATCATGAGTGGCGGCGGAAAATAGGGCATTGAATTAAGTCACGTAGTTACGGAACGCACATCATTCGATCCTTGCTGTCCGGTAGCTGACGACACCTTCGACGCCCAGGGCGTTGATTACCGGGTGTGATTGTCTAACTTCTCCATCTTATTTGATGAGAGGAGTGAGTATGGGTGCGCAGCAGGATGCGTTCGTCCCCGGGCACATAGCGTTACATTTTTTTGGCGGAGATCTTGCGCGGTTAGATCGTGTCGAGTTCTGGCGCCCTGCGTCATCGTCAATGATCACATCCACCCGGTTAAGCGGGCGGCGCTATTCGACACAACCCTCCTTTCGATGGAATCAATCGGTCCGCGCCTTAAGCGTCCTCTTTCTTCGTGCTGCTCGCAGGTCCGAAGTCGGATCAGTCACCGAGCAGGATTCGTCGATGGCCCTCTCGGGTGGAGCGGGCTCGCTTGCTGCACATCTGGAAAAGGCAATTGCCTCCGGACAGGAGTGGTTGACGCGGATGTTCGGATTCGCGGAGACGGGACACGCAGTCTTCGATGAGCTGTTCGTCATCAATCATTCAGCCTCGCGTCAGCCGAAAGAGGTTTCAATCTTTGTCGACCGGGCGATCCTTCCACCCGAAAATATCGAAGTGCACCTCGACGGCCGGCTATTGTCCGGAACAAGCGAGATTCTTGAGCTGGCGGCGAAGCTCGAAGATCGTCCGGCGTCCTTGCTGCTTTGTCCCGCGCCCACCGCTGTGGCTTCTCCACTGAATCCGGCAACTCGCACGGAAGAGATGCGTCACTCAACGCCGATCGAGCTCGCAGACGGCGTGCTCAATCTGTTCGCTGCAATGCGCAAGTCCGACACCAGCGGAAAGCTCAATTTGCCCGAGCCACAGATCGGCCCGGGCTCTGAG
>CAYOAK010000034.1:0-22183 GCA_964401925.1 uncultured Bdellovibrionales bacterium | reverse complement strand
GATCGGCATCGCCTTCGTAGCCGGAGTTATCGTCGTCTGGCTGGGCATCATTTGGGGCGGCTCCGTTCTGTATCAGACAGTATTCGACGGAGCATACCTCGGCCGCGAGCTCGCCGGAGCCATGCTCTTTGGAGTCGGCGTTCTTTGCCAGTGGATCAAAAGGTGCTCCACTCACGCGCGCCTCGTGCAAATGTCAGAGGTCGTTCAGGGAGCAATAATTGCCATCGTCACCGTTCTGACGGTCGCCCAGGCAATCAAGTGGTTTTCGTGGTTGAACGGGCTGGGATGGTACTAAGCGGCATCTCCCGAAGCCTGACCCATCAACATCGGTTCAGGCTTCACCCGCTTTCTTTGACCTTTTGACGAAAGCGGCAGCACACAAGGGCCCTTCGGGAGAGAGAGAGAACCTTTTGCGCAGCCGCCGCTGGTCATTCGACGACGTTCAATCGAGGGGTTGATTGCGCGCTCGAATGATCAGTTCGCGCAGACCGTCGCCTTCAACCAGAATTCCCTCGGCCGCTTCCACCGCCGCTAGCAAGACTTCAGTGAGTACGGCGGTCTCGAGGATGTTGCGAAGCCGGGCCTTGATACCGTCAAGGGCAGTGGAGCTCCGCGCGAGAGAGCCCAGCGCCCGGATGAGAGGGGCGTGCCGTTCCTCCGGCGCTTCCGGAATGAGATCGAGCAGGATCGGCACCGCGTAATCGGCGTCGGTCGTCTCAGGTCCCTGCACGGCAGCAATGCAACGCGCAGCCGCATCGGAGACCGACTGATAGGGGGTCGTGCGAGCAAGGCCGACAAAGAAATGAATATCGCTGCTCGCAGGGTTGAGGGCATGCCAGAGATGAAGTGCTGCGGCCGCTGCCTCGGCTCCAGAGCTCTGGGAAATTTGTTTCAAATCGCAGTTCATGAACTGCCTCCCCGCGGACTCTTCAGCCGAGGGAAGACAGTTAAAACATTCACTCATGTGCTGGCCGCTCAGAGGAACGACGCTCTTCAGAGGACCAGAATTTCTCGAATAACGAAACGGAAGAGAACGGCCGCCGAGGCCTATAGCATGCTCGACCGCACCAGTCGCGCGAACGGATATTCGCGGCAGAGGGGTGCTAAACCCCTCGGTACCGATTGGCACCGGCGTTCCGGTTGCGCCGAAACGTTAAGATACCCCGCGAACGACCCGACCCGTACTGTGGCAGTTTCTCCTATGAGGCTTTCGTCCTACTTACTAGCTATTTGCATCCTAGTCTCTCCATGCCTCTCGGAGACTGCCTTCTCTGCAACGAAGCGCCGGCCGCAATGCTCGGACGGAAAAGACAACGATCGTGACGGGAAGAAGGATTACCCGCGCGACAAAGGCTGCACGAGCAAGAAAGATAACAACGAGAAGAACCCCCCGGCAGTGGCGGCTCCGAAGGTCAATGCGGCGCTGGGAACACGGCGGATCTTTCCCGCGAATGATCCGTGGAATCAGGACATCTCCGCATCTCCGGTGGATCCGAACTCGGATGCACTGATCGCTTCGATCGGAACCGATCGCGGACTCCACCCCGATTTCGGCACCACGTGGGAAGGCCGCCCGATCGGATTCGATTACGTCGTCGTCCGGAAGGGACAAAAGAGTGTTCCCGTAAGCTTCGAATATAGCGACGAGAGTGATCGTGGTCCGTACCCGATTCCACTGAATGCACCGATTGAAGGCGGACCGTCGAGCGATGGTGACCGTCACATCATTGTGATTGATGCAGATGCCTGGAAGCTCTTCGAGCTCTTTTACGCTTATCGATCAGGTTCGGGATTTCGCGCGGGCTCGGGAGCCATTTTCAACCTGACGACGAACACCAGCCGCCCAGCCGGATGGACGTCAGCGGATGCAGCGGGCCTGCCCATTTTCCCCGGACTGGTTCGATATGAAGAGGTTCTGCGCGGCGAGATTCCTCACGCGGTCCGCTTCACTGTCAGCCGATCGCGACGCGCCTATATAGCGCCTGCAACCCATTTCGCGAGCTCACGCACCGACCCGAATCTCCCGCCCATGGGCATGCGAGTCCGGTTGAAACAGAGCTACGACATCAGCGGCTTCCGTCCCCATGTTCAGGTCATCCTGCGCGCGCTGAAGAAGCACGGGATGATCTTGGCGGACAACGGCTCCAATTGGTACATCAGCGGCGCGCACGATTCGCGCTGGAATGATGACACGCTTCGGGAGCTTGGCGACGTGACGGGCGGCAATTTCGAAGTGGTTCAGATGGGAACCGTTGTCACCGATTAACCCAATCGCGGGACATCACTAGAGCGGTGCTAGGTTCGTTATGGCAGAGGAAACCGCTCTATCGGTCGCCTTGGATGGCGACCGGCGGAGGCGTGCAAGGGCTTGCCGCCTCCGTAATGCGTAGAAAGTGCGCTGGATGCGCTCTTTTCGGAGCGAAACAAAAGCCTAGAGCCGTCCTATATAGGAAATCCTGTCGGCCCTTTGGGCCGTCAAATCGTACCGGGACTAAACCAGGACGGCTCTCGTCCGCTTCGATTATTGGCTCACAGCGCCGCGGCGGCGCCGGTGCCCGTCCCATTTCTCGAAATGATAGATCGTGTCGATCGGAGCACCGGGGTCGAGTGAGAGAATTTCGCGCAGGAGCCCGGATTTAATGTCGTAGACCCAGCCGTGGAGCTGAGGCCTCGTTCCTTCGTCATGCCAGGTTTTCTGCACGAATGACGTCCGTGCGAGATTCGCCACCTGCTCTATTGTGTTTAACTCGACCAAGCGATCAAAGCGCTGCTGTTGGCCCTCTATCGCGTCGAGCTCATCTTGATTGAAGCGATAGACATCTTTGATATAGCGCAGCCACTGATTCAAAAGCCCGACATCCTCCATCGACATCGCGGCTTTGACACCCCCGCAGTTGTAATGCCCGCAGACGATGATGTGCTGAACGCGAAGAACCTGCACCGCGTACTGGATCACTCCCATCGCGTTCAGATCCGAGTGCAGCACGAGGTTCGCAACATTCCGGTGGACGAACAGCTCGCCCGGACCTGCACCGGTGACCTCTTCCGCCGGGACGCGCGAATCTGCACATCCGATCCAGAGGAAGCTGGGCTCTTGCGTCGCTTGATGCCTCTGGAAAAAATCCGAGCGAAGATCGAGCTTCTCCTGAACCCAGGCTTTGTTCGCCAGTAAAAGCTTTTTATGTTCGTTCATGCAAAACTTTCTTCCGGAAAATCGGTAACATCTTTCCCTCGGTGTTTTGGTAGGTCAGCTCGATACCACGGTGCGAGCAATTGTGCTCAAAGTCCTTCAACATGTCGTAGATATCACGGTCAATATACATCGCCTTTGAACCGTCGACGTACACCCGCTTTCCGTCCGAGATTTTTGCCAGCGTCTCCTTCAGCTCCATCTTATTGATGAAGGAGATATCCTTGTTAAACCGGATAAGGCAGTCGTCACCGTCTTCAACGAGCGTCACGGCGTTATGATGATTGCTTTTCAGCAGATAAAATAGACCGATGCTCAGCCCGATAAAAACCCCGAGTAGCAGATCCGTGAATACGATCCCTAAAATGGTCGCGAGAAATGGGAGATACTGATCCTGACCGGCCCGAAACATTTCACGGAACAGCGTAAAATTAGCGAGCTTGTATCCGACGTAAAGCAGAATCGCTGCAAGCGCGCAGAGGGGGATCAGAGTTAACAGCTGCGGAATGAAGAGTGTCGCAAGCACCAGCAAGCAGCCGTGAAAGACTGCCGAGAATCTTGTCTGCGCGCCGGCGTAGACATTCGCAGAGCTTCGAACAATCACGGCCGTAATCGGAAGGCCCCCGAGCAAGCCGGACGAAACATTTCCAATGCCTTGGGCGATAAGCTCACGATTCGGCGGAGAGATCCGGCGATACGGGTCCAGCTTGTCGACAGCCTCGAGCGAAAGCAGTGTTTCGAGACTGGCAATCACGGCGATCGTCACCGCGACTTCGAACATATTGCCTTTCCACAGCGCAGAGAGCGCTGGAAGAGGAAGCTGCTGCAGATCGCTCCGTGAGAGAAAATTCGGCAGCTCGACAAAATGCCCCATGCCTCGCTGAAGCGCGAGCTCCGGGAAGGAAATTCCCATCCAGGCGGCGAGGATTGTGCCGACAACGACGACAATCAGCGGGCCGGGGAGAAACGTCGAGATCCGCCGGCCTTTAAACAGCTTGTCATACGAAAAGAGAATCAGCAGTGAGAGCAGCGTGATGAAAATGGCGATTGTGTTTGGCGCCTGAAACGCCTTAACGATCGCCGCAAACGAGTTTGTCTGATCGAGATGCTGAAAGAAGGCGAGATCCCCTTCGAAGTCTGCGTCCCGGCCGACGGCATGCGGGATCTGCTTGAGGATAATCACCACCCCGATTCCGGCGAGCATTCCCTTCACCACAGAGCTCGGAACATATTGCCCGATCACCCCAAGCCGGAAGATCCCGAAAAGGATTTGGAGAAACCCGGCGAAGATGACTGCCATAAGCAGCGCTTCGAAACTGCCGAGATCCTGGATCGCATCGGCGCAAACAGTCGCCAGCCCGGCGGCGGGCCCGCTGACGCTGAGGGATGAACGGGAGAGAGTCCCGATGATGATTCCGCCGATAGCGCCGGCGATCAATCCGCTGGAGAGCGGCGCACCTGACGCCAACGAGATTCCGAGGCAGAGCGGCAGCGCTACGAGGAAAACGACAATTGCCGCCGGGATATCAGTGCGAAGGCTTCCGCGGACCGAGGGTAATTGTGCAGCTTGAGATTCCATTTTCCTTAAATGCTCGCTCTCAACAGTTCCAAAAATGTTTGCCCCTATCCGGGAGAACCGGTCCTTCTCAGCAGGACCGAGAAAAGCGGACCCAGCGGGCGATCGGACGTCGGAAGACGCCGGTTGATTCACTGAAAAACACCCTTTCGAAAGAAACGGGTCCGGGAGCCCTTCAGCCGCCAGGTTTGATAACGGGAAGGCCCAGGGGAATCAACGAAAATCGGGAGATTACGGCAGTGAGCGCTTATTGGGGGGGGGTTATGCCGCCGCCTGAGCCCGGCTCCTCCTTCATTCCATCCTCGAGCCCCAGGACAAAGCGGCGGCGCAGCTTCATCCAGGCATCCCGGAGGCGGAACTTCACCACCCGGCGCTGATGGTTTGTCCACATCATCCAGTAGCCCACTGGGGAGAAAATTAATCGCAACATGTAGCCGCGGAGCCGGGGCAGGTAGCACAGAATGTGCGTGAACATGTTGATTTCAACGCGCAGCGCCCGGAGACCGGACATTTTCGGAATCTCAGTACGATATTCGGGCACACCGTGACCTTGTCTGCGCCGGGTCTCGATTACCCGGAATGCCCGGTACCGTTTTTCGAGCGCCGTCTCGAGATTACATTCCCTGGCGACAAGCGGGTTGAGCTCGATCAGCTTCAGCGCTCCATTTGTCTCCGCGTCTTTCAAAAAGCCGATCCCTCGATCAGTACGTCCCATCACAAAGCTGTACCCGTCTTTGAAACGAATCTCCTTTGACGGTGGCGCCATCCAGGGATCGCCGACCGAGATATCGGCAAACTCGGAGGTCGAGTCGTAACAAGTGAGGCAGCGCTCCGGGGTGTACATCCGGTAAAGAATGTTCAACATCTCCGTCGAGCTCGGACGGTATCCGCTGTGCTCCGGGAAGTAGACCGGTTCACGTGTTCCGTCCGAATACTCGACCATCGGCGTGCCCGGATGCTTTCCTTCTCGAGGGATATAGCGCACCGGCGTGCGGCCGTCTCGATGGAGCCGGTCCCAAACGAAACGCACCGGATCATGCTCCGTTGCCGCGTGACAGAACAATCCGATCGTTACGACGACGCGTTCCTTCAACCGGCGATCAAGGTTCGCCGCCTTGTGAAAACCATGAATCTGACAGGGAAGGCCTACGAGTGCATAGCGGCCGGGCCGCTCGATCATCTCCTGAAAGACGATATTGGTCGGAGCGATCGCGTATTTTGACTTCGTCGACGCGAGCAGCGCCTCCGGAGTGCGCGCGATCATCGGCTTGCCCTTCCAGGGCTCGCCCTCATCGCTCGCAATCACGCCTGCGCCATCGATCTGACCGGTGTTCAACAGGTGGATGAGCAGCGCGGTGATCGATCCGCCGCTGCTCGATCGATCTCTCAGGACAGGATCCTCTGCGTAGCTTAAATAGGCGCTCTGAAATACGCCGTGAACGTCGCCGAGGTTCTGGGGAACACCGAAGTTCTGCTGATGGAGCTCATGGACATCCAGCTCATCACCGGGACAAACTTTAACGCAGAGGTCGCAGTCGGTGCATGACGAGAGGCGCTCGACGATCGGATATTCCTCTTTGTCCAGTCCGAAGACGCCGGTCGGACAGATTCCGACGCAGCTGCCGCACCTATGGCACAATCCGTCCTCGATAATCTTTGAGAGGCTTCGGAGTGCGCGCGGTGCCTGATCCGGCCGGTCGAACTCCCCGGAAAGCGGATCAGCGAGCGGCCCACGGCCGCGAAGTTGTACCAGTTCGGACTCCATCGGCTGGCACAATGCACCAGAGGAGTTCAGCGAACAAGCTTACGACCGTTCGAGCTCCAGAAGTCTTTCACGCCCCGCATTGATTGCGCCGCGGGCGACGATCACGTTCATCGCGATCACTACCAGGACGGCAACGAGCTGTGGGACGAACTGCGCAAAGAATCCGAGCTCCGCTCCGAAATTCGGGACGCTTGCCGTAAAGAACAGAAATCCTGCGGGAAGCAGCGTTCCGAGAATCAACACGAAGGAGAGCAGCATAAAGAGCAGACTTCCGAAGCTCGATTGCAAGGAGGAGGAGTGATCCCAATCAAAATGCGCGTACACCGCCCCCATTCCGACGCCGAGGCCGACGAGCCCGAGAGTCAGCGAGACGGAGATGACAAATGTGTAAATCAAGGAAAGTTCGGAAAGCTGGAGGGCAAACCCGCCTGAGAGAAGGAGCGTCGTGGTAATCAGGCATACCGGCCAGAACCAGGCGATGTATTTACCCATCAGGAATTTCGAGAGCGACATCGGCGTGGCTCGAATTAACGGATAGGCCCGGCCTTCGATGCTCACTGAAGTGAACACGAAGCGGGTTGCAATCGCTGCGGCGATGCAACCGCCCAGTGAGATATTCGCGAGACCGAGCACTCCCTGCCACCAGCGGGCGCTCTCTTCCGCCGCAAACGAGAGCGAGCGCAGATTCTTCAGATTGAAGAGATAAAGGAAGGTGAGGAGCAGAATCACGAGCAGCTGAATTGCTTGAGCCGGATCACGAAGGAACATCCGCCGCTCCTTCCGCACGAGAGCGAGCGTCTGTTGGCTGAGCAGGAGGGAGCCGCCGCCGGGGGTGCTGAGTGTGCGTTCGCGGCGCGTCAAGCCAAAGGTAAAATCCCAACCGCGAAGAAACAGTCTGCGAAATACCCATTCCGTGATCGCCCCGATGGCGAAGCACCACAGAAGTAAGTTCGATAACGCGCCGATATCTGCTCTGCCTGCGAGCGCCGACATTATTGAACGAGAAAAGAGACTTGAGGGAAATATCTGCAGAAACTCGAGTGTCGTTTTGAGAACCTGCGGCTCCAGGCCATGTGTTGTTCGAACGTGCCGGGGCATCTCTGGTCCGATCTCCGGCGCAAGGAACGTGAGGCTCAGCACGAAGACCGTGATCAGGACCGCAAAGAACTCCAGAAAGCGAGTCATTGGAATCACGTTCACAAACAGTGTGGAGAGCAAGATGCCGATTGCCGCCGCTAAGAAGAGCAGCGCAGCGAGTCCGGCGAGCACCACAACCAGTGACACCCATGAAGGGTCTCCGACCGCGAGAACTCCGGCAAACATCGGCGCTCCGAACAGCAGAGTCGACCACGAAGCGTTCCAACACGAGACGAGACCGCGGGCGGCGAGGAAATTCCGGCGAGAGATCGGAAGCGCGAGCAGAAACGGCACGTCCTTCGCTCCATAGAAGATTGCGAGAGAGCAGGCGAAATTGGAAAAGCAAAGCATGACAAAGAAGACAAGCGCGCCCAGCTGCAGCGCCGTCGAGATGTTCTCGTCGTCGCGATGATCAGAGGCGAGCAATGAAGTGTAGGTGCTCTCGAAGATCGACCAAACCAGCAATGAGACGATCGCTGAGATCACTATGAAGGTGATCTTTTTCCGCCTGCCGCCGCTTCGCATCCGGTTGAGCCACATCTGGATGGGAGCTTTGCAGAGTGCGGCAGACATCAGTTTTTACCGGAAGCTGCTTCCGGAATCATCCTCGTCTTCGACGAGCTGCAGGAAGACCTCTTCGAGGTCCGACTCCTTGGTTTGAGCTTTCAGCTCATCGACCGTACCGGTTGCGACGATTCGGCCGCGCCGAATGACCGCGAGCCGATCTGCAATCTCCTCTGCTACCGGGAGCGAATGCGTCGACATGAAGATCGTGAGCCCTGCATCGGCTTTCGCGCGAAAGGTCTCCTTGAGCAGCTTCGCACCGCGCGGATCGAGTCCAACCATCGGCTCATCGACGACGAGAATCTGTGGGTTGTGAACCTGTGCGGAGCACATGAGCAATCGCTGCTTCATTCCGTGGGAGTAGCCGTCGATGAGCTCATGCTGCCAATCGCTGAGACCGAAGATCTCGAGCAGTTCGTCGATCTGCTGGGCGGCTTTTGCCGGCTCGACGCGGTAGAGGTCCGCCATGAACGTCAGAAATTCGCGGCCGGTGAGCTTTCCGTAGATATACGGACGATCCGGAATCACTCCCATCAGCATCTTCGCTTCAAGCGGACTGCGCTGGATATCGTAGCCGCCAATCTCAACACTTCCGGAGGTCGGAAGCAGCACTCCGGTCATCATCCGAATGGTTGTTGTTTTCCCTGCGCCGTTCGTTCCAAGGAAGGCGAAGATCTCGCCACGCCGGATATCAAGCGACACATTGTCGACCGCGGCAAATCCGCCGAATCGCTTCGAGAGATTGAGCAGCCGGATCATCGCGTCACTCATAAAGTTTCCTTTCCAGTTTCTGATTTCACCGCCTCGAGCTCCCGTTTACACGCAAAGAACTCGCCGCGCCGCACTTGCCGGAACTGAACGGCTCTTGAAGTTATCTGAAGGTTCAGCTGCCGGGCGAGCCGGTTTGGAAGTTTCAGGGTGCGCCCGCCGCCGCGGCTCTCGAGCAGGAGAATAGGCTCTGTCGTGGGTGTTTCGATGCCCGACCAGCTCTTTCCGTTGTAAGCGATCTCACGCTGCATTGCCGGACCGGAAACGCGGATCTGAAGCGACTGCATTAAATTGTATTCGGAGATGCTCGCACGCAGCGTCGAGGTTGTGGGGCCCGCGGTCAGGGCCGTAAATTTCACCAGCTCGGAGTTTTTCAGCTCTTTCCAGCCGCCTGCAATCACCCCGAGGCACGCCTTGGAGCTGCGATCTTCGATGAGCCAGAGATGCCGTCCGGGTCCCAAAAAAAGATTTGCGTAGGCGGGCTGCCGCGGAGGCTCGAGCCGGACCAATTCACGGCCGAGCACAATCAAGGCGGTCAGTGCAACGATGGTGAGCATCAGCATGAGCGCGCGCGCAGACCAACGATCTGTTTTGATCGGAACCGGAATCGGCCACTCCGGTTCATGAGCTGCTACATTCCCTGACATGGCAACTGACCTGACGACGTTAAGGCACCGCTTGGCGGCACACGAGATTGGCCAGCGCCGCGCACGCAAGCTTCTCTATCTCTCTACTATCCGAGGAGATCTCGTTCGCCGCCTCAAGAAGCGCACAAATCAGATCACCCAGAGTCGTCTCGAACACGTCGTTTGTCCGATGCCCGGAGTGAGACTCATCAACCATACCAACCCTTTGGATAAAACCCAGAAATCTTTGCCGGACCTCGCAAGGCCGGTCCGCAATCTTGCCTCTCGCTCGCATGCTCCAAAGAGCCTCAAGCAGGTCAGGATACGATGCAGGCAAATCCCCGCTGCGCTCATCAAAAATGGATTCGATCTTTTTTTGCCGAAGAGGCCAGTGGCTTGAGGAGTTAAGCCCATGCGATCACGGGTCTTAGCGGACGCCTCCAAATTCCCTACTTCGCGCAGATGACCTGCGAAAAGGGCACGCAGAAGTTGTAATTCACCCCGGCCTTTACGTTACTGCAATTCGTGTTGTCGCCGATAATCCAGGTCTGGCTTTGGGCGGGGCCCATTTGGAAAGCGGTAGCATGTGAGCAGCCGAGAGTTTGGCAATAGAGACTTGCGGCGGGAATTCCGCATTCCACACCCCAATGGACACAGTTATCCAGCTTCATTCCGCCCATCGTCGGATTGTTCACTACACCGCAATTATTTGTCGTCGTTGTGCTTGAGGAGGTGGTCGTTGTTGTCGTCGTTGTCGGACAAGCCGGAGCGGCGTAATCCGATTGAAGGCGCATCGTATAATGCGCAACGATCGGCATCCGGTATTCAATCCCTTTGAAATCCCCCGTCCGCCGCCGCTTGTCGGTATCGGCAGCGAGGTTATCGAGGGTTTGTCCCTGATACCCTTCGCCTGAATGAAATTTCTTGTAGACCCAATAGTAGATCCGGTTCACCAGCGGAATCACCAGATGATACTGATGAACGACCTCGACGGTGAGCAGTCCCTGTCCCCCCTGTTTCGGATCGTCAAACGTGATCACTGTTCCGCAGTTTAACGAATCCTGATTGATGACCTTCACCTCGGTAATCGGAGTGCCGAGCGGAGACATCGACGCATCGGAATCGGTGCCCTTCGCTGCAAGGTAATTCTCCGTCACCCCCAGCACATGGTCCGCGCGTCCATGAGTCGGAAAGATTGAGATCAGCGACAGCCGGGCGGCCTCCTGCATCATCTGGGGATCACCGCCGTGAACGACGCCGGCACGGGCAGCATTATAAGCGGCGTAACGCACGAGGGCGTAGGCGTTGAGAACAAGTGCCAATTGAAGCACGGCCAAAATGGAAAAGAGAAAAGTGATGGCGATGAGAACAAACTCGACCATCGCTTGACCTGAATCTCGGCGGCACTTCACGTTCAGAAATCACACCTCGGCTGTTGAGCAGCCGCTACCATAAGCCCCTAAGAGTGTAAAAAAGCAGGCCGGCACCAGACGCATCACGGGGTCGTTTCCCCGAAGAGGCCCATAATTCCCACGATAGAGCTCACAGCGAAAACCGCCCCCTCGACGCTACAAGAGACAAATAACCAAATCCGGTAACGCCGAATCGGTGCGATGAGGGCCGCGCCGAAGAAGAGCAATGCAAGACACGGTGCGGTGAAGAGCTTGATCAGCCCAATGAAAGCTAAGAACTGAAGCGTCGGCGGAGCGTCCTGGAGACGGCCCGCAAAGAACAACAGAACTGCCAGCACCTCGATAGCCGCCGCCGCCAGAGCGGCCGCCGAGAACACCATCCAGAACTTTGGGTACGGCCGAAGAAAGTATAATCCCGCGAGCGTCGGTAGAATGGCACCGGTTCCGAACACCGTGATGAACAGAAGCATGTCGCCAAATGCAGCCATGCCCCCTTGCGAGTCCGGCGAATCGGTAAAGGCTGAAGAAATGGTCACCACCGCAAATGCAACGAAGAGTGCACCGAAGTATCCGCCGGCGACCAAGCCGATTTTGAAAGGCGCTCTGATTATCATCCCGACGAGATATGTTCAGGGAATATGCGTTTTCCGCGGGAGACCCACCAGTGGGCCCGGTCCACCCTTGGGAACTCTCGCTAAGTCATGCTAGAAGCGGCCGCTGTCCTACTTGGAACGCTCGCCGGAGTGGTGGAATGGTAGACGCGGCGGACTCAAAATCCGTTGGGGGCAACTCCGTGAGAGTTCGAGTCTCTCCTCCGGCAATTTTCTTTCAGCGGTATTTGCTCACTGGTTGGGCGCTCACTTGCCGACGAAGATGTCGCCAACGCGCACACCGGCATCGTCCACCGCAATTGAATCCCCGACGTATACGCCGCGATCATCGACCGAGATCCCGCTCGCTCCATTCGCGCCTGTTCCGGTTGTAGTGGTTCGCTTGGTACGAGTGACCGAGGTACGGGTTGTTGAGCTCCCGGCGGTCGAAGAGGAGTATACGGAACTGCGTTGCCTTGTTGTGCGTTTCGCCTGAGCACTGCTTCCAGAGAGCTGGCCGCGAGCCGAGGAGGTCACGGACGAGCTGGAACTGCTTTTAGCGTGCGTGCGGGTTTCCGCGGCACGGGCGGCTCGAGCGGCGCGCTCCCGCTGAAGCTCTTGAGCGCGCAGGGTCTCGCTTTCCGTTTGCTCGACAGATTCCGTCAACGATTCCCGGACCACAGTTTTCCTTGCGGAGCCGCTAACATGGTTGCTACCGCCGATACGTACGGCGCCGTTCCGGACGACGATCTCGTCACCGATATTAACGTTGCCGCCGTTGATATCAATCCCGCTTCCGATCTGCACACCGCTCTGAGCGGAAACGGTCGCACAGAATAGAAGCGGCATTATACAAACTGTTGTTGCAGTGCTCAGTAGCTCCCGGGTTGTCATAAACTCATCCTCATTTCTGAAATTCATCAAACGCAGCGAAAGGCCGCGCTCGATTATGCGTAAGCTTTCCCGCTAAAAACAATGGGCGAGCTGCTCCGAAAGCGGCGAATCATGCCGGAAAGGGCGGTGCGTTTTTCACCTGGCTCGAAGCACGGCACCGGCCTTGCCACTTCGAAAAACACCGGGGGATCACCTCAACAGCCGGAAATTCCTGTCAAACTCCCTCCGCGTGGCATAGTATCGCTCGCGTTCCGGCGAACAAGGTGAAGGGTGGAGCCAGCAGTCTATGCTCATCGACTATCGAATCGAACTCTCTCCTGAGGAACGCCACCATCTCGATGCATGTAAAGAAGCGCTCGTCTCGATCGAGGCGAAAGTTCAAGGCTTCATGGACGATCACCGGAAGAATTCACGGGGATGGTATCCGCACGAGATACTTCCGTGGGGCCGCGGGGTCGACTTCCGTGAGGTTCCTTGGACTGAAGGCCAATCCCCGCTTCGTCCCGATGTAGTGCTCGCTCTCGAAACGAATCTGCTCACTGAAGATAATCTTCCTTACTATCACGCGCACATCGAGCGCTTCGTCGACAACCGCGGTCCTTGGAAGGAGTGGAACCGTCTCTGGACCTCGGAAGAGGCGAAGCATGGCGAGACCATGCGCGACTATCTCTATTTGCTCCGCGTAATGGATCCCAAACGGATTGATGATGAGCGGTCAGCGGTGATGCAGGCCGGCTTCGATCGGCATTTTCGCGATCCGATCGAGCTGTTCGCCTACACCTCGGCGCAGGAGCTCGCGACTCGAATATCTCACCTTCGCACGGGACAGCAGGCGGACGAGCCTATCATTCTGAAGCTTCTTCAGCTGATCTCCCGCGACGAGAATTTTCACTACATCTTCTATCGCGGGATCATAAACGAGCTGCTGGAGATCGTGCCGGACCTAGCGCTCCCCGCGATTATGAATCAACTCTACAGCTTTGAGATGCCCGGCGCCGGAATGAGCAATTTCGAGCTGCGGCAAACGACGATCGCAAACGCCGGGATCTACGGTGCGCGGGAGCATCGCGATCTTGTGATCGGGCCGGTGCTCAAGTTCTGGCGGATCGATGAGCGCCAGCCGAAGACGCTCCAGGGAAAGAAGGCGCAGGAACGAATCCTGAAGCTCGACAAGCTTCTTCAACGGATGATCGAAAAGCAGGATCGGGCTGCAAAGAAGACGGACTCAGCCAAAGCACACTCTTGCGCCAGTGAGGCGGAATGACGATTCTTTATAAAAATATCTGGAACAGTAATTTGAAAGAGGAGCCGAGTTCGAAGCATATGTCTCCACATCGCTTTGTTATCCTAATTGCCGCACTGGCGATCCTTGCAGGCTGCAGCCGGCCGAAGGGGGGTATCTGTTCGACCTGCCCGGTTTGGTTCCTCGACCCGATCTGCCTCTCCGGCGGCGACGCCCCCGACCCTGCAGCCGCCCGGCCGGTCACTCCGCCTCCCGTTGAATCGGACCTGATCCCAGGCCAGAACGACGCGACCTACAAAAGGTAACGCGATCGCTCCATCGCGTATTTCCGGCTACAGAGGACTCCTCTCCGAAAGCATTTTTCGGCGCCGGGACTGACAATAAATGTCAGTGGTGGAGTTTGATCGACGAATTTCGGCGATTTTTCAGCCGCAACCCGTTGAATCCCTTTGCGAGAAGATTGGCCAACAATTTGCTCTCTTCTGTAGGTGAAACGATCGCTCCGGCAGTCTGAACTCCTCCGGAAAAATGCGATGTTTCGACTTCGGTGAGGGTCACGTCGCAATTACACTCTCCGCACTCGGGACGGCCTCCTCGGAAAAGGCCGTCCCGATTCTTTTTCCCCCTCAGGCTTGCTTCCCGGGCCCAAAGCCTCCCGCCGCTTAAGGGTCCGTCATCGATTCATGCCATCGAGGCTCATCGCACCCTTCTTCAAGGTGCGCTTCTGCGTAGCCCCTAACCTTCCGTCCGACTCCGAAGCTTTGCGGTCTTTCTCAGCAGGCTTCGGCTTCTCGCGAACGACCCTCACCTCTTTCGGCCGTTCTTGAACCCGTCGTTCATCCCGCCCGCTGTTCGGACGTTTTTCCGCTACGGCGTCACCAGCCACAAACAGGAAAATGCACACAAAGAGAGAGAAATTTCGCATAGGTTGAACCCTCCGGGCCTTTGAATATAGTCCGCGACAAGCAGACCCCACAAACAGATCGATGAAGCGGCATCTTCCGGCATGAGAAAGGAAACGACAACGTGCTGCATCGCGGGCGGCGGTCCCGCCGGAATTATGGCCGGCTTCCTGTTGGCGCGCGCGGGTGTGGAGGTGATCGTCCTGGAGAAGCACCCGGATTTTTTCCGCGACTTTCGCGGTGATACCATTCACCCCTCGACTCTCGAGCTGATGCACGAGCTCGGGATCTCCGAGGAACTGCTGAAGATTCCAAATCAGAAAGTCGCCGAAATGCAAGGATCGTTTGGCGATACGCTCCTGACCATCGCGGACTTTCGCGAGCTGCCCGTGCATCACAAATTCATCGCGTTTATGCCGCAGTGGGATTTTTTGAACTTCCTCACCTCGCATGCCCGGCGCTTTCCCGCCTTCCATCTTCTGCTCGAAACCACGGTAACGGATCTGATCGAAGAGGGGGGGAGAATCACCGGGCTCCATGCCGACAGCCCTGCGGGCCCGATTGAAATCAAAGCCGATCTTGTGATCGGAGCCGACGGAAGACATTCGAAAGTGCGCGAACGGGCAAACCTGATCGTCGAAGATCGCGGCGCTCCGATCGATGTTCTCTGGTTTCGAATTTCGCGGCGAGAGAGCGATCCGGACCAGACGATGGGGCGATTCAATCCCGGGAACGTCTTTGTACTTCTCTACCGCGGAGAGTTTTGGCAGTGCGGACTGGTCATCCCAAAAGGGGGATACGATGCATTGCGCCGAAAAGGCCTGCCGGCAGTCCGAGAGATCGTAGCACACGCAGCCCCGGTGCTCGCGGACCGCATCCAGGAGATCACCGGCTGGGACGATCTGAAGCTGCTGACCGTGAAAGTCGATCATCTCCGCCAATGGTATCGCCCTGGTCTGCTCTGCATTGGAGACGCGGCGCATGCGATGTCGCCGGTCGGCGGAATCGGGATCAATCTCGCGATTCAGGATGCAGTCGCAGCTGCAAACATTCTCGCAGAGCCGTTGCGAACCCGAACCGCCGATGAAAACACGCTACGGGCCGTTCAGCGGCGGAGAGCCTGGCCGACCGCTCTCACTCAGCGCCTGCAGATCGTCATCCAGGAGCGGATCATTTCCCAGGCTCTGGCGTCGAAAGGTGAGGTCACACCGCCGCTGTTCTTACGAATCGCGGGAAAGCTTCCGCTGCTTCGCCGCATGATGGGGCGAATTATGGGGCTCGGATTCCGCCCTGAGCATGTGCGGACGCCGATGCGCCGTCCCGAGCAGATGCGGAGCTCGGCTCCAAGTTCGGCTGACGCCATTCACTGAGCTTTCCGGCGATCAACGCCTCACTGTAGCGGATGATCTCCTCGCCGGATTCGAAGCGGCTTTGCTCGAATAGATCGAGGACCGAAAGTTGAACGGGGGTTCCCTTTGGAATCGGCCAGCAATTGAAGGTTTGAAATCTCCAAGAGCCCTCGATGGCTGCAACGATAATCTTTGCCCTTGGCGCGGCGCGGAAGAGCGCTGTGAGACCGCTCGGGCGAAACTTTTTCAATGCACCGTTCCTTGCCCGGGTTCCTTCCGGAAAGATCACAGCTGCAAATCGTTCACGGTCGAGCCGGCCGCCAAGCTGCATAATCTCGCCCAGAGCCTGATTTGCCCGGGAGCGATCAATCAGCGGATGGCCGCCCGCCCGGAGGTTAAACGAAATGCCCGGGATCCATTTTCCCAGCTCCTTTTTCGCGATGAAGCGGGGCGTGTGTTGCCACACGAGCTCGTGCACAAGACAGATATCGAACATCGATTGATGATTCGTGATCAGGATATAGGAATCCGTATTCGGAAAAACGAACGGGTTTGAATAACGAACCCGCGCCCCTGTTATTCTCAAGAGCTGGAGGATCAGCCAGTTGAGCGTCCGATCGACCCGATGCAGGGCTTGCTCTCCGAAAACGAAATAGCTGATCCGCTGAACGAGATCCCAGCAGAGCAGGAGCACGAGAAACGAAAAGAAAAATACAACGGTGAGCAGATAATCGATCGCTCCCACGGCGGGCTTTTCGGGGGCACTGCCGGAGACACTGTTCGCATTTTCACTCTCCTCAACTTCGCTTTGATTCTCCAATTCGCAACCTTTCAATCCGCTCAGCGCCCTTTTCAAGGAACAGCGAGAGCTTTGGCGCCGTTTCCCGAAGCAGCTCAGATACCTTCCGGGAGCGGCTTAATACAAGATCCCTGTCAGATACCGCGTCTTCGAGGTGAAGGTGGCGAATTCGATCGAGTAAAAACGCTCCTATGCAAATTGAAGGCAGCTCATCGCCCGCATCGCGTTCGAGATATCTGCTGTCGCCTGAACCAAGCGCCGCCACTTCGAGCGCCGCCGAGAGAGTTCCCGCGTCCTGCACATCACCATCCTCAAGGAGAATCAGAAGGATTCGTGCTGCCCGAGGATTAAACGATTGACCTTCAGGGCGCAGGAATCCGATCTCTTCGGCCCCTCGCGCCTGAATAGCAGCGAGAAATTCCCGGTAGAGACCGTCGCTCACAGCGGTCGAAAATATCCCGGCGGCGACTTTCTTCTTCAGAATGAAAGTAAGGTGGGGAGAGCGTAAGTATTCGGCCTCCATCATATTTTCTCCGGTTCGCGAACGTTCGCTCGCACCCTGATCTTCCTCCGCCTGCAGCCAAAAATGGGAGCGTATAATGGGAGTTGAATTTCGGTGATCTCTTTTTCTTGGCACACTGCGCGGAGCTTCTCATAATGCTGCCCTGAGCCCCCGGCGAGGACGGCGGCCGGGATGGCCCGGGGATGGAAGAGGAGCCCTCAGTGGGCTGGGCGAAACGCAGAGGGCGACATACCCTCGTTGTGACCTATGAAGGGTGAAATTTTGGCATCGGAATATCAAGGAACTGTGTTTTCGTTTCGGAGCTTTTCGCTTCGTTGCATTTTCGCGAATGCGCTCCGGGCCGGTGTGGCTTCAGCGAGCGCTCTTGTACTGTCCCTGACTATTTCTCTGAGCTCCGCATCGGCCGACTATATCGACCCCAGTCTGACGAAAGTTTCGACGTCGCGATACGCTCCGAACCGGCTGATCTTCAACCCGGGGAAATACGTTTACTCCGTGCGCTGGCAGGGAATTCCGGTGGCAACAGCCGAAGTAGTCCTTGGGCAGGCTCCGCAGCTCGTAAAAACCTCACTGCCGCAGAGTTACCTCACAATCCGTGCTTCGACCAAAACAGCGCGTATTATCGACCTGCTCTACAAGTTGCGCTTTACCAGCGAGAGCGTGTTCGATCCGCTCAGCCTTCAACCGATCAGGTTTATCTCCGAGCAGACGGAGAACCGGAAGTATAAACGGTATGAGGTCGAGTTCGGTAAGGACACGCAGGTCACCTCCAAGCTGTATCGCAGCCCGGGAACCTCGGAACTGGACGAAGAAGACTCAAAATCGTTTCTCTCTGATAACTTGACTGTCGATCCGCTGTTCGGCGGGATCCTTGCGCGGAGCATCCCCGCCGGTGTGGGATCGAGCGCTGATTTCGATGTTTGGAATGGAAAGCATCGTTATCTGATCACATTCCGCGTCGTCGAGCGCGAAGAGATCCGAATCGGCCGGGAGAAGATCCTCGCAGATAAAATCGTCCCCGAGGTAAAGCGGCTGACGGACAGTGAGGGGGAAAAACGATTGCGCTACGCAGCGCTCTGGGTTTCAGCGGACGAACGGCGCGAGATCCTCAAACTGGAGAGTAAGGTGCTCGTCGGCAGCATCTCGGCAACTCTCGAATCTTTCACTCCACTTGAGCCGGCAATTCATCCGCCCGCTCTTCTTCAAGCGCAGGATCGAGCCACCGTGAAGGACGCCGCAGAGGCCCGGGCGAGCCTTAAGAGCGATAAGGACGAAGCCGAAACGAAGAAGCCTTAGGGCGCTTCTCCGGTCTTTTCCCCGTTCTTTTCTCGGGACAACTTGCTGAAATTCCAGCTTCGCGGGTCCTTTCAGTTCGAATCGGATCGAATCGCCATAAAGGTTCTCGAGTTCCATTCTGCCCTGCCCGACATCTTATCTGGACGGAGGGCTGCATGGTGGACCGCACAACGGAAGAGGCTGAGATCCTAGCATTGATTGAAGAGCTGACGGTTGCGGAGCTTTGCCTTGCGGAAGAGATGCGCTGCTTCGGTCAGATCCTCAGCGCCGTTCCGGCTTTCTCGCTCGAACGCGAGATCGATTCCGCACACTAGGGCGTTTTACGTTTTCGCGGCTTCAACGCAAGCTTCATGCAATTAAACAATTTCTTCGTTCAGATGCAGACGATCGTCCCGGGCATTCAGTTTTTGAATTCTGAGCCGAATTCTCTCACCCAATCTTGAGTTCGCACGGTCGGCGAAATCACCGACAGACTTCGATGCCTGGAACGGCATTATCGTGAGAAGCGATTCGAGCTCGACGAGCGGCCGCTGCGCATCGATCCGTACAATCGTACCGTAAACATGGCCGAGCCCTTGCTGCTCGAGATAGCGCAGTATCCAATAGCGGGTCCGTTGCCGTTGCAGATAATTGGTTTCGTCGAGGCGCGTCTCGCAATCATCAATGTGCTTCTGAAACTCCTCTCGAGAGTAATACGCCGAGCCAGTAAGAAGATGCGAGGAGATCTGCCGTTGGTTGAGCAGGTCGAGCATTCGCCGGATCGGCGAGGTGAGCTGCGCATAAACCGGCACGCCCAAACCTGCATGCGGACGCGGGTCAACGGTTGTGGCAGAGCGTTTCATCAATCCACGGTGGAAGAATTCGCGAGCCGGGCCTTCAGTGACATCTCCGCCGGACGCCAGAATGTCGCAATCCGGGGCCTCCTGACTCCGGAAGGCTAATGCGATTCCATTATCTCGCGCATATGTCGCGGCTACCACGTTAGCGGCGATCATCATTTCGCTCACAAGCTTTCGCGCGGGAGTTTCCTCCTCCGTTCGCTCAAGAGTCACCACTCCATCCATTGAAACACGCGGAACCATCTCCCGCCGGGGAAAGGCAAGCGCTCCGTCGAGAATCCGCTTTGACTCGAAGGCGGAAGCCGCATCCCAAAGCTTCAACAACAGGGACTCGACCCTCGATTCGATGTGCGTATCCCCAACAAGAATGGAATCTACCTCGGTATAGCTAAAACGCTTGGATATCTTGAGCGCCCCGCGCTCCACACGAGTCTTACGAACTTCAAACTGCGGATCCGTATCCAGGTAAAAGCTCATCACGAAGCGAATCTCGCCCTCGACAAGCGAGAGTGCATCTTCCGAAAGCGCCGGCGGAAACATCGGAAGCTGATAATCCGGTGCATACAATGAAGTTGCGCGGCGAAAAGCATGCTCCTCAAGCTTCGAGCCGCAGGCGACGACACTGGCCACATCGCTGATATGGATTCCGACGCGGTATCCATCGGGCAGTTCCTCCAGCGAAAGAGCATCGTCGATGTCGCGTGTCGACTCACCGTCGATCGTCACGGTAAAGATCTCTTTCGTCGCGGGTTTTGGCTGCTCGGCTTTCCAGGTTTTCAGCAGCTGCGCGAGCTCCTCATGCACCGGAGGCGGAAAAAGCACCGGGCGGCCGGAGCGGATCAAGTTGAGATCTTCGTCTTTATTAAAATGTCCGGTTTGCACGAGAAGTTGGAACGCCTTCTCCTGGGGCTTGCCGGTGAGATTCAGCTTTGCGCTTTCATTGAGCTCTTCGAGAAATTCAGAGGTCTCTTTCGCAGTCGACGATTGACTCCCTTCCGCGGCAAGCCGCTCAAGATCCGAGATTCCGAATGTGCCCCAGTTTGCTTCGAACTTCTGCGGTGTCCGAATGCGGCTCAGGATCTCGGCTTTAAACTCTTCCCGTTCACGGGCACGGAGGGCATCTGCCTCGGCCTTGCGTTTCAGCTCCTCGACGACCTCGACGGGACGCGGTTCGTAGCCGCTCTTCCGGCGCTTAAAGTAGATCGTGTCGTCAAGCAGCGCACGACGCACGGCGAGCAACTCCGCGGCCGCACCGTTTGGAAAGAGAAGCTCCATCGCCGATCGCTCTGTAAGCTCTCGCTTCTCGGCGCTGAGAATTTCCCACAGTTCCGCTAAGTTGATCTCCGCGCGTTTGTTATCCGCGGTTTGCAAAAGCTCATTGAGGGCCTGAATCGAGGCTTGACGCTGATGCGGGGCGACTTCGAGCCTGTGCGGCAAAAGGAAGATCCGATCCGGCGAAAGCGAGAGATCCTGCCCGCGCTCATTCACCACGGAATAGGTCCCCTTGCGCTCATCGAGCACGATCGCGAGATACGGTTTCCCGTGCTGCTCGTACTCGACCACACTGCCGAGAGAAATTCGGTTAGACTCCCCGCTGCTACGGGTGGCACTCGCGGCCGGATTGATTCGCATTCTATTCCTCGGGAGTCTCGGTCACGTCCGGTTCGGATTCGTCGGACTCCGTGATGCTCGGCTCCGCACATTTTCCCGAGCTCCGTATCGATACGCCCTTTGCCGCGGCGAAACAAGAATTGGCGTAGCTCTGACCATCGCACCCGCACACCGGCTTATCCTCACCCTTGCACTGGATCGGACGGCTGCGGCAGATCCCCTCTTGATCGAGACCGCCGCAGTTATTCGTCATCTCGCAATACATGTCGCTCGGGCAGCGAAAGTTCATCGGCCCGCCGCAGCGGATCTCAGAAGCTTTCGGCTTGCAGCCGGCGGCCGCAAACAGAGCAATTAATGTGAGGAGGAGACAGCGCATACCTCAGGTTGTTCCAGGAAGCTCCGTAGCTCGTCAAATAGTTTGTTTTTTCTCTCGCTGATCAGCCGCTTTACCGCCTCGAGGAATCGCTGCGGCTCACGATCGCAGCGCTCATAGAGCCGGTTGAAAAGGCCGAACTCTCTCAGATAGGTGCGAAGTGAAAGGACGGAGGCGTTATTCAGCGGAAATTTTTCCAATGAGTAATGTTCCGCCGGTCCGCGCGCGGTCCATTTGGCACGCAGTTCTTCCAGCAGCTCACTCTTCGCGGCGACCAGCGCCGATTCGTCTCGTTTCTCCGCATAGAGGGCTTCGAGGCGCGCAGAGACTTCAGCGATAAATTCACCGAATGCGAACTCCTCTTCGAGCCGCTGGCGCGCTTTCTCCACTCTCGCGCTGTCCCCTTTCGATTCAAAAAATCGGAGCGCCAGTGTTCCGCCGACAAAGTTGGCAAGCGACTCGTTGAAATCGACATCCCCCGGAACCCAGACCGTGCGATGCAGAATTTCGTGCAGCACGGTGTCGACCAGAGAAATTTCGTCGCCGCGCAGCATCGTCGAGAGAACCGGATCGTTGAACCAACCCAGAGTGCTGAATGCACTGCTGCCCCGGACAATGACGTCGAAGCCCTCGGCTTCAAGCTCGTCCTTGAGGCGAAGCGCGTCCTCCTTCCGGAAGTAGCCTTTATAGGGAACGGTTCCGACGACCGGAAACCACCATGTCTTC
>CAYOAK010000033.1:0-22653 GCA_964401925.1 uncultured Bdellovibrionales bacterium | reverse complement strand
TTCTCGCGCAGGCAATTCCGGACGCAAAGCTGGTCGCGCTTGATGCGGCGCATCACTCGCTCCAAATTCCGAGAAAGTATCAGGACGTCCTTTTTGAGCTCTCGATGGTCCCGATCGGCGTCGATCCCTACCTTTGGCAGATGCGTCATCTTGGCTCGCACCACATCCTTCCGAACGTGAATGGCTGCGATGCGGATATCGACGACAATCCGTTCATTCGTCTCTCACCTCAGCAGCCGAGACGACTGCTCCAGAGATTTCAACATCTTTACGCGCCGTTCATCTATATGGTCGTCGTACCTTACACCGCGCTCATCGAGGATTTCGTATATCTTCGGAAAAAGAATCTGGCGAACATGCGCGATATACAGATTCCGAAGAAGCAGATCTGCCTCTTCTTTGCCTATAAGGCGCTTTACCTCCTGCTCTGGCTCATCCTGCCGCTCGCGCTTCTTCCGTATAGCGCCGCCTCAATCATCGCGGGCTACTTCCTTGCGAACGCCGTCGTGAGCACGATCTTTGTGCTCGGGTCTGCCGGCACCCACTTTTCGACTCTCGCTGAGTTTCCCGAGCCGAGCGCGGATGCCTCCCTTCCCGGAACTTGGGCGAAACATCAGCTCCAAACCTCGGTCGATTTCGCGACCGAAAGCAGAGCTGTTTTGTTCCTCACGGGGGGATTCAATTGTCATGCCGCACATCACCTCTTCCCCTCGGTTCCGCATCCGCTCTACCGCGAGCTCAGCCGGGTAATTGCTCTGACTTCGAAAGAGTACGGCATTCGATACAACGCAACCTCCCTTCCAGGAATGATCGGCGCCCACTTTGGGCATCTGCGAAACCTCGCCCGGACCGCCGAGCTCAGAAGCTCTTCAATGCCCAGCTTTGCGAAGCAAGCTGCAATGCTGTGCGCAACGCTGCTTCCTCTTTGCGCTCCGGAAATGGCCGGCGCGCAGTGCCTTTCTCCCCTGACGAACATTGTCTCGACTGAGCATTATCAAGGCCGTGAACTGACGTGCCGGCGAAATAGTTCGGGTGTGACTGCGGGCAGAATCGACAACCGCCGCAAACAATTCGAGGCTGACAATTGCTGGTTCAAGGCAGAGAAAGGGCGAGTCACCAAGCGCGAACGAAATGCCGCGCGCCGGCGTGCCGCGCACGCAAGGCTCGATCGCGAAAGATCCGCTCGAGGTTCGAGATGTGCGTCGCGAAATGAAACTCCCCGGAAAGACACTCCGCAGTTGGAGTCTCCCCGTCCTGATGAGCCGCCGGTAACCTATCTCTGCAAAGTGACCGGTGAGAAGCACGAGTGCATCTCGATAGGCTACGGGCATATATGCTTCGACAGCACCTTCTTTACGGAAGCGACCGCTGCAACGAAAGCCGAGGCCGAGCTCGGAGCGATGCAAAGATGTCTGAAGCGCGGATGGAACTGTCAGCCCTTCTTCGACTGTTGGAAGAAGTAGCCTCCATGAGTGCCGCCGGCACCGCGCCAGTAACTTGCGCTTGACACCCTTCCCGCCGCGTATTGGATCTACCGGGAGAAGCGTTTTGATCGAAGGGACAGCAAGATGGCCGGAAAAAGTAAATCAAACGAGCTGAGAATCACCCGGATGTACGATGCGCCCGTGCAGGCCGTCTGGGATGCCTGGACGGATCCCGAGCAAGTCGCCCAGTGGTGGGGACCGCGAGGTTTTACGATCACGACTCACAGCAAAGATCTGAAACCGGGCGGCCATTGGAGCTACACGATGCACGGACCTGACGGGACGGATTATCCAAACAAGACGAAGTATTTCGAAGTCGAAGATCGCTCGAAGCTCGTCTATGATCACGGCGGCAACGACGATCGGCCGCCGCTTTTCCGGATGACCGTTCTGTTTTCAGAGGTGAACAAGCAGACCCGGTTAGAAATGTGCATGACATTGCCCACGCCGGAAGCCGCCGAACAGACGCGGATGTTCATCAAGAGGGCGGGAGGAGATTCAACCTGGGATCGACTTGGGGAGTATCTAGAGAAGGACGCCACCGGCAAAGAGCAGTTCTTCATCAATCGATCGTTCGACGCGCCGATCGATCTGATGTTCGAGATGTGGACGGACCCGAAGCACTTCTCGCAGTGGCTGGCCCCGGCGGGATTCGAGATGCAGTTCAAAAGAGCCGATATCAAGCCGGGCGGCAGCACATTTTATTTCATGACGGACAATAAAACGGTCAAAATGTACGGCCGGGCGGAGTATCAGGAGGTTTGTAAGCCGAACCGCCTCGTCTACACGCAGCAATTTTGTGACGAGAAAGAGAATCTCTCCCGGCATCCCCTGGCTCCAACTTGGCCTGCCACGATGCTGACGACCGTCACGCTGTCCGAGGAAGGGGCAAGCCGCACTCGTGTCACTGTGAAGTGGGAACCACATGGAGCGATAACTCCGGAGGAGCTTGAGACCTTCGTCAAAGGCAAGGCGGGGATGACCCAGGGCTGGACCGGGTCCTTGGACAAGCTGGAAGCGGTGTTGTTCGATAGGTCGCCGGGCTCACCCAGTTAACATTGGCGCGGGACAGCCGGTTTGAGCCGTTAGTCATGCCTCGAATGCACGGCATTCAATGAGCACAGTTTAGGTCACGGTGGATTACCAAGCAGTCATTGACGAGATCTACCGCAGCTATCTCGACGTGAAGTCGGAGATCGCGCACAAGCTCGATGCGGAGATCCGTCATCCTGAAATCGTTCTCACTTTGGCAAAGAACCTTGAAATTCTACCTCCGTCCGCACAGGTCACAAAGATCACGGGAAGCAAAGGTAAGGGTACCGTCACTCGCACCATCACTTCGCTTCTCCGGAAGGTCAGTCCTATTGAAAGAGTTGGGACGCTCATCTCTCCGCAGGAGGACGAGCACACGGATCGCATAAGAGTGGATGGATTACCGCTTACAAAGGCGGAGCTCGTCGAAGTTTATATGGGACTCCGCCCGCGTCTTCTGGAGGTGCAGCGCGCGCTCCCGCGGCCCATGTATCTTTCCCCTTCGGGACAGTTTTTGCTCATTGCGCTTGCTTGGTTCCGGCAGATGGAGGTCCGGCACTTCGTTCTGGAATGCGGGCGAGGTGCGAAGTTTGACGAGGTAGGAAGGGTGCAGTCGCGTGTGGCAGTTGTGACAAGTATCCTGCCGGAGCACCTCCATAATCTTGGGCCGACGCTGACCGATGTTGCCGGTGACAAGCTTTCCATCTCAACCACAGCAGATGTCGTCGTGTTGGATCCAACCGCCGATCAGTGGAATGAACGTCTGAAGATCGTTCCGAAAGAGCGCTGCCGTACGATTGACGGGAGAGCTCAGAAAAGCTCGAGCGCACTTCCGCTCTGGTTGAACAAGGACTGGCTTCTGGCTACGGCTGCCTTGGCCGCCTACCTGGGTTGCAACGCCGAGAAGTTCGATGCTTTTCATCCCGATTGCCTCGAATCGGCCTCGTTTTTTTCATTCTCAAATGGCGCTACTCGATTTTATGTCGACGGTGCGATTACGAGCGATAGCCTGGATGAGGCATTCATCGCCCGCCTCAAGCAGCAGTACGGGGACGACTTGATGATTGTGCTCTCTGTTCCGGAGGATAAGGGCTTCGAGGAGATGCATGAGTGGTTCGTTACGCGGCGCATAACGCCGAAACACATTCTGTTGAATGTCCAGGATGGCTACCTTTGCTACGAAGGTGTCCGAAAAAAATACCCTTCCGATGTTTTGTTTGAGGCGAATGGGGCGGACGACATCGCCTTCCGAAAAAAATTGCTATCCGAAACCCAGCACTGCCGCTGTGTCTTTCTCGCCGGGACGCAATCGTTTGTGCGGCTCTGTCGCCCGCTTTGCCGCACCAAAGCAGAGGTGCTGGGGCCTCAAGTGAGGCAGTGACCTCGTTGACAGTCAATGCCAGACGACAGCGGGCTTTGTGGCAATGTACGGCGTAAGAACGCGGAGGTTCTTCAGAAACCGTTCCGCATCGAACAGAACGCCCTCGTCCAAACGGCCCTCGCGCTGCTGCGTAATTAAATAAAGATAGTAGCCTTTTAAACGGTTTGCGTAGCTCGTCCGCTCTTTCATTTGGCGCATGGTTCCGGTCTCTCGGTTCGTCGTATTGAGCGCTTCCGCGCACTTCATCTCTAGCGCATCATGCGGTGAAAGCGACCTCGGATTATGACGGCTGTCATGAAGTTGAATAGAAATGTTACGGGGTCTGTCAGAGCCGAAGAACAAGCGACTTGGCACGGATGATCCGGCACCGGGACGGTGATATATCTCTTCCAAGGAAAGACTATGACCGGTGATTCAAAGAGCTCGCCCGCGGCGACATGCCCTTTTTCGAAAGCGCAGACCATCGGTGCCCCCGCTCACTCCGAAATCCGTTTTGACGCGGTGTTCGATCATTCGTTGGACGGAATGATTGTGATCGATACGAAAGGAATCGTGGAACGGATTAATCCCGCCACGGAGAAGATCTTCGGCTTCTCGCGGGAGCAGCTGGTTGGGCAGAATGTATCTATGCTCATGCCACCCCCCCTCCGGGAGGAACACGACGAGTACCTTGCGCGCTACATCTCCACCGGCGAGAGCAGCGTTATCGGCCGCGACCGAGACGTATTTGCGCAAAAAGCGGATGGGACGGAGTTGCCGATCGAGCTTGCAGTGATCGAATTGCATGATGGGGGAAAGCGCCACTTCATCGGGACGGTTCGAGACGTTACTGAACGGCGCAGACAGGAGAGGGAGCTGTTGGAATTGGCGGTTCAACTTGAGCGCCGGGTGGAGGAACGGACAGCGGAGCTCGTCCTCGCAAACACGATTCTGGAGAAAGAGATCCAGGAGCGAAAGCGCGCTCAGGAATTGATCGCAGCGACCTTACGGGAAAAGGAGGTCTTCCTTAAAGAGATCCATCACCGGGTGAAGAATAATCTCCAACTCGTGATCAGCATTCTGAACCTCCACAACGACCGGATCCGCGATGACGAAGCGCTGCAGACCATCTTAGAGATACGCGACAGGATTTATGCAATCGCGCACCTTCATGAGACGCTCTACCAGACCGGAGATTTTGGACAGGTCGACGTCGAGAACTATCTGCGCGGCCTTGTCGGGCACCTTTTGCAGTCTTCCGACGAGGGTCGTGAAATCAAAATGCACTTTGCATTCGAGCCTCTGAAATTGACACTCGATGACAGCCTCCCATGCGGCCTCATTGTCAATGAACTGGTGCTCAACAGTCTCAAGCATGCATTCGCCGGAACCTCCTCCGCTGAGATATCCCTGGAGGTTCGCACGGAGTCCGATCATCACGTTCTCATCACGGTCGCGGACAATGGCATTGGCTTTCCGGAAAGTCTGCTTACGACAAAAAGCGATTCCATCGGGCTCCATCTTGTGCAGAAGCTCACCCAAAAGCTTGGCGGAACAATGCATTACGAACGACAGAACGGCGCGAGATTCCAGATCCGGTTTCTGCCGGAGAAGGGAGCAAAATGAACCCCGCCAATGTCTTTGTTGTTGAGGATGATCCGATTGTGTGTGGCGACATCGAACGCACGGTCGCCAAATTGGGATTCAATGTGGTCGGTTCCGCCGATTCCGGCGAGAAGGCGTTGCACATGATCAACGCACTCAAGCCCGATGTCGTTTTGATGGATATCTCACTCAAAGGCGGCAAGGATGGGGTGACGACGGCGGCAGAACTGAAGCCGGTTAACGATGCCGCGATCATCTTTCTTACTGCTTTTTCGGATCAGGGCACTCTGGAGCGCGCGAAGATTACGGAACCGTACGGTTATATTGTCAAACCGTTCAGTGAAACCGATTTACGCGTCAACATCTCGCTCGCACTCTACCGGCGCAAGTCAGCGCGCGGGGTTCCGGTTGCCGCTGCTTCAGCGTTGAAAAGCGTCGATCCGGTGGACGCATCATTTAATCCGGCAACCTCTGCAAAGGCGGCATTTCTGTCCACACTGGACTTATTCTCCACGCTCTCTGCGGACGATCGACGAGAATTCGCCGAACGGTGCCGTTCATTACAATACACAGCGGGTGAAATTGTATCGTGTGAGGGAAACGAGCTGACTCCGTGTCTCATTGTCATGGAAGGCCGGCTCTCACTCTTCAAGTCCTCGCCGAACGGCAGGGAGCTCGTGGTTGAGATCCTCCCGCCGCGGGACCTTTTCAGCCTCATCGCCGCGTTCGAGGAGCAGCCATCGGCCGTTACCGCACGCGCAACCATGAAGAGTAAAGTACTTCATGTTCCAAAAGATGCGCTGTTTTCGCTGCTCAGCCGCCACCCTGAGTTCTACCGGCTGTTTGTCCGGGATGCGAGCAGAAGGCTGCGTGCTGCTTATAGCGTGATGCGCGCAATGGCTCATGACAAGGTTGAGTTTCGCATAGCAGCGATGCTTGCGGAACTTTCGAAGCGGGCGGCAATGTGCACCGGCCCGTCGGACGGAGTGAAGGTCACGCGTCAGGAGCTCGCCGATATGACCGGAACGACGACAGAGACCTGTATCCGCGTTACGCGTGCACTCGAAGATCGCGGGATTCTCGAACTCTCCCACCGCGGGACGATCGTGATCCTCGACCCGGCGGCACTGAAGCAGTTCGCCGCCGGAGCATGAATGATCGCTAGAGCGCTCAACTTTCCGCTACGCGTAAAGTTAATCTGCTCTAGGCTCTCGTTCTGGGCTGATTCTGGTTCTGAAAGAGGCGGAGGATGTCGATATAGCTGACGATGCCGACTAACCGGCCTTCGCGATCTTCGAGCACGGGAACGGCTCCCACTTTCTGATCCAGCATGATTTCGACCACCGCCATAATGTCATCCTCGGGCGAGACTGAAATCAGATCCGACTGAATGAGCTCCGCAATCGGGGTTTGCAGCCGGTCCGTGAGTTTCGGATCTTCAACCAGAGAGGGGGGCAGCACTCCGATATAGCTTCGGAGGTCCCGGTCGCTAATCATCCCAATTACCAGCCCCTCATCGACTACAGGCACGTGCCGAATATCCCCTGACCAGAGCAGGCGTGCGACATCGCCGACTGTATCGCTCGATTCCGCAAAAATCGGACAATGTGTCATCACCTGCGAGACCGTGCATCCGCATCCTTGATCCTGTTCCGCTTTCATCCCTTCCTCCATAGCCGCTCGATTCGAAGTGAGCCGGCGTTCAGGAGGGAAGATACCCTTTAAAAAGAAGGGGCAATTATGATGGTCCTCATAATCCTCCGGATCGCCTCTGGTAAGGTTGGGGGCGTTCACAAAACCTATCCATGAAGAACAATCTTCGACCGTTTCCAATCAGCTGCACTCAATTTCGCACCGAGCTTTCTGCGAATGATCCCTATCACGATGTCACCGAGGATCTTTATACGAGAGATCTCGCCAACCTTGATCACGGCGTCTGCACCTCCTGCGGTGTGCAGTACCGGGGGGGCAAGTTCGAGTGGTACCATGGTGGCATCGCGGGGCTGAAAGAGATCATCTGTCCGGCGTGCAAACGTTCGGAAACCCGTGCTATCGGTGCTGTCACTTCGCTCCACGGAGAGTTCCTTATCAAGCATAAAGCAGACATCCTGCGGCTTGTCCGTGAGACGGAGATCATTGAAAGGGCCCTGCATCCGTTACAGAGAATCATCGAGATCGATGAACAGGGCGCTGGCATACAGATAGCAACGACTTATGAGCAGCTTGCGCGCCGCATTGCCGAACGAATCCACTCGGCCTGTGGCGGGAGCTTGCAGAGCAGTCGTTCACCGGGCGACGGGTTGCTGCATATGGATTGGAGTTGGGAAGGAACAAAATGAAAGTACTCGTCTATTCTTGTGCGCGCTTTGAGCGGCCGTTTCTCGATCAGGCAAACGAAGTTTACGGACACGACCTTGTTTTTCTTGACACAAGGTTGACCGCTGAAAGCGCCGCCCTTGCCGCCGGTTATGAGGGAGTGTCGATTTATGCGAATGACGATGCCTCAGCCAAAGTGCTGCAGACACTCGCGGCGAACGGCACGAAATTGCTGGCGCTCCGTTGTGCCGGTTTCAATCACGTCGACCTGACAGAGGCACGGAAGCTCGGACTAACGGTCCTGCGGGTCCCGGCTTACAGTCCATACTCTGTTGCGGAACACGCCGCCGGATTGATGCTCACTCTGAATCGCAAGTTCCATCGAGCGTTCAATCGTGTGCGCGAACAGAATTTTTCCTTGGACGGATTAATGGGTTTCGACATGCACGGCCGGACCGCCGGGATCGTCGGCCTGGGAACGATCGGCAGGGTGATGCGCGACATTCTTCTCGGATTTGGGTGCAATGTCATCTACTACGATCCCCAGCCGTCGACGGAGGGCGGTGGGCCGAGGTGCGAAAGCGTGTCGCTAGAGAAGCTGTTCCAGCGATCGGATATCCTCACGCTCCATTGTCCGTTGACCCCGGAAACCCGGCATTTAATTGACCGCGATGCACTGAAGCTGATGAAGACGGGCGTGATGATCATCAACACCAGCCGTGGAGCGGTTATCGACACACTGGCGCTCGTCGAGGCACTGAAATCGGGAAAAGTCGGTTCGGTCGGTCTCGATGTCTACGAGGAGGAGACGGGACTTTTCCCGAATGATCTCTCAGCGAAGATCATCACAGACGACCTGTTTGTGCGGCTGATGACTTTTCCGAATGTGCTCCTCACCGCACACCAGGGCTTCTTTACACGGGAGGCGGTTACCGCGATTGCCGAAACGACCCTGACCAACATCTCGAATTTTGAACATGGAAGATCGATTGCGGATAACCGGGTAAACTGATGTTAAGCCAGAAGAGAAATGATGAATGCCGGCCGGTACGACCGCTCCTTATGAAGACTTCCCCTCCCACGTCCGTTTCAAGCTCTCAGCCCCGT
Source organism: uncultured Bdellovibrionales bacterium (assembly GCA_964401925.1). Taxonomy (GTDB): domain Bacteria; phylum Bdellovibrionota_C; class UBA2361; order SZUA-149; family JADYYL01; genus CAYOAK01. The sequence continues at coordinate 13,749 of CAYOAK010000033.1, read as the reverse complement.
AAGGCGAAAGTCGAGCTTGTCCCCAAGCTTCTGCTTTGCTTGAAAAATTATACCCCCAAGGACTTTGCGGCCGACTGTGTCTCGGGCGTGACCGTTGGACTCGTCGCGCTACCGCTAGCGATGGCATTCGGCATCGCGTCGGGGGTGACACCGGAAGCTGGGATATATACCGCGATAATCGCCGGCGGGATCATTTCAGCCATTGGTGGTTCCCGGCTCCAGATCGGAGGTCCGACAGGTGCGTTCGTCGTAATCGTCGCTGGGATTGTCGCGAAGTTCGGTCTGGCGGGACTCACGATCGTGACGATGCTCGCCGGGCTGATCCTGCTAATCATGGGTCTGACGGGTTTGGGCGCGGCGGTAAAATTCATCCCCCGGCCCGTTACAATCGGATTCACCAACGGGATCGCTCTTCTGATTATCTCGACTCAGGTAAAAGATTTCCTCGGGCTGAAAACACCGCCTCTGCCGGGTGACTTCACCGATCGAATGGCGATGCTGGGGCATCATCTCAACACCTTTCATCTCCCTACATTTCTTGTTTCATCTGCGTCACTCTTGCTGATCGTCTTCTTTCCTCGAGTGACGAAAAAGGTTCCCGGTTCGATTATTACCCTGTTCGCAGCGACCCTTCTCGTTGCCGCATTCGCGGTCCCGATCGAGACCATCGGCTCGCGCTTTGGAGGGATACCTACCGGATTGCCTCACTTCCAGTGGCCAGATTTTGCGTCCACTCCAATCACACCGCTCATTCCTGCGGCATTCACTGTAGCCATTCTCGCCGCAGTCGAGAGCCTTCTCTCTGCCGTCGTCGCGGATGGCATGAGCGGCGACAGACACAATTCGAACATGGAGCTTGTCGCTCAAGGAGCGGCGAACGTTATGTCTCCGCTTTTCGGAGGAATACCCGCCACGGGGGCGATCGCTCGAACCGCGACCAATATCCGCTCCGGTGCGCGTTCGCCGATCTCCGGAATCATCCATGCTCTGACGCTGCTGATGATACTTCTCGTGGCTGCACCGCTCGCGCGATACATCCCATTAGCAACACTCGCGGCGGTTCTCTTTGTTGTCGCTTACAACATGGGAGAATGGCGGGAGATCGGAACGATTATTCATCTGCCGAAGGCCGACATTGCCGTATGGGCTATCACATTCTTCTTGACGGTGGTGGCTGATCTGACGGTCGCAGTCGAAGTGGGGATGCTTCTCGCTGCGTTATTCTACATTCATCGGGTCGCGCAAACGACATCGGTCAACGTAGTGACCGAGGAGCATATCGAGATGGGCCGTGCGGACATCCTGCAAGACAAGCCAATGCCCTCTTACGTGACCGTCCTTCGGATACATGGACCGTTTTTGTTTGGGACAACGGAGAAGCTGACAGATGCCACCGCCGATCTCAGTAATTTCCGGGAGATCATTATTCTTCGATTAAGGAACATGACGGCGATTGACGCGACCGGCCTGCATGCAATCGAGGTCTTCTGTGACCGCCTCAGGAAAAAAGGCAAAACCTTGCTCATCTGCAATCTTCCGGACCAGCCCGAGAAGACCCTGAAACAATCGGCATTCGTCAAGCATATCGGAGAGGAGAATATTTTCCCGCATGTCACCGCGGCTTTGGAGCGGGCGAAGAGAATCGCCGAATCCTTCAGTGGCGTCGGTGAAGAGATTGCGCGTGATTACACCGCTAAAGCGCCGATCTAGAGGCAATTAACTTTGCGCGTGGCGCAAATCCAGATTGATAATCAAATGGCAGTGAACTAACAGTGTCTCACATAGGCCGCCTCTCTGAGGGATGGCCGAAATCGAGGAAATCATGCATTTCGCAAAACTTTTGTTACCGACGGACTTTTCAGCAGCATCGCTCCCGGCGTTTGAGCTCGCCGCCTACAGCCGGAAGATGGAGGGCTCGGAGATTATTCTGTTGCATGTGCTGACGTTCAAGGCGCCGCTCATCTATGAACGTTCGGATTTCAAATTGACGACAATGGTCAAAGAGATGGAAGAAGACGAACGCAAGCAGGCAGAGACCGAGCTCTCGGCTTTGGCCAAGAAGTACTTCCACGATGTCGGTGGTGTCCGTTGCGAAGTCGTGCGGCTGAAAAAGTCGGTCGGAGAGGAGATCTGCGATTTTGCCGAGAAGGCCGGCTGCGATGTAATAGTCGTCGGCGCACACGGCCACACGGCGCTTGCGTCCTTTCTGCTGGGCAGCGTGACTCAGCGCGTGCTGTTACGGAGCACACTGCCCGTTCTCGTTGTTCCGCCCCCAAAGTCAGTTTAGTTATCGAACAGTGCCGTTATGGAACGGGGCCGGTTAGGCGCATGAGGGGCCCGTTGCGAAATGGCCGTCTCGGCCGTTTTCGGGCCCCGCTCCCGGAGGGAGCGAAAGAAAATAGGGTCAGCGTTTATTTCAAAGTACCTCTGAGTCGCTCGTTTTTCGACAGACCCGTGAGAAGTTGATGGCTGAGATCCTCCGGTGCTGCAGTCGTGTCGGCCGGGAGGCAGCATTGCAGTTCTTCGGCGGTGAAGGCTTCGAAGGTTCTGCGTTGCTCTTCGAGGAGTTCGACGCGGCCCTCGGAAAATGAGCGTTGATTCAGGCGCTGCTGCAGCCTTCGCTTCAGCTCTGGTTCTTCAAGCTGACAATGAATCCAAACGATTCGCGCTCCGGCCCGGAAAGCCGCGTCGCGGAACCGGCCGCGAATCTCCCGACTGGCGAAAGAGCTATCGACGACGACGATCTCGTGCCGTTCCAGATTCCGGGTGGCTTCGAGTAGCATCCGGTCATAAACCTGCTGGCGGGCGGCCAAGGAATATTTTCCGGCTCCAAACCGAGTGTTGAGCGCCTCCCGCTCCGGAAAGAGCTCCTGCCGGATACGATCGCTTTCGAGGTGCGGGGCGGCAAGCCGACGAGAGAGAGAGGCAGCTAACGACGACTTGCCGGTTCCCATCAACCCCGCGACGGCAATCAATAACGGTCCTTCAATCCCATACCGGTAACGGGACGCGAGATTGATGTAGCGAGCCGCCGGACCGAGATGTTGTTCCGGATCCGGTCGCTGCAAGGCGGAGAGAACTTCTACCTTACACCTCACCAACGCCCGATACATCGCGAAGTAGCGCAGGATTGAATCATTCCAGCCATTCCAGCCGCTCCGGTATTCGCCGGCGAAATCGCTCCAAAGATCGGATCGTCCGCAGAGCTCAAGATCCATTTTTAAAAAGGCGATGTCTGCCAGAATGTCGTTGGCGCGGAGTGGACGAGAGAATTCCAGACAGTCGATTACCGCAGGCACGTGGCCGAGATATGCAACATGTTCCGTTCGCAGATCTCCGTGTCCGTCGACAAACAGCCCATCCCGAGCGCGCCGCTCCAATTCCTTGCGCACGGCCGGCCACTCGCTCGACATGTGCACTTGAAGCTCCTGTATGGCAGTGCCGTTCAACGCGTCAACTGCCAGGAGCGCTTCGAAATTCGCCTTCCACGCGTGAAGGAAACTTTGAATGAGGCTCGTGACCTCGTTCTCGCTCAGCGGCGGGAGCCCAAAGTGAAACTGTCGAAGGAGCGCCGCAAGCGGACGAATATGGAGCGCCGTGTCAACCCGTCCATGCGAGATAATCTCGCTGAGAAGATTCTCCTGCGGAATCGTTTTCATCACCACAGCGGCCTCTACCAGATCCTCTGGCAGCCTGCGGGACGGATGGGGGATAACCTCCCCGGGGCGATTATCGGCGGCCCGGAACGGCAGTAATCCGATATACAATTCCGGGGCCAAGCGCCGATTAAGCTCGATTTCTGTAACTGCCGAATCCCAGCGGCGATGAATGCATCCGTGATCGACAAATTCGAGTCGAATCGCTTTCTTGAGCTTCCATGTGAAGTGCTCTCCGATCAGCAGGAGAGAGAGGTGCGTCTCTGCGAACCTCAGAAGCCCGAAGCCGTTCGGCAAGGAGTCGGGAAGGCCCAAACGCTCAAGGAGTGCGCGGGCGTCGGCGGTCAGCTCATTTATATCGGTTGTGAGCATTTCAATCGGGTGAGGCCTCTAACCGTCATAATTCGTTTTCGGGGTTTGCTCCAGCTCCCGCGTCAATTCAGTGACAATTACTGATGTCTGAGCGTCTGCAGCATTTAGCAAAAATTGTTGAGCCGATTATGACAATCGTCATGATTCCGTGCGTCTCATCGGTGGAAGATGCGCTCACAAACCGGCCGGATTGCAACGCCTGCCCAAACGAGGAAACGAGCCATGAATATTCAATTCAAATCAAACCCCGAGTATCTACCCCGTATCATTCCGCAGAACAGTTTGCTGAGATCGAATCTCGATGAACTCGTGGATCGCTTCTTTTCCGGTGGAAGGAGCATCATGCCTTCCGCGGAGTGGCTGCCTTCTCTCGACCTTAAAGAGGATGACAAAGAGGTGACGGTTCTCTGCGACCTTCCCGGTGTCGATCCCAAAGCCTTGGATATCTCCCTATCGGGCCGAACATTGACGATACGAGGAGAGCGCCGGTCGGAGAAGGTTGATGACAAGGACAACTATTACTTTGCCGAGCGGACCTTTGGCTCCTTTGTCCGTGCGATCGACTTGCCGCAGCCGATCGACGCCGAGCACATGTTCGCGGAGCACAAGGATGGGGTCCTCACTATCAAGCTTCGAAAGATCCAAAGCGCCGTCACGAAGAAGATTCCTGTAAACGGTAGAAGCTAACGATCCGCGGGACGGCTTCGGCCGTCCCGTCGATCAACGACCGTGCGAATGTGAGCAGGTCAAACGACGAAGGTTGGTGTCGTGGTGTAAGCGGATCAATCGAGCCTCGGGAGGCATTCGTGCATTCCAAGGCTCGGTTGTCCGACAATTCGAGCAAAGGAGATGCTCTGCTTATTGTACTGATCGACGACGAGGAGCCGGTTCGCAATGTTGCCCAATGGTTCATTAGCGAAAATCAGCGGATCCCCAAATCTGCCCGATTTCGACAGTTCGGGGACGGCCATTCGGCACTGGAATTCCTGAGCACAGAGATTCCGGATCTGGTGTTCATTGATGTTCAGATGCCGGGATTTTCCGGAATCGACGTCGTGAACCGGATGTCTGGGGTTCCAGCTCTGCGTGACGTCCCGACAATTCTGATGTCGGCGGCGCTCGATGACAGTGTGCTGCAGAAGACCAGAAAGCCGATGGTGGCGTTCACCGGTAAGCCGTTCAACGCGAACGATTTAGATCGCGCGCTCGAAAACGTCTTAACTACGCAGAAGGTCACGTAGAGGTTTTCGGCGACCGCCGGCGGCGGAGGCTGTTATCCCTTCGCCGCACTCTCAGGCTGCTCACATTCGGACGGACGTTTTTTTACGCGGTTGTCAGAGTAGCCGGAAGGGTGAAACAGAATGTCGAGCCGGCACCCGGCTGTGAGTCAACCCAGATCTCGCCGCCATGACGGTGCACCACACGCTGGCAGGTTGCGAGGCCGATTCCGGTTCCCTGGTGATCACTGCTTGAGGCGATTCGATAGAACGGACGAAAGATTTTTTCGTGCTCCGTTGCCGCCATCCCGATCCCATTGTCCCGGACGGAAATCCTCCAGCGCGATCCATCTCGCTCCGCGCGGACGCTTATCCGCGGCGGACCGTCAGAATATTTTAGGGCGTTCGAAAAGAGATTCTGAAAGAGCTGAAAGAGGAGAGTCTCGTCGCCTCGAACGACGGGCAGCTCTCCGACATCAATCACTGCCTTCATTGCGGTAATTTTCGGCAACAAGATCTCCCGGACGTTGCTAAGCACCTCCTGCAGGTTCACGTCGCGAAACTCCGGCGCCTGCCTTTCAACTCTCGTCAGCGCCAATAGATCGTTTACCAGCTCAACTGCCCGGTGAGCGGAGCGTCTGGCGATGCCGAGAAGGGCGGAAGTCTGCGGCGATCTGATATCGAAATGCGGATCCAGAGCCATGTCGATGGAGTTCATGATGCTTCCCAGCGGTCCCCGCAGGTCATGGGCGACCATCGCGGTAAAGCTATCCAGCTGCGCGTTAGCGTTTTCAAGCAGAGTCATCGACATTCGAAGTTCGTGTTCGAGCGCTTTTCGCTCGGATATGTCGTCTTCGACCGCGATGTAATGTGTCACACCGTTGTGACCATCTGTTACCGGAGAGACAATCAGTGAGCTCCAATACAGGGAGCCGTCCTTTCGCTTATTACGCACCTCTCCGTGCCACGGCCGGTTCGATCCTAGAGCATTCCACATGGCTTCATAAGTCGACCGCGGTGTAAGACCGGACTGCAGCAGTCTCGGGTTTTGACCGAGCACCTCGGATTCCGAGTAACCGGTAAGCTCCGAGAAGCGCCGGTTCACGTATCGGATGAACCCGAGCGGATCGGTGATGACAATGGCGCTCCCGCTTTGTTCAATCGCAAGCGACAGCACCCGAGTGACGTCAAAGGGTGGGCTGTACGAAAGAGGGATTATTTTCTCTGCATTTGCCATGTTGTCACCTCGCAAGATGTATTCGAAGGGATGGGACGCGCGATAGAAATCCGGTAGGGCCGGACGGTGAGTCGCGCGTCCGGCCGTAACATTTGGCGAGTTACCGGCTGGGAGGAAAATGCTCCTCCGGAACTCGTTGCAACCTGAGCTCGCCGCTGTTCGTGTCGAATGCGGCAGTCACAACGTAGATGCGTTTCTCCTCAAGCACGAGCCGTTGCACGAATCGGTCGGCGATGACCGCCCACTCCGAGTCGTTGTACTTCGAATCATGTTTCGCGAGGCGACTGCAGAGGATAGGAAAATCCGCCGCCGCGACGCCGTTCAGCATTTTAATTGCCGCGCAATCCGTGTGCTCTCCTCCGAGTATCAGCAAGCGCACGGATTCATGTGCGACTGCGAGACGAACCGATTCCAATCCGACTCCATCCAACGCTCCGCCTGCAGACGAGATTGTATAGGTGTCCCGTCCGAGGCCGTCCGTCAGATGCTTCGGCTTTCTCGGGTCCATGCAATGGACAAACACTTTCGTGTAGGGCGGATTAGGCTTTGGCCACACAGCAGATGCCCGCCGATGTGTCGCGGAGTGAAAGCGGCTTACCCATTCGAGACGGCGCAGCTCTTCATCTCGCGTTCCGACCGGCCGCCGTGAGGCAGCGATGTTCTGAATCGCGTCCGCAACGAAGGCGAACGGACCTGCCGAGACATACACATAGTCCCAGCGGCGAGGCGATAACATCATGATCAGAAAACCGGCCAGAAATACCGCGGCGCCGGCCAAGGTCAACGAGCCAACGATGGCTAGTAAACGCAATTTATTTTCTCCGAAGGGGAAGTGTCCCACTCTCACACGTCATTCGAATGAGAGTGGGCAGAACCCCGGCCGGAGCAACCTTTGAACAGAATTTCAACGCACGTCCGCAGATCCGAACGATCCTTGGACGGCGGTCTTCGAATTACCCTCGCTGACGTCTAAAATGAACAGTATTTGAGTCAAAGATGGCAGAGTCCGGTGGCGCCAATTATGACGGCCCTCATATTTTACCGAAAAAAGTCCTGCTTCGGCGCCGACGACCCTAATGGAGATCCAGATTCCCGTTCCTCGCCGCCCGGGTGGTTGAAGATGCAGGCTATTCCGAATCGGTCGAAGCAATAGAGCCGGAACGTTCAACAACGCCATTGCGGCTAATCCCAAAGAGCTTCATTCGTTTCCAGAGAGTGACCCGGCTATAGCCGAGTATCTCCGCCGCGCGAGTAACGTTGCCCGAGGTTTCTGTGAGTGCTCGGACAACGCGCACCTCTTCTTCGGATAACGAAACGTTACTCGCGGCAGACTTCGAGCGCAGCGCATGTTCCGGGAGATGTTCCACCTGAAGGTACCCGTTCGATGCCTTCACGAACGCGTGTTCGATTGCATGCTCAAGCTCGCGGACATTCCCCGGCCAATCATAGCCTTGTAAAAGGTCGAGAGCTGAATGCGAGGTGCCTAAGATATTCTTGCTGAAGCGGGCATTGAACATTCTGACGAAGTGAGCTGCGAGAAGCGGAAGATCTTCGCCGCGATCACGCAGCGCCGGAACCGCGATCGGGAAAACATTGATCCGGTAATAGAAATCCTCGCGCATCTTGCCGGACTTGATCAGCTCCCGGAGATCCTGATTGGTCGCGGTGATAATCCGCAGATCGGCGCGGCGTGTCTGAGCATCGCCGACGCGCTGGTACTCTCGCGACTGCAGAAGCCGAAGAAGTTTCACCTGGACTTCCAGTGAGACGTCTCCGATTTCATCAAGGAAAAGAGTGCCTCCGTCGGCATACTCGACAAATCCCTGGCTCTCTTTGTGAGCGCCGGTAAAGGCGCCCTTCACGTGCCCAAATAGCGCGCTCTCCAAAAGGGTCGCAGGGATGGTGCTGCAGTTCACTCGGACAAGGCGCTTTCCTGAACGGTCGCTCAATTTGTGGATCGCCTCGGCGACCAGTTCCTTTCCGGTTCCGCTCTCCCCGGAGATATGGACGCTCACATTTGTCTTTGCGACGAGCTCGATAAGTTCAAACATCCGGCACATGACCGCCGATCCGCCGGTGATGCCGCAAAACTCAGTCGTCGATTCGCCCGGCGCCTCTCCGGGGACCTTTTCCGGCACGGTGACGATATGGACGGTCGCTACAGGCTGACCATCCTGGCCGCGCAGTGCTTTGCTTTCGAAATGAGCCGCCGCATTCTCGCGCCCCGAGGATTCGCCCTCCGGCAACTGATAGAGACGACAGTCGCTTGAAAGTTGGCAAGCTTCTTCGGCGCACGGAAGGAAGGAGCGAGCGGCGCTACAATGCTGCCCTATCAGGTCCTGCAGTGTAACTCCCAAGATCTCGCATGTTCGGCGGTCAGCATAGAGGATCATTTTATTATGATCGACGATGAGGACGCCCTCGTGCGCGGTCACACTCGATAGCTCCGGTTCAGTCGGCAATTTTTCTCAGTAAACGGTGCGGTTCCCCTTAATCATACCTGGCTCAACCGGGGAAGTGAACCCGTTGGTATGATCATTGCTGTCTCAACTCGACTGTTAAACGTTCCTCAAGCGGGCGTCTGGAGGGTGTATGGAGGACGAAAACTTCAGGAGCAACGGGAACCTTAGCTCCCTGTTCACCGTTGACGAGCTAGGAAAGCTCCTCGTCATTGGCGTGGGGGGCGAAAGTGAATCGCTCACCCGCGAGGTTGCGACTTCTCTCGGAGTAATTCCCCGGACTTATCCGATAGCGGCCGTATTCGATCCAGCAGGGGAGCTGATCGGATATGTCGCGGGATCAAAGGACGCGACGTGGGTTTCGCCGCTCTGCAAGGCTTCCCCGGAAGCGCTCTCCGCTGCTCTTCATTCTGCACGTCTGGAGGCGATGAAAAAACTTCGTGCGCTCAAGCTGAAGGGTCAGATTCCGCCGCCCGACGATCTTCGGGGGTTAACAGTGGTGATTACGGTCAGCACCAACATTAATCCCGATGAACTCGTCGGCATGCTCGAGCTTATAGCGGGGGACGGAGCGCCGAAGATTATTGCGGTGACGGAGGACATTCACGCAGCTGTGGAGTCGGTCCTCCGGATTCATTGCGATCGGATCGTTCATTGGCGCGGGGCTGCCGGGACGCCCCCGAAATGAGTCCATCACTCGTTCGAGCCTTTGACGACCCTTTCGCCGGCTTCATCAAATAATACCCGTACGGCCGGCCCATCAAGATCCTCGTATTGACCAGTTCGTACGCACCAGAGATATGCAGCCAATCCCGCAACTGCGAGGCATATCGAAATTGGGAGCAGAACGAGGATGATTCCCATTATTCTTTTCTCGTAAAGGTTCTCGACGCCATTGAATGTGCGATGACAGTTAGGCTGCTCGCCGGCATCAAGAGCGCGGCAATGAGCGGGTTCATCTGACCGGTCAATGCTAACGCTCCGCCTATGACGTTGTATATGACGGAGAAGATCAGATTTCTGTGCACGACCTTGAGGAGGCGCTTCGAGGCGGCGAACACTTCGCGCAAATCGGCGATCTCGCCTGCGGAGACAAAGATATCAGCGACCTCGAGTGCCGCCTTAAAGCCGCCGGTCACCCCGATAGAGACCCCCGCCGCTCGCATAGCGGGGGCGTCATTTACCCCATCACCGATGAAACATGTTCTATCATGCGCCGCGACGACGGCGGCTTTATGCTCGGGCGAGCATTCGCTCAGTGTATTGGCCGACGGAATTCGGAGCCGTTCCGACAAATGCTGAACTGCGTCACGGCGATCTCCAGAGAGCAAGTATATCTCCCGGTTTTCGCTCGCGAGCGTCTCGATCAACTCAGCAGCCCCGAGCTTTATGGTATCGCGTAAGAAAAAAATCGCGCTGACATGGCCGGTTACATCGGAGAAAAACACCAGCGATGCGCCGGATGCATCGGAGGATTCCGCGCGTTCGCGGAGATCCTCGGGGAAAACCTGCTTCAGCTCCTTCATCCAGAGCTCGGATCCGAGTCGCGCCACGACTTCGCCCTCTTCCAGCAATTCCACCCCCCGGCTGGGGACTTGCCGGAAGTCTTTCACCGACGCGGTGGAGCCGGTTTTTGCCTGAGCAAAATGCCGAACAGACCTGGCAACGGGATGAGATGATTCAGTTGCGGAAAGCGCCAGAATTCGTGCCTTCTCGGCGCCGCGGGTGAAGGCCACATCCGTCACCGTCAGTTCGCTCTCCGTCAGTGTTCCGGTTTTGTCGAAGAATACGCTGCGTGCTTGGACGATTCTCTCGAGTGATTCAACGGATTTCACGAAGATTCCCCGCCGCGCGCCGCGTCCGAGAGCGATTCCGAGTGCGAGAGGTGTCGCGATGCCGAGTGCGCATGGGCAAGTGACAATCAGAAAGGTTATCGCAACCTCGAGCGCACGCCGCCCGTCATATTGAAGCCACCATAATCCGCCGATTGCTGCCCCAAGAATTACAGTTAGGGTGAACCAAGCGCTCGCCCGATCGACGAACCCCACGACGCCCCAATCGGGACGCGGTTGAGATTCAATCTCCTTGAGAATTCTTCCCACACGGCTCTGCTGCCCCGCCGAACGAACTCGCACGCTTACCGGGGCTTCCAAGTTCAGCGTGCCCGCGGAAATCTCTGTCCCGGGCTCCAGGATCTGGGGCAGTGATTCACCAGTGAGGACGGCGTTATCGACAGAACTTCTTCCTGCGACGATAGTTCCATCGGCCGGGAACCGATCGAGCGGCGCCACTCGAATGAGATCGTTCTCATTCAAGTTGGCCACGTCGACCTCCTCTTCAGAGGATCCGCTGAGGCGAACAGCCGTCGTCGGGATAAGCGTCCATGAAATTGCGCTTTCGCTTCGTGCGCGCGCAAGCGCACGCGCCTGAATCCAGCGGCCGCACAATAGGAGAAAGACCAGAGCACAGACAGAATCGAAGTAAACATACTCGCTTGAGTTGATCGTGTTCCACGAACTCAGTCCGAATGCCGCGATGATCGCAAGCGAGAGCGGCAGGTCGATGTGAATTGTTCGAAGACGAGCTCCCGCGATCGAATTCCGGTAGAAGGGCCACGCGCAGAAGGTCACGACCGGCACGGTGAGTGCGAAGCTCACCCAGCGGAAAAGATGGGCCGTATCTGCGTCGATACCAGAATAAAAACCCTGGAAGAGCGACACTGCGAGCATCATGGTGTTCATAGATGCAAATGCAGCGACGCCTATCCGGTAGAGGTTTGTGCGGCTTTCCGAGTCGGGGCTCGCTGGTTCTTTCCTGAAAGACAGCCGGTATCCGAGCCCCTCAATTGTTTTCTGCAGCAGGGGGAGGGGGATGTGAGCAGGACGATAATCAATCTGAATTGCGCCTTGTGCCAGATTGACGCGTGCCTTCAGAATTCCGGGGACCCGTTCAGGCAGGCTTTCGAGTAGCCAAACACATCCGGCGCAATGGATGCCGTGGATTTGGAACTGGACTTTGAGAGCCTCCGGATCCAGCTCGGAGATTGTTTGCTCGGCTGCGTGCGATGCCGATGAGCGGCTCTGTTCATCGGGTGGGGTTCCGGCTCTCGCGCTGTAGTACTTACCGCCGTCCAGATTTGACAGGATCTGAAAGGCCGCTTCGCAACCGGAACAGCAATAATCTCGCCCCGGTTCAGGAACTGGTTCGTCGCAGTGCTTGCATCGGCGATATTGAACTGCCGGGATCTCCAAGACCTGTCTCCAAATCGGGCCTGGCCTGTTCCTTGCCAATTGTCATGTCGCCCAGGAGATGATGTTAGCAATTTTAGAACCAGTTCTGTCCCTACCATTAGTACCGGTTCTTGGTGCAAGTCTCCTGGGCAGTTCGCATTGTGCAGCGATGTGCGGCGGATTCGCTTTCGTGGCGGCCGACGGCGGCCGGATTACCCGTGGCCTGCTGCTGTTTCATGGTGGGCGGCTTGCCACCTATCTGGCTCTTGGCGCGGCTGTGGGTCTGCTCGGCGAGCTGCTTAACGGTTTTATCGTTAGCCTTAACAAAGTCTCGCTCCTTGCCAGCGCGTTGATGCTTCTATTGCTCGCGTGGAGAATTGTTCGGCCTCTCGGCCGCTCACCGGTTCACCGTGTCAGCATCTTTATTGCCCAGCGAGCACGCGCCTTTCGCCGCCTTTTCCCTCTGATTATCGGCGTTCTTACCGGCCTTCTGCCATGCGGATGGCTTTACGCGTTCTTGGCGGTTGCGCTCGGGGCTGGGCAGGTAGTGGGCGCGCTCTCGATTATGTTCGTGTTTTGGGTCGGAACGTTGCCGATTCTCTCCATCGTCGGAATCTGTCCGAGCTTCTCGCTCCGCTATTATCCTCGGCTTAGTTCTCCCCGCGTCCGGGCGGCGCTGCTTTTTATAGCGGCGTTATTTTCAGTCATTCCGCATAGCATGGCGCTTCGACTTCCCGACGAAGCAGGCCGCGTGTCCTCTCCGCCGATCTGCCATGGCAAGCATCTTGCTGAATAGCGGTTCGGACGAACGATTCTCCCTCTTTGCGCCGAATGAGCGGTGCAGACGAGGTGAACTGTTCATGACGGTTAACACTAACCGTTAACCGTTAACACTCGGAGCCGATGGATCACCACGCCGCACCGTTAAAGGGAGAGCCTGATCGGTTCTTCTACGACGACGACATAGTCAGAAAATTTGTGATCGCGACTCTGCTTTGGGGCGTGGTCGGAATGCTCGTCGGAGTTATCCTTGCCGCGCAACTTGCGTATTGGCCGCTGAACGGCAGTTTGCCGTGGTTCTCCTTTGGCCGGCTTCGTCCGGTCCACACCAATGCGGTAATCTTCGCATTCGCCGGAAACACCATTTTCGCCGGCGTCTATTATTCGCTGCAACGCCTCTGCAAAGCACGGATGCTCAGCGACCTGCTGAGCAAGATTCACTTCTGGGGTTGGCAGGCGATCATCGTTTCGGCCGCTATAACGCTCCCTTTCGGAATCACGAGCTCAAAAGAGTATGCGGAGCTCGAGTGGCCGATCGACATCGCAATCACTCTCATTTGGGTGGTTTTCGCGATAAATCTCTTCGGGACGATCGCGAGGCGCCGGGAGAAACATATTTATGTTTCAATCTGGTTCTATATCGCGACTGTCCTGACGGTCGCTGTACTGCACATCGTCAACTCCCTCGCCTTTCCAATCTCGCTCTGGAAGAGCTATCCGGTATTCGCCGGAATTCAGGATGCCTTGGTGCAGTGGTGGTACGGGCACAATGCCGTTGCATTCTTCCTAACAACTCCG
>CAYOAK010000032.1:0-22910 GCA_964401925.1 uncultured Bdellovibrionales bacterium | reverse complement strand
AGTCGCGGCCGGCCAGTTCAACATCAACCATACCGGCTCGATCGATTCGCCGCGCCGGAAAATATTCCCACTCCGGGAACTGTGAAAGCTGAACGGAGCTTGTTCTGAGTTACGAACGCCCCTGCATCGACCTTCTTCGGTGCACCCGCACAGGTTCCCCTCTTCAATTTCAGAGAAAGATTCCATGCTCCGGCGACTCCCGGCGTTCTCTTCCGCTTGGTTGGCTTTACCGCCCGCTCAAGCCGCTTAAGCGCAGAGGTAAAGTCAGCCCGTCCGGATGCAAATGTTCCGTAACGTTCATGACAGAAGAGCTGAAGGCTCGGGTCGCAACAGTGGAAAATATCGAAAGGATCGCAGACAAGATCTTCGTCGCACGATGTTAAGCCGACCAGAATGAGGATGGGCAGTATGAGTCGAAGAGATCGCATCCGCAGCTGAAAGTGGTGACCACGGACGAGCATGAACGGATCGGGATCAATTGAAAAGCATCCTTCCGAAAACAGACGAGCTCAGCCGAGTCGTTGCCGTGTTCGTTGCACACCGTGACAGCAATCATACCTCCCCCATATCGCTGCGGCGTAAACGCGACAGAATCAAAAGAACTCAACCCATAGGGGCATTTTATGAACAGGCTAAAATACTACGCACCAATTGCGATTTGTCTTCTCGCTGCGAGCTGTGGAGATGGCGGGGATGACGATGACGCGCGCTTTCTCGCGGGCATCTGGACGGGTGCGATTACGCTGAATGAAAACACCTGCAATCTCACTACACCTTCCCAGACCCTATCGTTCACGCATAACGTCGCACAAAACGAAACCGCGATTACTCTCAATGATGGGTCCGTCACGTATCTCGGCAATGCCGTGGGGGAAAACGGATTCTCCGTTGACGCAAATGGGCTGACGTTCGCGGGCGGTCCCGGAAACGCCTGTACGTTTTCGACCCGCATTGAGTACGATCAAGTCAATGACGATAACGACAATTCAGCAGATGTAAATATTACGAGCACCGGACCGTGCACATCGAATCCGTCGTGCAGAATTCGATACATTGGAACAGCTGTCCGCGGGACAAATCCGGGCACCGGCGTTACGACATCGACGACGACGACCCTTCAAGCCGGCGGGACGGGCGGAGGATGCCTCGGGCTCCAGAACAAGACGTACACCGGAACTGGACTTTGCGGCGTCACGACGACTGCTCTGTCCTCATCAGGTAATGCGGTGACTCTCACCGGAGTAGGCGGACAGGGGGCAGTCGGATTCGCGCCGACCGGTGACCCAAATGTGTTCAGTTCAACTCGGAATGATCTGACGGTAAATGGTCATCTTGCAACCGCTTGTTCGATTACCTGCGCTGCACCGACGACATTCACCCTGAACTGCACCTCAGCTGACGCAGCAACCTGCAGTGAGAAGTTTTAACAAGCAGTAGTTGTGCTCCGCGGGAGGGATGGCCCTCTCGCGGAGTTTTTACGTACGATCGAGCTTCGGGCGCTTCTTTTTTGTCCCAAGCGCTTCAGCGATCGCTCTCTTATCGAAGCCGCGAATCACTTTCGAGCCGATCTGAATGAGCGGAAATCCGCCGCCACCCAGTGCTTCATATTTTTTGCGACCGACCGAGTCCCGCTCGATGTCGTAGCGCTCGTAATTGACCCCGTTCGATTTTAGAAACTCCTCGGCCTGCTTGCAGTAGCCACACCAGCTGGTGACGAACATCGTCACCTTCGTCGAGCCAGCTGCGAAAGAAGGAGATGTTCGCTCCTGCTTCTCGTAATCTCGGGAGGGAAGTTTGCTAACGCGTCCTTTGGACGGTTGCGCCGCATCGCGGAATTGCTCGGGCACTTTCTCGGCACTGTCGACAAAGTGTTCCCGGCCCGCTTCGTCTCGGTACCGGAATACTTCTGCATGTAGGCTATCGAGGCCAAGTGCAGCGGCGAGGAACACGGCCGATGCTCCGATGAAGCTTCGAAGCCATCCTGATTGTCGAACATTACTCATCTGTTGAGTGTAGGGCAGTGTAACGGAGCTTGGTAGAGCCGCACCACTCGCCGGATCGGTTGCTTTCAAAGAGCAACTGACGCACATTTCCTCGCCCTTCCGTTTTTTCCCATCCCTCGATTCGAGCAGCTCTCAAGCGCCGGTTTTGCCTCAGGCTCGAGGCTAAACCTGGAGGTTTTTGATGTTAAGCAAGAGTGGTAGCCATTTCACCGACGGTGGCGCGACGATCATCGCCAGCCTGTTTGGTACTGAACCGAAGCGTGAAAAAGTCTTAAAGCTCATGCGAGCTCACACTCATTTCGCGCTCCGGCACGCCCCCCCCACGTCCAAGTTCGTCGCGATGGCCGGAGATATTCTAGCCCAAGACGAAACGACCTGGATCGAGAGCTTGCAGTTGCGCGGCTACAGCGGTCTGATGCTTCTTGAGCAGATCGGCGACGAACAATACGAAGTCGTCGGGCATGCGTTCTACCAGATCCGAGATGACCGGATGTTCATCTTCGACCTGTTTACCCTGCCGCGACGGCAGCATCAGGGTGTCTGCGCAAAGCTCTGCCTTACACTGGCAGATGCGGCCCTTTGGGCAAAGCCCGAACTCGTCGAGTTTCACGTCGCCGAGGGAATGAACGAGGCCGTAAATCAGCTCATTGCGAAGAAGCTCGCCCCGCAGCTCACCGTCGGTTTCACGCAGGACGAGGCGAAACCGTGGATCTTCAAGATCACGGCGTAGGCCCGCTCAGCTAGCGGAGCTGTGGTCCTTATGCCGCCGGTTATGAATCTCCAAAGATGTTTTCCAGTTTAGCCTTTTCGATTTCATTTGAGGCCGTACCCGGCGCGGGAGGGGCCGTGTAAAAGGGTGAAAAGTAGATAGCGGACTCAGCAATTCTTTTTCCGACTATTGCTGTCGGCTTTCATGCCTCAGCTCCGCTTTATTAGACTCTGAGGCAAAATCAATTTCCGCAAATGTTGCGTATTTTAAGAAAGAGGAAGATAAGTCACGCCGCTACTATCCTATTCAGTTCAGGAGATCAGGATGAAACTCTTTCGTAATCTTATTGCGGCACTCGTTGCTGTAATTGTTCTTTCAACCTCACAAGCGTCCGCGCTTCCGGTTACCGCTCTCGATTATTCGGGCGATGCGGATCCCGGGGTTGCAATGGAGATCACTGCAGGCAGTGTCTTCCAGACAGCTGGTGCCGCAGCTCTTAGCAGCTTTCTCAATTGGGGCGATTTTCTTCCGGCCGCTGATGCGATCGGAAAAGTAAAAATCACGAACGTAGCGCTCACCGGCACCGTAACAACGGTTGTTCCTGGCGTCTACACGCAAGCGACTTCCGGCGGAAAGGTCGAGGCATTCGATCTCGCAGACAACCTTCTGCTCTCTGTAGATTTCACCGTCGGTCAGATTCTTTTGACAGCGGCAGGAACAGGCGGACAGTTCACCGCGGGTGTTGCCACCTTCGGAGGAGCGCTTGCTTCTTACTTCGTTCCCACGAGCGCGACCCACTCGGTCAGCTTCGTGAATTGGAATCCGGTTCAGGTTCTCGATACGCAGAACGGCGCGCAGTTTGCTACCAGCGGTGGCTACGGCAACGGCCTGATTGCTGGCGAGCCAGTTCCAGAGCCGGCAACGATGCTGCTTCTCGGCTCGGGTGTTCTCGGCATGATGGCTCGACGCCGCCGGGCATAACATCTCGAACAATCGAGTGTTGAAAGCGGGGGTTATCCCCCGCTTTTTTTATGCCTTCGGGCCTCTCTGGTTTTCAAAGTCTCGAATCATTTCTTCGCTGTCCCTTCCTGATTTCCTTCGACCCCTTGTTGGAGTAAACCGGCACGATGTACCTTTCGAGCCTGTTCCGAGAGCTTGAGCTTGTTCCCTCTGACGCATGGGATTGCCATCTTCATGGCTGGCTCGTCGATCATACCCCTTGGCTCCGAAACGCAGGCCCTATTCTCGAACAGGACTACGATCCGGGCCGGTTGAAGCCACTGCTTGAAGAGTCTGGAATAGCTCGCGCCGTCATCATTCAGGCTCTCGATCCGCAGGACGGCGGAGACGCTGAGGCCGATCGGTTTATCGAATGGGTGAAACAGAACGGGTTCCTTTCATCGGCGGTTGTTAGCGCAAACCTCGAGGAGGGGAGATCTGTCGAGCCGCGTCTACGCGCTCTCGCGAATTCCGGGTGCGTCTCCGGGATTCGCATTATTAAGCCGCAAGACCATGGCGCGGGCATTCTTGATTCGAAGCAATTTCTCGAAGCGGCGAATCTCCTGCCGAAATACGACCTCCATCTTGAATGGCTCATCCGCGAGCGGAATCCCGACCAGCTTGAAGAGACGATTCGTGCTTTTGACAAGCTTGGCCCTTCCCTCCTGATCATGGGCGATCATCTTTTAAAGCCGATTGATATCGACACCGGACGCCCAACAAAGCGCTGGCGCTCAGCAATTCAAGAGCTCGCGCGGAGACCGAATTTCTGGATGAAGCTGTCGGCACTTTCCGGTGAAGCGTCGCCGGGGACACCTGCCGAGAAATACTTTCCGTTCTATGACCACGCCCTTGAGTGTTTCGGCGCCGAGCGGCTGGTGTTTGGAAGCGACTATCCGGTGTCCGCCCTTCGTGGAACCTACGCGGATGCGATTGCGCTGCACCTTCACTGGCTCGTGCGTAGCGGTCAGCAGCGTCTCGCTCCAAAACTCTTTTCCGAAAATCCTCGGCGTTTCTACGGAAGACGCCCCGACTTTTGCGCTCCCCAATAGATCCCCCTGCTATGTTCAATAACTCCGTCCCCGGAATCTTCCGAATCGCGCCCGGTTTCGATCGGCTCCTCTTCGGAGGCCCAAAGCGTAATCTGACCGTCGCCATCATGGATGGACTCGGGCCGCAGAAAGGGATCAATCCCAACTACGCTTTCGTGCCCGGTGGAACGGTCGAATCTGTTCTGCGGAAGATCGCCGCTGGCGGTTCGTTCCCCGCTCGAGAGCAGATTGTGGCGATCGTGATGAAGCCCGAAGAGCGCGATCGGTTAGGGTATGAGCGCGACAGTACGGTGATACCCCGGTACGAAGATCTCATCCACCAATATCATCCCGAGCTTCCGAAGCAGTTTATAACGCAGATTGATCGACGTGCATGGTACGGTCTTGCGGCTGCAGCGGATTTCGTTCTCGGCACCGATGATGAAGCGCCGTACGCCAACATCCTGATCCGAATCGGAGCCGGAGCGCAGCCGCAACTCCCGAAGCCACTCTCGCAGGATCTGGTTGAGGCCATGCTTTACTGCGGGCATGGAAACCGGATCGCCATTTGTGGCGGCAATTCTCCGGTGGCGAGACTTGAAGGAAGACTCGCCTCGAAGATCGTTCGCTCTCCCTATCGGATTGAGCAAGTTGCCGGTGCCCTTTCAACCGTCTGGGACCCTGACACTGACTACGAGCATGTTAGTCCTCGGGTCGGTGATCCGATCGCTGCATGCGGCCAAATCTCAACCGCTGTTGTTGAGCAGCTTTCCCCCCGCTGGCGGGAAACTCCGTCTGCGGTGATCTCCAATACGGACTTTGAGCTGGAAACATTGGAGTGGTGGACTGCAGCAGTCGTTTTCTGCGCCGACGAGTCTGCCGAACAACTGCTTTTTACGAACGGAGTATCTCGTCCCGATGTCATCGAATAATTCGAAAAAGCGCATTCGTCAGGGGATCGCAGGACCCGGTGGAGGCCTCTTCCTCGATCATCCCGCCACCATCTCCGACCTCCAGCCGGTTATCGAGGAAAGCCTGAGACTCGGGATCTACGATTTCGAAGGCGCACCGCTGTACGGATACGGCGAACAGGAAAGGAACTATGGATTAGTTTGCGAGACGCTCTCGCCGCAGGTTCGAAGTACGCTCCGGTATTGGGGAAAGATCGGTCGGGGCGTTATTCCCAAGCTTCCCGGGATGAAGAGCTCGCAACCCGATGGACTTTGGAATCTTGCCGCGCCGGCCAGCTCGCTCGTTGAGCGTTGGTGCTTCGGCTACGAAGAGACATTGCTGATTATCGCGTCGTCAATCTCACAAACACGCACGGCGCATATTCACGGTTTAGTCCTGCACGATCCTCCCGATGCGATGGCCGAGCTAGGAATTGATTTTGAGACCTACTGGCATCTGATTAATCACGGATCTGTCGAGCAGCCGGCGGCAAAAGGCTCACTTCAAGCGGCACTTGAAGCACAGCAAGCAGGGTTCGTCTCGAAGATCGGGGTCGGCTGTAAAGAGGTCGGAATCCTCCGAAAGCTTCTCGAGAAGTCAGATCGGATCTGGAATGTATTTAGTGTGACACAGTACAGCTTGATGTTTCAGAAGGATGTGCTCGACATCTCTCCTCAGCTCGAGAGACTCGGCATCGAGCTTCACATCCTCGGACCATATGCCGGGGGCATCTTGTCCGATGACCCGCGAAAGAAAGAAGCGTCCGCAATCTTCTGTAACTATAGGACAGCAACAGAGCTGGAGATTACACGGGCGCGAAAAATGTGGGACATCGCCGAATACTTCGGATTCGAGTCACTCCGTCCAATCGCGATGCAGTTTGTGGCGGCAAATCCGGCTGTGCACACGATTGTCATGGGGCCGCGTAATCCTCGTGAGGTTCAGGAGAACTATCGGAATCTCAATCATGTCGAGATTCCGGCGAAGCTTTGGCAGATGCTGAGGGATGAGAAGATCGACGGTGAGCCGCTGATCTCGCCTTCCGCCCCGTTGCCGCAATGATGCGAGAGCTGTGCTGAGCGAATCCCGGAGGCAGGTCGGCGACCGGCCTCCGGATATTCTTCCTTCGATGAACCGCGCCGCTAGGCGGCTTTGGCGTTCGGCGCGATCAGCGTGCCATCAAACAGCTTCTTGATGTCGCGCCGGATGCTCTTCTGGGTGACGTCGCCGCCGCGCATGGCGAGGCGGATGTAGTATTCGGCGAAGACTTCCGCCATCACTTCGCGGGCAGTTTGCCACTTATAGATCAAGTGTTCGAGGACTCGCGCGTCAGAGTGCTGCGGAACGAACGTGAGGCCGAGCAGCGCAAGTCGCCACTCAGTAACCTGGCGGATCTGCTCGTAGGTGTTGTTGAACCACCACAAGCCGAATATGACGAGGTTCCCGAACTTGCGAGCGTAGTCGCAGAGCTCGCGCTGGTTTTCCTGCGACAGCACAGTGACGATGAACTTCACGTCGCGATAGTCCTTCGCCATCTTGCCCAGGGAACGGAGGTCCCACTTCCCGGATGCGTCGCCGGCGTCGCCGATCTTGTCGTTAACGCCACGGATGACGCCAACCATGATGGCAACGGGCAGCTTTAGCTCTTTCGCCGACTCGAGAACGACCTCGCGGTACAGCCGCGCCATCTGCCCGACCCAGCCGCCTTGTTTCGTTTCGTATTCGAACTCGGGAGGCAGCGACAGCGCGAGGTAGGCCGGATGAATGATGTCGCAGGTCTCCCGCACGAAGCGTTTCAGCTCGGCAATCGTCTTCGCCGTCAGCTTCTCGGTCACTTCGTACCCGCGCGCCTGCAGGGCGGCGATGTGGTCGGCGTACCGCACGACGATCCGGTCGAGTCTGTTGACCGGGATGAACCGTTCGTCCGCGAGATGCAGCCCCTTCTCGATCAGCGGCCACTCTTTCGGATCGAGCGGATCGTTCGTCATGTACAGCTCGCGAACGCCGGCGAGGCGCAGAACGCGAGTGACCTGCTTCTTGGGAGACTGCTTCTCGAACCACGCGTTGATCTTGTTGAAGCCCATGCTGGGCTTCAGGCCGAAGGCGGTAAGGACGGTGATGACGCCCATACACGCTTCACTGAGCGGCGAGTTGTCGACGAAGAGGGTCTGCCAGATGGCCCGCGCCCGCTTCTTCGGCGACCAGGACATGAAGTCGGCCTCGGCAACTTCGGGGTTGGCGCGAAGGAACTCCGCATGCAGGTAATGATAATTGAGCAGTTGGATGAAGCCCGAGAAAAACAGGGCTTTCATTTGGCTCGGTACGAGGTGCGTGTGGATATCGGTGAAGAGCAGCTCATACAGAGCTCTCAACACCCAGTCCGTGATTTTCTGCTTCCGCCGAGCGGGCAGCAGAAATAGTCTTCTTTTCATAAATGACGGCTCCTTGGCCCGTCTTCAAAAGCCGCGGCAACAGCTGGCATACGCCGCCGTCGAGGCTTTCGAGTTCGATCCAGAGAGCCAGAACCTTTTCTCAGCACTGCGCCCTCACGCAAAAGCGATGCGTTGCGAATGGGCGAGTGTGTGCTTCAAACACAGATGTAGATCGAAAAGAACTGCCGTGATCGGAGTTTGATAGGCGAGAACGGTGATTCTACACCGTTCAATAAGGCGGTCAAAATCGACGGTTCTGCAGAGATGCCCTAACTCGCTGATTCTGATAATGTTCGCTCCGACTTTTCGGGATGAATAGACATCCCGTCTCTCGGCATCCGCACGCTACATCGCCCTGCGATCACGTGGAAGCAGGTGTGATCTCTCCTTACTTGGTCGCGCAGAATAATTCCGCTCACCTTCTCCCCGCTCGTCCGCGGATTGAAGGCAGTGGTGGTGTGTAAGGTTCTATCTCCAATTGGCTCATCCAACCCCGTTTCGATCTGTCTGGAATCTGGAGTGGCGCACCCGCGCCCCTGCGGATTCCGGAACCGAAAGTTAACGGGCCGGATGGCAATAAGGAGACTCACCATGACTAGTGCAATGACCGGCGTAAATGTCGGTCAGATTACGCTGGCAGCTAATGCAATTCGCATGCTGTCGGCAGAGACTGTTGAAAGAGCGAATTCGGGGCACCCGGGCGCCCCGATGGGAATGGCCGAATCACTGGCCACCCTCTACTTGGGAGGCCATCTTCGCTACGACCCCACGCGGCCGAACTGGATCAACCGCGATCGCTTCTTTCTTTCGAACGGCCACGCCTCTGCCGGCCTGTACGTGACGTTACATCTCGCTGGCTACGCCATCACCCTCGATGACTTGCGCAAATTCCGGCAGCTCGGAAGCATCACGCCCGGTCACCCCGAAGTCGGGCTTACCCAAGGCGTGGAAGCAACCACCGGACCGCTGGGCCAAGGGATCGCGAACGCCGTCGGCGCCGCCATTGCGGGCAAGCTGTACGCGGCGACCTACAACACGCACGATCACGCTCCGTTCGACTTCAAAGTCTGGGTCTCCCTGGGAGACGGATGCATGATGGAGGGCATTAGCCATGAAGCGTGCGCCCTTGCGGGCCACCTCCGACTGAACAATCTGATCGCACTGTACGATGCGAATGGCATCTCCATCGACGGCTCCACCGACTTGGCGCATACGGAAGATGTTCGCATGCGGTTTCAGGGATATGGTTGGGTCGTCCGGACTGTCGACGGCCACGACATTGAGTCGCTCGACCAGGCCTACCGGGCGGCCCGCGCTGAGACGAGCCAGCCTACTCTGATCATCCAGCGTACGAAGATCGGCATGGGCGCGCCGGAGAAGTGCGGTTCCGCCGAATCTCACGGTGCCCCGCTCGGCCCGAAGGAATTGGCGGGACTGCGTAATGGCCTTCAGTGGTCGGCCGAAGCGTTCGACGTGCCTGGCGCGGTTCGCGAGTCGTTCTCCGGCCGCGCCGAAGAAGCGGCGGCGGCGTATGGGACCTGGGAACGCGAGTACCTGGCGTGGCGCGCCGCCAATGAGGCGCTTGCGACGCAACTCGACAATCAGCTCCGCGGAGACGTTCCGACGAACATTCGCGAACTGCTTCTGGCCGCGCTTCCGAGTCCGGCCTCTGTCGCGACGCGGAAGCTCGGGGGCATCGTGCTGAACGAGCTCGCCAAGCACGTGCCGTGGTTGGTCGGCGGCTCGGCCGATCTCAACCCCTCTGTCATGACGTATTTGACGGCGCTCGGCGAATTCCAGCGCGGCAGCCATTCCGGACGCAATATCCGCTTCGGCGTGCGGGAGCACGCGATGCTCTCGATTTGCAATGGCCTCGCGCTGTCCGGTTGGTTGCCCTTCGGCTCTACCTTCCTGATCTTCACGAGTTATGCGCTTCCGGCGATCCGGCTGGCGGCGCTCTCCAAGATCCGGATCATCGTGATCGGCACGCATGACTCCTACGCGGTCGGCGAGGACGGGCCGACTCATCAACCCATCGAGCAGCTCGCCACCCTGCGGCTGATTCCGAACGTTCAAGTCTGGCGGCCGGCGGACGGCGTCGAAGTCGCTTTGGCCTTCGAGGCGGCGTTGCAACACCAAGGACCGACCGTGATCGCCCTGACGCGGCAGAACCTGCCTCCGATCGTCCGTCAACGAGGTGCCGAATCGCAGATCGCGTACGGCGCGTCGATTGTATACGGGGAGGGCTTTCCGGAGGTGACGTTCGTCGCCACCGGTTCGGAAGTACCGCTCGCTATCGAAGCCGGGAAGCTGTTGGCGCCTACGCACGGCGTAAATGTCGTTTCGATGCCCTGCGTCGACCGGTTCCGCGCTTTGGATGTGCGCGAACGGCGCCGTCTCATCCCCCCCGGTGGCAAGACGGTCGTGATCGAAGCTGGCACAACGTCCGGATGGCGCGATGTCGTCAACGGCACGGAAGAGACGACGTTGGTCATCGGCATGGATGGTTTCGGCGCTTCGGCTCCGGCGAATCATCTCGCCGAACACTTCGGTTTCACGCCCGAGAAAGTCGCCGCGCGCGTGCGCGCGTACTTCGCTCTCTAAACCGGGAGCACTCTCCGCCGCCGCCAGTGCATCAGGCACGGCGGCGGCGAGGATTCCGATGCAGGTTATTTAAGCGTTCCGACACCATCACCTGCCGATCATCTTTGTTGAGAGCACCTCCAACAAGGTGACGCGCGAGATTGCACGCCACCTATCCCTTCAAATATCTTTCGAACTTCGGACGCAGACTGTCCACCAGAGTGTTCACCGGCAACTCGGTACTCAGGTGGTGCCAGTCACGCGGGGAGAATTCCGGGACCAACGCTCTGCGCTCTAAAATGGCGACAGTCGCATCCGAAACATCATCCTTCCGTGCAGCAACGCGGGCGCGGCGAGTATCGATTGAAGCGCTGCACCAGATTCCGAAGAATGGGATGCTCATCTCTTTGGCTAGCTCGGCAATCGCGAGACGGCGGCTTTCTAACACGTACGAGCCGTCGATGATGACCGGGAAGCCGTAGAGAAGAACCCGATATGCCCGATCTACGACTTCCGCGTGAACACGTTCGCCGCTAGCCGGGGTGTACTCATCGTCGGGAATTCGATCCGTAAGCTTATAGCCGAAGACGTGCTTGCGAATCGCATCCCATCGAATGCGTATCGCACCGAGCTCGACACCCAGCCCAAGAGCGAGAGCGCTCTTCCCCGCACCTACTTCGCCACCGGTGACAACAAGCACCGGCCGCAAATCACTTCGGGCGGCAAGGTCACTTTGGAAACAGCTGGTCGGAGTCAGATAGCAGTCGCTCTCCTCGGCAAGGATGTTCGCCTCGAGGTACAACCTGCGGTCAGCTTCCTGCATGACCCTCTCCTTCCTGGAGAGAAGAACCTCAAAAATGTTGGAGGATGCTTCTCAAACCGCTCGATGACGCGAGCGGTTCAGAAGCCGTCAGAAGTTAGATGTATGATGGCAGAGAGCTGTGGAGGAAAACGGTGAATAGCATCCGGAAAAGGCGCGATCAAAGCCGCTCCGCCCCCACTGCTGATTTCGATGCCATGATCTGCTAAAACCCTGCGGACGCTCTCTCTAGTTGCCTCCCAGATACCTTCACACCTCTCTTCTCCCTCTCGAATCGATCGAGCGGCAGTAGCGGCTTTAGGTCTGATGTTCCCCTCGTAGCAACGGGGGGCACATCACATGGAATGTTTTTTCGTTTCGCTTCGGCATTTTCGTCAGCTGTATCGGGTCAAGCTGACTCGTAACCAGACCGACGGTTCGATCCTCGTCAAACCCCTAGACATCGCGGGTGACCTCGAGCAGCTCGTGCCTCCTGACAAGTTTCTCGACCTCACGTTACCCCTGATGCTTCCGCTCGGGCTGAACATCGACGGCCTTCAGATCGTCAGCTCGTGCGATTCATTCGGGATGTCCGATGGCCCTTTCGGTCCGTGCGAGTTTACGATGCTCACAACGCAGAATATCTATAGCACCGACAGTATGATCGGCTGCGCAGTCGGAATCGACCCGAACGGAGACGCGCTTGCGACTAAGCGGTCGATTTTGCACCAGCGGATCGAAACCTTCAGTCGCGTTGACGGATGGCTCCCACCCGCGCGGCGTGCTCGATTCGGACTGGATGTTCAATGGGCGATCGTTGAGTCCTCCGGCTCTGCGTATTCGGCGCACCAGCTGGATCTCGCGATTAATCGTGATCAGTTTGACGCGATGGTTCGATGAGAATGAAGAAGTGAACCAGCGCAAATCACGCGCCACTTATTACATCACTGTTTTCTTGCCGCTGCTGCTTCTCTCACCTAATCAGAACATCCGATCACTCAGTGCACCTCAATTTCCAGCCCGCGAAAGCAAGCGCGGCCTTAGAGTGTTTTTTTTCACTCTCCCCATATGGATCGATCTCCCTCAGTTAGGTGGAACGGTTTGGTTTAAGTGGAATCTAACTTCTTTCTTTTTTTAGTTACGGACAGAAATACGGACAGATCTTCTGATGCAATTATTGAAATCCCTCGCGGCGGCATCGCTGCTCGTTCCTACCGCCCTATTTGCTGACCCCCTCGCCGTAAGCGGCGATCTCCAAAAGTTTCAAAGTCTTCTCAAACGAAGCGAGTCCCATCAGGAGGCTCTTCTCGCTGCGGATACGAGCTTCTCTGTAGAGTTAAATTCACCGGATCACGGAGTGATGAAGGTAAGCTTCACCGCGATCCAAAGCCGGAACTGGGAAGCCTCCTTCACAGATGAAAGCTCAGAGTCTGACGATGGAAGTTCCGTCATTCTCCTACAGGGATGGGCCGATCTTGGAACGACGATCGTTCCGGCAGCCGGTTCCATATATCGCACAGATGGTAATGCTGAACTGCATGTGAGCCTTCTTCCACCTAATGCATCCGCTCCACTTGAGGGCATCGTGCAATTAGATGGAGCAGATGCGGGTGCGGCTGCCTTGGTTAGCTCTTCTCCGCCTGCATTGATGGGGAAAAGCTGCACGGAGGAGGCGTTGCCTGTGCTGACCGACTCCACTCCAGCAACGCAACCGTTGATGAGTGAAGCGCTCACGGGGATCAGAGCGATCGATCTTGCAACCGATGCCGACTACGAAATGTACATCCGGTACGGTGGTTCAACGAATTCCTACATCGCATCGGTCGTCAACGCCGCAAACGTCATCTATCAGCGCGATCTCGGTCTTCAGTTCAACATTGTAAAGCAAAGGGTCCGCACCAGCAGCTCGCAGCCGATAAACTCTACGAATGCTTCTACACTGCTGAATCAGTTCACCACTTCTGTGAACTCGGAAGGGGGTGTGCCTCAAGCCGATGTCGTGCAGCTCTTCTCCGGGAAGGATCTCGACGGCAGTTCGGTGGGTCTCGCTTGGGTGGGAGTTGTTTGCCAATCACACAACTATAGTTACGGACTTCAGCAATCAGTGGGCTCAACCTTGGACCCGCTCGTCCTGGCACACGAGATCGGTCATACGCTCAGCGCGTCACACGATTCAACCGCGTCGATCATGAGCTCCAGTATCTCCTCCTCCAACGCTGCATTCTCCAGCACCTCGAAGAGTCAGATCGCAAATTATTTGGCGCTCCGAGCCTGGTGCCTCTCAACGGCAACTACCCCTTCACCGACTCCGACGGCCACGCCAGTTCCCACGGGAACTGCGACACCCGCCCCGACGTCGACTCCAGCGCCAACGCCGACCGCGACTCCGGTCCCGACGGGAACTCCAAATCCCACGACCACAGCACCAAGCAGCAAGCTGAGCATCTTCTCATCGTTCAGTGGGCGCTCTGGCACGGGAACGTTTACAGCGCGGGTTTCGGTCAGCGACTCGAGTTTGGGAAGTTGCGCCTATCAAGTAGGGCTCGCGAGCAAGTCCGACCTTTCGGATAGCGTCTACTATCCGGCTGGAAATGTGACGTCGTCTGCGACATACACCGCGTTAACGCAGAAGCGCCTCGCAGATCCGCAGGGCAAGGTCTATGTGTTCGGCCGTGTGGGTCCATGCAGCAACTCTTCGTCGATACTTTTCTCGCCGAAGCAGTCGCTCAGCCCCACCGGGTCCGGCGCGACGCTTTCGCAGAATCTCGCATCGGGATCGACTTGGATTAAGTCACTGACACAGGCTGCAAAGCTGAAGAAAAAGGCGAAAAAGAAGCTCGTCAAAAAGAAGAAGCGCCAGCCC
Source organism: uncultured Bdellovibrionales bacterium (assembly GCA_964401925.1). Lineage (GTDB taxonomy): Bacteria > Bdellovibrionota_C > UBA2361 > SZUA-149 > JADYYL01 > CAYOAK01. The sequence continues at coordinate 8,540 of CAYOAK010000032.1, read as the reverse complement.
GTGCGGCGCCCCATCCGGCGCTAGTGTTTACCGCCCGGCCCAGACTTTTCGCGGGATTGGGCCGGCGGGTGCCTTCACTACCAATTTTTTCCCCATATTGTAGAGTGCGCCATCCGCGCGACTCTGGAATTTGGGGATGTTGTACTTACGCCCACATGTTTCTCTTCTAACGTTTCTCTCTATTCTCCTGTTCTGCCCGCTTCTCGCTGCGGCACAGGCGACGGATATACGAGTTAATGCCGGGGGACCCGCTTACACAGACGGGTTAGGAACTGTTTGGTCGGCCGATAGCAATTTTTCCGGCGGTAATTCATACACAACCGGCTCTGCGATCGGCGGAACGACCGACGATGCGCTCTACCAAAGTGAGCGATACGGGAATCCTCCTACCTCCTACGCCTTTCCGGTTCCAAACGGCAGCTACGACGTCACGCTTCGTTTTGCTGAAATTTTCTTCACAGCGCCGGGACAGAGAATCTTCGACGTCGATGTCGAAGGGGTCAAAGTCATCAATGATCTCGATCTCTTCGCTACGGCCGGAAAAGATCAGGCTTATGAATCCACACACTCGATAACAGTATCGGATGGAGTCCTGAACATTGTATTCAGCTCTTCGGTAAACTACGCGAAGGTTTCGGCGATTCGCATCGTTTCGACCGGAGCGCCCACTCCAACTCCGACGCCCACTCCAACCCCGACACCAACCCCGACACCAACTCCGACACCAACTCCGACACCTACCCCGACCCCAACTCCGACTCCGACGCCTAGTCCGACACCCACACCCACTCCGACTCCCACACCCACTCCGACTCCCACACCCACTCCGACTCCCACTCCGGATGGGGCAGTGATCACACGGATCAATGTGGGAGGCCCCGCATTCACAGACTCGCAGGGCCGTCTTTGGTCTGCAGATACGAATTTCACAGGGGGAAACACCTTCTCCACCGGAACTGCGATCGGGAACACCGTCGACGATCCGCTCTTCCAAAGCGAGCGTTACGGAAATCCATTCTCCTACGCCATCCCGGTGGCAAACGGGACGTACGCCGTGCGGCTTCGATTTGCTGAGATCTTTTTCGGCGCACCCGGAAATCGGGTCTTTGACGTCGACATGGAAGGAGTCAAAGCCATTGATGATCTCGATCTCTTCGCAGCTGCTGGAAAAGATGCCGCGTATGAGCTCCTTCGTGAAGCGGTCGTCACGGACGGTGTGCTGAACATCGTATTCACCTCGTCCGTGAATTTCGCGAAGCTTTCGGCGATCGAGGTCACGTCGTTGACCCCATCCACACCTACTCCAACCCCCACTCCGACGCCGACAGCAACACCGACGTCTTCACCGACGCCAACGCCTACAGCGACTCCAACGCCTACGGCGACGCCAACACCAACTCCAACACCAACTCCGACAGCGACGCCAACGCCTACGGCGACGCCAACCTCGACCCCGACACCAACTCCTACCAGCACACCGAATTCAAGTGGGGTACGCATCAACGCCGGTGGACCGGTCTTCACGGATAGTGTCGGACTAACATGGGCGGGCGACACGAACTTTAACGGCGGCAATTCCTATTCGACGACCCAACCGATTGGAGGGACGGCCGACGATCCGCTCTTTCAGTCTGAACGCTATGGAAGTCCGTTCTCCTATGCTGTGCCGGTTCCAAACGGCGCATATGATGTGACGCTCTATTTCGCAGAGATTTTTTTCACCTCGCCCGGCAGACGCGTTTTCGACGTCGATATCGAAGGGGTGAAGGCGATCGATGATCTCGATATCTTCGCGGTCGCGGGGAAGGACAATCTTTACGAAGTGAAGGTTCCAATCAACGTTGTGGATGGGGTGATGAACATCAATTTCACCGCTTCCACGAATTTTGCGAAGATCTCGGCCATCCGAATTGTTCCCCAGGAGACCCATTCTCATCCGTTCCTGCACGTCGTCATGGATCTCCCCGCGTACGCAGTGGACGACGATGGTAATGGCGCAGAGATTATCCGCTTTGATGGACACCGCTCGCATACTCACCAGATCGGGCACTCACTGACGACCTACGATTGGTTCAATGGGCCGACTCAATTTGCGAATGGGGTTATCGTCGATTCGAGCCTCCCCCTTGGTGCACACAATATCACTCTGAAGATCGGTGACGACAATGCACCGCAAGAAACTCTGACGGGGTCGATCGTTCTTCCCGTCTATCCGCTCAATGCGGTCGGTGGAGTGCATGCCCGCTATTTCTCTTCCGGCGGCGTCGATGTCAGCGCTTATATTGATTCGCTCCCGCCTCAGGCTGATTTCCAGGAGATCCTCCCTTCACTCCGCGTCGACGCAAAAGCAGGGAATGCCGGGGGCTCACCCTTCAGTGACAACGTCGTCGTTACGCTCACCGGCCAATTTACGGCCGATACAAGCGGCTCGTATGTATTCGCGATGCACGGCGGTACTATCAGCAGACTGTTTGTGGACGGTTCACTTGTTACGGGTCCGATCACTCTGAGCTCCGGTGTGCACTCAATCGAGGCCCGAATCGGAATCAGCGATGCAATCACGCTCCCCGCATTCATTACGGTTGCCCAGGACGGCGGAACCGCCATTCCCCCGACGGTCACTCACGATGAGACCTTCCTGCCGCCGTACATTAACTCGATGCCGAATAACGGGGCACTTGCCGGAGGTGAGTTGATCACCATTCGAGGTGTGGGCTTCTTTGGAAACGTCACCGTTCATTGGGGCGCACTCGACCTCACAGGTGCTCAACTCGACGTGAAGAGGGACATGATCACTTTCACGTCACCACCGGGAACCGGGACGATCGATGTTTCTGTGGAGACACCCAACGGCACTTCGAACGCGCGCCTCTTCAGCTACAATTCAAATGCTGCGATCTCTTTTGCTGCACCGAAAGAGGTTGCGACACCTTTCCTTCCGACACAGGCGGCATGGGGGCCGGACGGCCGCCTATACGTTTCGTCCATCGTCGGTACGGTCTTCGTTTACACATTTGACGACAACTACGATGTCGTCGCTACTGAGACGCTCCCCGCGGTTTCGGGTCTCGCAAACAAGAATATTCTCGGGATCGCATTCGATCCGCACGATCCACCTTCGCCGATTAGAATGTATCTCGCGCATTCGCATCTTCATGCACACGGCAGCACCTGCTTCTCCGGTGAGGCAATCTATGACGGGCAGCTTTCAATGCTCGAATCTCCGGCGTTCAATACGATCGTCCCGCTCGTCACTCAGCTTCCTGTTTCGAATCACGATCACGGACCGAGCGGGATGGTGTTCGACAATGCCGGAGACCTCTTTTTAACGGCCGGCGGTAACACCAACGCAGGAGTTATGGCCTGTTCGCTTGGGGGATTGCCGGAATCGCCGTTCTCGGCCGCGTTACTTCGCATCAATATGGCGAAGCCGGGATTCAATGGAGCGATCAGCTACGTCAATACCTCGGACGGGCTTCCGAACAACGATCAAGTCTTCGGCGAAACGGTCGATCCAGTTCCGGGACTAGATCTCGAGCTGTACTCGGTCGGACTTCGAAACGCTTACGATGTCGCCCTGACAACGTCGAACCACATTTACGCGACAGACAATGGACCGAACGATGGTTTCGGCCCCGCATCGACTTCGGCGACAACAGAGTCGCCTGATCCGACTACTCCTGACGAGCTGGTGCTTGTCGGCTACGACCATTACTACGGACATCCGAACCGAAGCCGCGGGCGGAAAGATCCCCGGCAGAACATCTTTAGAGACACGACATTGCTATCCATCCCCGGCGAGTTCACTCGGCAGCTCGGCGTCTTCCAACCATCTACTAATGGGATCGACGAATATCGTGCGACCGCGTTCGGCGGACGGATGCGCGGAAGCCTGCTCCTGCAGCAATGGAACAACACACTTTATCTCGCATCCCTGTCCGCGGACGGCAGAGCAATCGCAGAAACGTCGGTGATTGGAAATGCACCTCCCGCTCTTGACATTCTCGCTGGTCCCGGTGGGGCGATAATCAGTGTCGATTACTCGGGCGGAAAACTCTTTGTCATGACGCCGGAGGATTCTGACGCTACCGGAACGTTCGTCTACGACATATTCCCCTGGCGAGCTGCGTCTTCCGGGGGCACCCCGTTTGTAATTGGCGGAGGCGGATTCGGCACGCTTGCGAATACCTCTGTGACGATCGGGACTCTTCCCGCAACGGTCACCTCTGTTTCTCCGAATAGAATCCGCGGCACGTTGCCGGCAAACCCCTCCCCGACTGGAAAGCTGCTCGATGTAGCCGTCACAACGAATGGGAACACGCGCACATTGATGAATGCCTTCCGCTACGTGTTTCCAGTGGGCCTTGGCAAAGGTGTTTGGACCGCCGATGCGCAGATGCCGGTACCGCTCGGAGAGGTAGCCGCCGGCTTGATCCGCGGAGTAGTTTACTTAGTCGGTGAAGGAAGCAGCCCGACCTATGCATTTGATCCCGTTGCGGGCACATGGACTGCTCACGCGGCTCGCCCCTTTGTTGGCAATCATCATGCAGCGGAGGTCGTCAATAACAAACTCTACCTTCTCGGCGGCTTGGATGGTGGATCGGAATTCAAAGTTCAGATCTACGATCCGGTCACTGATAGTTGGAGCCTCGGCGCCGATATCCCTTTCGGGGCCGGCGCGGCAAGCTCGGCGTTGATCAACGGAAAGATCTATTACGCGGGAGGCGTCGGCATCGGCGATGTGACCACGAATCTCGCCGCAGTATACGATGTACAAGCGAATACCTGGTCGATGATTGCGCCAATGCCGGTCGGCCGGAATCACGCGGCCAGTGGCGGTGATGGCTCGAAGTTCTACATTTTTGGCGGACGCGGCCCCGGCAGCGGTTCAGGAAACTCGGTGGCCGAAGGCTTCGACGATGTCCAGATATACAATCCTCTGACAAATTCTTGGGCGACGAGTTTCGACCCCGGCTCAACTATCCAGCCGCTTCCGCAGAAGCGCGGCGGCATGGGCAAGGCGGTCTACTTCCACGGAGAGTTCTACATAATGGGCGGTGAGACGACACCGGAAGGTTCGGGCCAGGTGGCCGGAAATGTGTACGACAGGGTGGATGTTTACAGCCCACTTTCACAGACCTGGCGGCGTGATTCGGCGATGATCACGCCCAGGCATGGCATCTTCCCGCTCCTTGTCGGTGACAGAATATACGTAGCGGGCGGCGGAACAGCAGCGGGCCTTAGCTCGTCGCGAAAGAATGATGTTTTGGCTCCGTAGCCCCCTTTCAGGGGAAAGTTTCGCAAAGCGAATCAAGGGGTGGAGGCAAGCCCCCTTTCGGGGAAAGTTTCGCAAAGCGAAACAAGGGGTGGAGGCAAGCCCCCTTTCAGGGGAAAGTTTCGCAAAGCGAAACAAGGGGTGGAGGCAATTCCATTTGCATCAGCAGAAGATCTAGTGTGGAACCGCTCGATGGAAGTGGCCCTGTTCGTCCCCTGCTACATCGATCAGTTCTATCCCGGAGTCGGGATGGCGAGTGTCGAGCTGCTTGAGCGCCTCAAACTCGACGTTTCATTTCCTGTCTCTCAAACCTGTTGCGGACAGCCGTTGCTCAACTCAGGCATGTGCCATGAGGCCCGACCGATCGCCGAGCGATTCGTCCAAACATTTAAGGACTACGATTACGTCGTCGTCCCCTCCGGATCCTGTACTTCGAAGTTTCGAAAAAAGTACGGAGATCTGGTCGGGGACCAAGCTGCCTATCGGAAGTTTCAGGGCAAGGTCTTCGAGCTCTGCGAGTTCATCCATGATGTGCTTGAGCTACGTTCACTCCCGGGAGTGTTCAATCACCGGGTCGGTCTGCATCAAAGTTGCCATGGACTTCGGGAGCTTCGGCTGGAGGGAAGCTCGGAAGTCATGAGCACGAGCGTAAGCAAAGTTCAGTCGCTTCTTGGCTCGATCGAGGGACTCAAGCTGGTTCCACTCACCCGAAAGGATGAGTGCTGCGGTTTCGGCGGGCTGTTTTCGGTGAATGAGCCAGAGGTAAGCGTCTCGATGGGGCGCGATCGTTTGGACGACCACCAGAAGGCCGAAGCGGAGATCGTGGCCTCGGTCGATATGAGCTGCTTGATGCATCTTGAAGGGCTGATCCGGCGGGAAGGCCGTCCCCTGAAAGCGATGCACGTTGCAGAGATCCTCGCGGAAGCAACACGCTGATGACGTCCGCCAATTCCCATCCCACCCTTGCGCGTGAATTCCTGTCAGATCCAGATTACGCAAAATGGCACGACCAGGCGCTCTGGTTCGTCCGGGAAAAGCGTGATCGCCAAGCGCGCGCGCTGCCCGAATGGGAGGCGCTTCGCGATCAGGCGGCCGCGATTAAACGGCATACTCTCTCGAAACTCCGTCATTATCTGGAAGCCTTCGAATCGAATGCTTCGAAGAACGGCATCGTTGTTCACTGGGCAGCGAATGCCAAAGAACACAATGAAATCATTCTATCGCTCCTGCTCTCCCGCAATGTGAAGCGGGTCGTAAAGAGCAAGTCAATGCTCACCGAAGAATGTCACCTGAACGAATTTCTTTTTTCTAATGGAATCGAGGTCTGTGACACCGATCTCGGTGAGTGGATCGTCCAGCTCCGGAATGAACCGCCGAGCCATATCGTGTTGCCCGCGATTCACATCAAGCGCCAGCAGATTGGAGACCTCTTTGCAGAGAAGATTGGCACGGAACCGGGAAACGCCGATCCGAAATATCTCACCGACGCTTCCCGTGTCTTTCTTCGAAGGAAGTTTATCGAGGCGGAGGCGGGAATCTCCGGCGTGAATTTCGCCGTCGCCGGCACCGGAAGCTTCGTCGTTTGTACAAATGAAGGAAATGCAGACCTTGGCGCCACCTTGCCTCCGCTTCACATCGCCTCGTGCGGAATCGAGAAGCTCGTTCCGGACTCGGAAAGCCTTGCTGTCTTTATCCGGCTGCTCGCGCGTTCTGCGACGGGTCAGCCAGTCACCACGTACACCTCGCACTTTTCCGCCCCCCGTCCGGGCGGCACCCTCCACGTCGTGCTCGTCGACAATGGCCGGAGCGATCTGCTCGCGCGCCCCACTTTCCGGGATTCACTTGCCTGTATCCGGTGCGGCGCCTGCCTGAATACGTGCCCCGTTTACAGGCGAAGCGGAGGGTTCAGTTATTCTTACTCGATTCCCGGGCCGATCGGCTCCGTGCTCGCGCCAAGCCGGGACGGGCTGAAACACGCTTCGATGCCCTTCGCGAGCACCCTCTGCGGATCGTGCACCGATGTTTGCCCGGTTCGAATTAACCTGCACGAGCAGCTGCTGCACTGGCGTGAGGAGATCCACCAGCGTGGCGGAACGCCCTTCATCAAAACACTTTGGCTGAAGCTCACGGCTCGAGTTCTTGCATCGCCTACATTGTATTCCCTGTCCGGAAAGCTCGCCCGTTTTGCGCTGCGCTCACTTCCGCGAGTCATCGTCTACGGAAGATTCAACCGCTGGGGGAAAAACCGTGAGCTCCCTTCTGCGCCGCGCGAATCATTTCGAGAGCTGTATTCAAAACGGGGGAAGAAATGAGCTCACGTGCCGCAATTCTTTCGGCAATCGACAAGGCTGGGCTGCCGGATGTATCGATGCCGGTTCGATTCGCCCCACCGGAAAGTCCGGCAACCGGAGAGCGGTTCAGTGCCATGCTCGAATCGATCGGCGGGAAGCTAACACTCTGCCCCGATCCGCAGCTCGACATTCCAAGCTTTCTCTCCAACCATCCTGTGGCCGGTCCTCTGCTGAAGAAGAGCCCAGATCGAGTCTTTCTTGCGGATTCACTGAAGGTTCCGCGGGGCCGCACCCATCCCGATGCCGAATCGGTTGAGCCGAAGGAGTTTCTCCTGGCGGTACTTCGAGGCGAGTTTTGCGTTGCAGAATGTGGCGCAGTTTGGGTACGACCGAGCTCTCTTAGGGCACGGCTGGCGATGGTTTCAACGGAGCATCTCCTGCTCATCGTCCCATCGGTGATCGTTCCTTCGCTGCACGAAGCCTACGCGCAGGTGGATCTCTCCGGCGGAAAAGGCGGATACTTTGTATCGGGGCCGTCAAAGACAGCAGACATCGAGCAGACGCTCGTCATCGGCGCTCAGGGAGCTCGAACGCTCGAAGTCGTGATGACCGGTTATTCCCGATTCAACCAATAGTTCCCGGCTCGTCTGGAAGCACCTTCCCCGGGTTAAGGATATAGTTCGGGTCAAGCGCACGCTTGATCAATCGCATGACGGAGACCCCCTCTCCATGCTCGATCGGAAGATAGTGCCGCTTGCCCGTCCCCACGCCATGTTCGCCGGTGCAGGTTCCATCCATCTCGAGAGCGCGATGTACGAGCCGGTCAGCAATTCGCCCGGATTCTTCGATATCCCTTGGATCATGAGGGTCGACCATCATCGTCAGATGAAAGTTCCCGTCTCCGACATGACCGACGATCGGGGCAACGAGCGAGGTCGTCGCCAGATCGGCTTTTGTTTCCAGAATGCAATCCG
>CAYOAK010000031.1:0-23262 GCA_964401925.1 uncultured Bdellovibrionales bacterium | reverse complement strand
TCGGACCTGCTGCGCCTGTTGGGCCAGCCGCACCTGTGGCACCGGCTGCGCCTGTGGCTCCAGCGGCACCAGTCGCACCGGCACTGCCAGTTGCGCCGGTCGGACCTACTGCTCCGGCTGCACCAGTTGGCCCGGTCGCACCATCTGCCCCATCCGTTCCATTTGTTCCGTTCGTTCCATCGACACCATCCGCGCCGTCAGCACCATCGGCGCCCGCAGGGCCCGTGGGTCCGGTCGCACCGGTATTTCCTTTGTCTCCCGAGACCACGATCGGCGATCCGCTGATCTGTCTGGAATTTCCCGGGCACCGGCCCTTCCGGATCGCTACAATGATCCGATTCGGGTACTGACAAAGCGTCAGCTTCTCTGCGAGTGCAGATGACGTCATGAATAAGGTCATCACTGCAGGGAGGCACAATCGGGCAAAATTCAGCTTCATCATTTTACGCTCCACAAATTATTTAATCCCAGGTGAGTGAGGAGTCCGGAATCTTGTACGATTCGGTGCCGCCGCTCTTCAGAACGAAATTTACGAAAATATCTTTTGGATACTCGGAACCAGAACGCTGAAACCGGAAGTATTCCCGGTTCGTCCAGCCCATACTCCCGGACATCGCGGTCTCGACAAGCCGTCCGCTTGCATCCTTGATCTCGACCCGCTCAACGTTGCCGTTCATCGAAGCCGGTGCAATTACCAGCGCGTTCCCGTCGATGTCGGAGAATGCTTTGTAAAGAAAGCCACGCGAGCCATCGATCGAATCGTTGCTCCCGGGTCTATTCGGTGTGATTTGCCCGGTGCTCGGTGTCTCCGAAAGATCTCTCGCCGGCGCCATCGCGAGGCCCGCATCGTAGGTACTGATCACCGAGTGTGCTTTCGCAATCGCGGCATCCATTGACGAGACCGCGGCGGTTTCACCCAGCGCATCAAAGAGGGCATTTGAGTTTCCGTCGAGCTGGGCTGCCGCAAAGCTCTGAGAGTAAATCGCGGTCGCTTCGTCGGCGGTTAGCTCTTGTGTTCCCTTCAGCTTCTCGAGGGCGGACTTAGCGGCGTCTTCATACGAAAACACGCGGCCAGGTGCTGGCGGAACTGCCAACGCCTCTTTAAGGGCGGAGTCGAAAGATTCGGCGGAACCGTCTCCTCGCGTGAAATGAATGCGCTCACGAACAACAGCGGAAAAAAGTTCCTCTTCGCTGACCGTGTTATTCCCGCTGCCTGAAAGGCTTGAATGGAGCATCTCGGCAAACGCCGCCGAGTCAGAATCGGATTCTTTCGAAAGCTTATTCGTTATAGCGGGCCCAGAGACACCTGAGCTGGCAGTAACTGTCAGATTGTTATCCACGTCGGTTCCTCGTCTTGAGCAACAGTATTCCGAAGAGGCCACACGGCCTCCGAGGGAGACACCTAATTCAAGATCCGGACCAACGCGGAAAAAGAACGGCAGACTGCCGATAATTCCGGATCTTCGACGGTGAGGATCGGTTAGGAGAGCCAGTCCGCAAGTGTGTTCCGAATGTCGTCTTTCAACGCAAAGAAGGCGAAATTATGCCCGGCAACGCTAGAGTGGAAAGTCGAAGGCTCGGTTACTAAAACTGAAAGAATCGAGCCTTGAAGGCGGATTAGTGTGTGTCTCGGAATGCCACCAACTTCTCGGACCACCCTTCGAAGTGAGCCAGCCACCGCACGAAGACCGCGTCCAATTCATTAGCGGATCGGCGAATCTGACTTTTTGTCCGCTCGCCGGTCACCGCGCGCCAACGTGCTTTCTCATCAAGAAGCAGGATGTAGATCGCATTACTCGGCACAACGGTGTCGCAGAGGACAAAGCGGCCGCCAGAGCGCGCGGTGATGATGAATCCGAGATATCCATACTTCTCGAATTCACCCGTAAGCTCGTAAACCTCCTCTGCTCCCAGGACTCTTTCATAAAAGTCTCCGCGCTCCTGCCACCGTTTCTCAAGCTCAGCGAAGCTTAGGCGCTTGCCGAGGACTGAGTGCCGCCGTTCCCTTTTGATGGGAGGCATGGTGGGAAGATGCTTCCGCCCCACCCAAACTCCCAACCATTCCAGCACCTCCTCGAGGAAATTACTGGTACGGTCGATGCGTTGGGCATAACGCTCCATGTGCGCGATGTAGCGTTGCCGCTCCTCAACTGACGCAGCCGCGATCTCCCGCGGAAACAGAGCCAGTAAATTCATGAAGAGGCTTCGATACACATGAAACCACGCGAGCGTCGGTCGGACGGCTTCCGCAAAGCCTTCCATGATGTCATCCGAGAACTTCGCGCCCGGCGTCAGAACGTAGCGCTCCGCGATGTGCTGCTTTAGCACCGTCATCGGACTGAGATCGTTGAAGCCGGTACGCTGACGAATGGCCCGGAGCGACAGAACGATATCGTTGAACTCCGGCATGAAGAACGTCACCGGGCCGATTCTCGCTCCACCGTCGATTGTGACTTCGTGGCCGAATGCCGGCCAGAGATCCTGCGCCGGATCGATTTCGAAGCTCCTCTCGCCGTCGAAAACACGCACAAAGCGAGCGTCCCAAGGAAGGCCTTCGCACGTGTATTCCAACATTGCGCGGGAAAGCATGAATTGAACGATCCAATCCACGCTCACAAAAGCGACCTGCCCTGACTCAACAAAGAGCCGAAGGCTGGGCGACGAGAAGTAACGTCGCACGATTGCCTTAACGGTCCCAAAATAAGTCATGGTTCTCCTCCGGGGGATGCAGATTTTCAAACACTTGTAACTCCGCCTCCGCAACGAGCTGGTGCTCGCCGCGGAAGCAATCGATTTTGCTCTACACGACGGAGAGTTTAGGGAACGGAATGAGGCGAGATTCATTTATACCGGCGGCCTGAAAGAGCGTTGCCTGAAAAGGCATTCTTAAGGCTGCGCGTGACGGTGGAGCTGCGGACCTCGCGGGAAACTGTTTGAGAGAACCTTCAATAATCCATCAACCAAGTTGAGATTTCTGAGCCTCGCGTTATTCTCCCAAATAGAGGTTTTACAGCGTGAGAGTAGAAGAATTTATTGATAGAGGGCATCTCTTGCTCCCATCCTTCGTGGACGGTGACCTCCTGAGGGAAACCCAAGCCGCTTCCGCAGCGGAATTTCCGATCGGACAGTATCAACTCGAAAACCACTGGTGGCTCGACGGAAAACCGTGTCCGGAATTCATTTCCAGAATCGAAGCGGCCATCACTCCGACGATCGAGCAACTCGTTGCTCCAGTGGCGTTTCACAACCAGCTTGCGGTGATGGGTGCGGACGCCGTCGGATTGGATGCGCACGTGGACTTCGGGTCGAAGAAGTACATCCGGATGTTCCCCCGTTTCCAGCTCCTCGCGGGATTGTTTCTCGCGGATACGACAGTGGACGACAGCGGAAATCTGTTTGTGAGTTCGGGGTCTCATCTCGTAGCGGGCCAGCATTTTGCGAAAGAGCGCCAGGACCGGACTTCTTTCGAGGATGCGTTGAGATTTTTGCCCTGCAGCATCAGCGAGAAAGTTGCTCCGCCCGAAACGATCTACGCTCGGGCCGGTGATATGATCCTGATGCATTCGCTGGTCACGCACGGATCAAAGCGGAACCGGCGCCTGAAGCGAAGGGACATCCTCTATTATCGATTCGGTCAACCCTGGGCCGGTAGACGGTCAGAGGTTGATCTCTACGACTATGTCACCGATCCCTGGAAAGATTGGCGCTCTCCTGCCTAACGCTCGAATGTTTTGGCTTTTGCCCGGAGACGCACCGTATTGCGTCATTTTTATCTCCTTGTCGGCATTACCCCCAGTAAACGGCAGTGGGAGCAGAGATAGCAGGCAGATAGATGCCGGATTCTGCGTCGTTACGAGAATGTCGCGAAATCGGGGAAATTGGGCATAATGCCTGTTTGCACAGGGGTCTGAGCTTTTTTCGAAATGACCGCGTATCAACGTTTGATCGAGAATGGAGTACTGCGGTGTGGTTACACACCGTGGCCTACCCTGCTTGATGTTCATGCGAAAACCGGAGACCTCTCCGGCGTTTTCTATGATTACGTCGCTGAGCTCGCTCGAGTGCTAGCCATCCGGTGTGAGTGGGTCGAGGAGATGGCGTTTGGCCAAATGCCCGATGCGTTAAATGAAGGACGCATCGACATCCATGCCTCGGGCGCCTGGACGAACCCCATTCGGGGAAAGTTAGCCGATAACGTCATTCCGATCTCCTATGAGCATATAAATGCCTTCGTTCGTTCGGATGACAATCGCTTCAATGATCGTCTCCCGAGCATGAACAATCCGGAGATTCGAGTTTCCCTGATTGAAGGAGAATCTTCGGAAGCAATTTATCTGGCGTCCTATTCAAAGGCGACCGCCGTGCGGCTGCCACAGTCCAGCGCTGGAGCAGAGATGTTGAAGGATGTCGTCGATCGAAAGGCGGATGTCGCCTTTACGGATCCGCTCACCTATCACCGGTTCGTTCAAGAATTTCCGAACCGGGTTCGACAAGTAAAATCGAGATTCCCGGTACAAGTGTACGGGTCTCCGATCTGGGTAAAAAAGGGCGAAGTCGAACTCAAGAACACGTTGAACGTGGCAACCATGCAGCTAATCAACGATGGGACGATTGAGACACTTCTTTCGAAACATGAACCGGTACGCGGCATGTTTCTGAGACCGAATCCGTCCTTCCTCGCCGTCGTTGGCGCCTGAGATTCTTTCCGGCGTCACCGAAACAAAGCATCACTATAAGAAGCGTCAGTCTGAAGGCGGGACTGCCATGTCCCTGCCCGGGCGCGCGTAGCCGGTCGCTCCTCGATCCAGACCTCCGAAAAAGCCGCCGCCAAGTGAGGCTGCGGGGCTAGTCGGAGCAGGCTTGGGTGGTATCTCTTGCTGCGAATTCACCGCGACGAAGATCACATTGTGATCGGCACGATAGTCGCTGGGCCTTGAGAACATTGCCTGAGCCGTCATTGAAAACTCTCCCGGACGCGCAAACGTCACTTGTCCGGAAATAGTGTGGCTCTCGACGCTCCCTTGGTAACGGAGCGCATCTCCGGCCCAAGTCGCCTCAGGCGGAACGGTAACCGAGCTTATATATCCAGCGGTCGAACTTCCGGTGCCCGTCGTCCGAATCCGAACTTGGTACGCCTGATGCGTCAGTACATAAAATCGCCAAGGAAATTGTTGACGATCAAATGGCTCAACGCCCTCCACCGAGATGCGTGTCTCTAACGGAATGGATTCGCTTGCTCGGGCAGGCGCGAGATCGCAAGAAGCACCGACAATCGTGGTGATGATAAGTACGAACGGCAATAGTCTGCCAGGAGTTTTGAACATCAAAACCTCTGAACGAGATTCGACGGTTCGTAATCTCGATATGCGGTGACGCTGGGCGTCGAGCTACTTGCGAGCTTTCTTCTTCTCAGCCTTCGCGAGCTTCTTCTCCTTCGGAGTTTTCTGCGCCGGTTTTTTCACGTTCTTCTTTGCGTCGTGGGACTTCGCCATTTGATTCTCCAAAAGGATTTCGGGAAAGTTAGCACACAAAATTCGACTGCTAAAAGAGTGATGTCGGATCTGTAGTCATTACTCGAAGGGATCCAACCAATCCTGCCGAGGGGGCCGATGTGGATTCTTTTACGTTAACGTCCGCATCCGCAATAGACGGTCGCGTTACCACCCGTCCCGGCGGATGCAGTCAGGATGCCGCCTTGCGTGATACTCACCGGGGAGGCTGCAGATCCCCAAGCCGCATCTCCGTCCCTTCGGCGGAACGAGAATCAATACCCGATCGAAATCTCCAGCGGATTTATTCTCAGATAGTGGATCTCGCCCGCTCCTCCGTTTTGAGCACCTTGAAACGCCCCGTCGACAATAGATCCACCCCTTCCCCCCGATGCGAAGAGACTTCCTCCCTGACCACCGCCCGCCCGCATGAGAGCACCTGTCGGATCGACTCCAAAATTAGCGCCTGCCGATCCGCCCGAGACGTCGATTGTTCCCGTGTTTGTATAAGCTAGAGCCACAATCTGAACATGACCGCCTGCTCCGCCGCCTCCGGCAGCGACGGCAAATGCATTGTCATTCGGCGCCCCGACGGCTGCTCCATCTCCGCCTACCACCGTAATGGTTCCGGAATTCAGCACCCCGGAGGAGGCCCCTAAGATGAGCATACCGCCGGCACCCCCTCCACCTCCGTAAGACAGTCCGTCCTCACCAACGGCAGAGATCGTGCCGCGATTGTCGATTCGTGCGCAGAGAATCTTCGCGGAACCGCCGCCGGAACCACCGACTTGCTCCCGGCTCGCAGAATCGGTCAGTCCGCTTCCACCGCCGCCGCCACCGTGAGTCGGCAATCGAATTTGAGCGGTCGAGCCGACGGTGTGAGCAACACCTGCAGGACCGCCGTGAGCGGTCAACGTGAATGAAACCAATCCATCGGAGGCCGGCGCTAGCGCCACTCCGCCGGGGTGCGCGGGCCGTCCCCCCGGAGCAACCAAAGAGCTTCCCGCTACATATCTCGTAGAACCGGACGCTCCAGGCAGCACCTCCACCCGTCCGCGATTCTCAAAGGTACCGGTACACCTGATCAAAGAACCGGATCGGAGGACGAGCGTGCTGTTATGCGAGATGCGAATGTTATGATACTCGCGCCCAACTCCATCAACGGTTAGGCGCGTACCGCCGTCCACGTTCAAATTGTTGTTCGAACCATCCCCGAAAAGATTTGGCAGTTGAGTGACCCGCCTGGATGTTCTTGGACATTCTGCGTTTCCCTCCACCGTGAACAGGCGATGCCCCCGTCCTTCACTGGCGTGAGAAGGAAATTGGCAAAGCGTCGTGTCTCCGGATGCCGAAAGAGGCACCGTTAATGAGAGAGCAAGCAATAAGGGGAGAAGAATTTCATTTTTACGCATAGTCAGACTCCAGCTCGGTAAGATCGGATGTCGCAGATACTCCGGTCGGGAAGCTATCGGCCGGATATGATGCCGACAAGGCGGAATCGGTCTCAAAAGCGGGGACGCCAGAAATGAAATCCCGATGCTTGTAATGTTTCCGCGATAAGCTCCCGGCTCACCCAGGCTTCAAGGCGGAGGACCGCGCAAAATTTAAGTGTAGTTGTACCAAGAGCGCCGTGTGCTCTCCGCTAGAGCGCGGAGCTGGCACATCCACAGGTTCCGTTGCCGCCAGTCCCGGCTGATGCAGTCAGGATGCCGCCTTGGGTGATGCCCCCAAAATCTGTCCCCAAAATCTGTCTCAGAGACAGTGACTGACTCACAGCACTCGCACCGAGTTCAAATCCTAGCGTGAGAGCACTTGTTGACGAAGAGAGTAGCGGCTTTCGGATTCTCCGCCCATCCGAGTCAGCATCTCCTCGAAGAGGTCCGCCGGCATAAGAACAAACCTTTCTCCGCTCTTATGAGTGATCAAAATTGGCTGCGGTTGCTGATCGAGCAAGGTGACGAGCCGACGATAGTTTTTAAAAACCTCGGTCGAGGTAAAGATCTGTCCCACCTGAAACATTCACGGTTCTCCCTCTGCGCGAAAATCGGATTTGAAGTGTTCACGCTTTGAAGACTGAATCGAGTGACTAGCAGAAATTGTTTCCTTCTTTCGGACTCAAGCTATCTCACTAAGATCGTTAGCGATCCTCATCCGACTTTAAATCCTCGCTCCGCTATAAATCCTGTCACTGTCTCTGAGACGGATTTAGGGGGACGGATTTAGGGGAGCGAGAGCGGTTGACAGTCTGGTCGGAACAACTCGGCAATGCTGCGCTCCTTCGCGATGTTCTCGCTGAACGTGAGCCCTCTGAGTAAACAAATCGGAGGGAACGCTTTCCACTTTCTCCCTGTGCTTGAGCTGGGACGGAGACTGCAAAACCATTTCAGATCAGCGCAGCAATTCTACGGTTGTTACCGTCGCGGATTTGCATGATTCAAGTTACGGTATTCTAGGGTGGAAGTCCGCCTGAAAGATTTCTTTCGAGGAGAATATGACACTTCGCAAACAAATTTCTTTTCTCGGCTGCGTCGTTGCTGTCCTCTCCGGATGCTCTTCGAAAATTGATCCGGCCAGTGTCCGCGCTACCGCCGGCGCACCTTTGTCAGCGGTAGTCGAAGAACAGCGCATTCCCTACGATCCGGCGTTACCCCGTTACGTGCTCGCAGTTCAGCTTCCAACATTCCCGAGTTCTACCAACTCCGCGCAGCTTACTGGAACCGCCGTTCATTCTGACGTCTCTCTTCAATGGGTTCAGCAACATTATAATTTCGATACCTTCGCTCGAGTCGTTTCCGCACAATTTACCACAGCGCTTTCGTCGGTCGGAAATTTCTCCGTGATCGATCCGACGACGGAAGTTCCGAAGAATCTCCCGAATGGTGAGAATGGCCCTTATCTCGTCAGAGCTCAGGTGACTGCAGTGCGATCAGAAGTCGTAACGGATAAGTCGAACCTCTACGGAATTTTCGTCATGAACGACGAAGAGCTCGAAGCGGGCGTTGCCGAGCTGGATATTCAACTGATCTTCCAGGGAAGAGTCGTAACCTCTTTTCCAGTCCAAGGTACCTTCTTGTCGAAACGAAAAAAAGCCGGCGTCGGTATAGTGCTGCCCTTCTACGAAAGGAAACAGTCGGCAAAAAGCCTTGTGGAGAACGCGATGCGGGTAGCCTCTCAAAATGCGGCAAAGCAGATTTTTGAAGTTCTTCGCAAAAAGTAATGCCGCCGCTTAAAGCATCCCTGCTGGCAGTCCTTCTGAGCGGATGTTCAGCAGCCGATGCTCCCGTTCTTAGTAACTCAGAAAGGCTGAGTCCCCCTGTCTTTCCCGCGCGCGCAACTGTTTCGGTGCGGAAGGTGATGTTTCTCGAAGCACCTATGCCGCAAGTTGAAGGAGTGGGTCCTGATTCCGCTCTCTCCATGATCCGTTGGGACTCGTGTTCTGAGTTTCTCGACGAGCGGGTGCCAGGATCGGGAATGAGGGATTACACACCAGCTCTGATCCAAGGAGTGAATCCCTATGTACAAGAAATCTATGAAGACGGGTCGAATGCCGATTATGAAATTGTAGCGTTTGTCTCGACTTTTAATTTCCTTTCCTTTCTCAAGGAAGATTCTACTGAAGTTCCCCTCGGACTGACCGGAAGTATTTCAGGTGTGCTGAGGACCTCTGTGCCCGTGACAGCACTCCTTACTCTAAAGCGAACCGGTGAAGTCCTAGCGACAGTGGAGACGCTCGGTGTCCTCGATATTCAGAGCGAGTCGGGTCGAGCGCTCTATTGGTCCGTGGGTAAAACGAGAAGTGGGAAGACATTTGAAGCCGCACGTTCTGCAGTGAGAGAGGCAGGGGCACGGCTCGGAAATGTCATTGCGGCGATACACCAAGAGATGACGCAGGGTCCTAAGTGAAATGTTCCTTTTTCCTGGCGGCGGCTCTTTTGTGCGGATGTGAGGTCTCGCGAGTTAATAAGCCGGCGCTCCCTGCAGTCCAAGTGGTTTCTCAGAACAGTAGAGACCTATTAGATGGGAGCGATCTCGATATATTTCTTGATGCACCGTGGAATGAACTGACGGATTCCTCAGGCTATGGATTTGGATCAACCTATTCGCCTGCAATAAAGCTCCGGCGAACACCTCAATCGGTTTTAGAGAATGTCGCGCAACTATCGCTCGTTCATGCTCTTCGGGCGCAGAAAGGAGTGAGGATTTTTCTCTCTCCTCCCGCGCCCCTTCGAGGATACCGGCTGCGGGTGAGGTCCATCGCTTATTCCGAAGATATTGAGGGAGATAAAAAGAAAGGACAGTTCCCGAAGGAGCTTGGGACAGTCATCAGCGTCGCAGTTCCGGCGATGTCGGCCGCGGCAGCGGGCATCGCTGGTCCGGTCGGAAGCCTGATCACAGGCTTCGATTTTCTGACAAGCATCCCCGTGAGCGCAGAGAGCTGGGAAAAGAAGGGATTAGTTCATTTCGAAATTTCTGCTCAAGAGAGCAGATCGGGGAGCGTTCTCTTTTCTCGCTCAGTAACCGGGCAGTTCAACTCCCGCTACCGAAAGGTAGGTGAAGAATTGACACTTATGAATGGCGTTCATGAGTTTGCGCGCAGCGTACCGTCGGATGCGGTCAATGCGGCGATTGAGAGCGTGGCGGCCGAATTAATAGACCGTCTCAGAAAACATCAACGTGCAACGACAGTTGCTCATTAATGGGAAGACGCATCATCACCAGGCTCTTTTCTACCGCCGTCGACGGCACGATTTAGCCGAAGTCTCGAGGAGAACGGCGCGAATCCCGGAAAAACATCATCGGAACCAACAGCTTAGCGCAGTCAGGTGAATTTTAGTCGACGGTAAACCAAGTCGATAGATCCTAGGTAGTCTAGGAAGTTGTTGGCAAGGAAATGCCGGTTGTAAGTCTGAATACGAATATTGCCTCGATGCGGACGCAGAGGAGGCTGGTCGAGGCAACAAAATCGTTGTCTGAGATCTCCAATCAGCTCTCTTCAGGACTTCGTATTAACAGAGCTTCCGACGACTCTGCCGGTCTCGCCATCAGTGCAGGTCTATCGCTTGATGCTCGAGTCACAAACCAGGCAATCCGAAACGCAAATGACGCTATCAGCCTTTCGAACATCGTCGAAGGCGCGACAGACCAGCTCTCTCTCGTTCTCACCCGAATCACTGAACTCGCCGAGCAAGCTGCAAATGGAACACTCTCTACCGTGCAGCGACGCTCCCTCGAACTGGAGGCACACGCGCTTCGACGGGAATACAACCGGATCGTCGACAGCACCGAAACAAACGGCTTGAAGCTTCTGAACGGTGAGGCCGATGAGATCATTATCCAGGTCGGTTACAATTCTCTCGCGACCTCTCTTGGCAACATCGAAACCTCGGCTGTCGGCGACGGCACGTACCGCGCGCCTATAAGCTATTCCACGGGCCCGACTGATAGTGCGACGCTCTACATCGAAGACGTCAACGGCGACGGAAATCTTGACTACGTGTCGACCTCCTATAACGACGGCACCGCGAGCGTAGGGCTTGGCAACGGTGATGGAACCTTCCTGGCACGCCGGGTCCTCTCCTTCGGTGTAGCAAATCGCACGAAGCGGCTGTCGTTCGGAGATCTGAACGGAGACGGGGCGGTTGATATCGTCGGCGGAGAGGACAACGGCGCATCCTCAACCATGTACGTACTCTTCGGCAATGGAAATGGAACGTTCAAAGCCGCGAACCCGATCTCTGTCCCATCGACAGATGTCAACGGCACAGCCGTAGGAGATTTCAATGGAGACGGAAATCTCGATTTCGTCGGCAGCATGTTGCTCACCTCCCAGGCGGTTGTCTTCCTCGGAAATGGAAATGGCACATTCCGAGCAGGCGTGTCTTATGCTTCTCAGCCAAATGCCGGGGTCATTGCTAGCGCAGATCTGAACAACGATGGGATTGATGATTTCGTTGTTGCGGCAGCGCAGACTCAACCTGCTTATGTCGTTCACCTTGGCTCAACGAGCGGTACCATCACCTCTACCCATTCAGGTGGAACCGGTGCCTCGGGGGCTCGGCTGGACCTCGCTGATGTGAACGGTGACGGAAATCTCGATGTTCTCGATTTTACAGCCGCCGGCTTCGGCGTTGCCTTCGGATACGGAAATGGAACATTCGGTTCCCGGGTCGGCTTTGCAAATTTCTCGGCAGGCGGCGGCGGATCGGCAGCGGACATCAATGGCGACGGCAATATGGATGTGGTCACAGTCGGCGGAACCACGGTTGCGACCTATCTCGGGAACGGCAATGGAACATTTCTCGCTCCTACGACCGCTAATTCGGGATTCTCAGTCCAGATGGGAGCCGCGGGCGACTTGAATAACGACGGTGCTCTCGATGTGCTTGGCGGACAGTGGCCCGGTGGTAATCTCGGGATCCTTCTGGGCAACGCCAATATGTCACCCCGGCTCCGCGCATTCTCGCTGCGAACTCAGGGTGATGCGAAAGAGACTCTTGATGAGATGAAAGCAGCACTTGCTCGATTAAGTGCGTCGCGAGGACACATTGGGGCGACACAGAGCAGGTTCACGACGATTATTTCGAACCTACACCAGAGTCATGAAAACTTTCTGGCATCGGCAAGCCGGATCACGGACGTCGATGTCGCGCAGGCAAGTTCACAATTCGTCCGAACGCAGATCGTTCAGCAGACGGCGGCTTCAATCCTCGCACAGGCGAATCTCAGTCCTTCGCTCGCCCTTACTCTACTTCGGGGATGATTGAGTGAAAGGCTATCGCAAAGTTGAAGATGACCATCTCCTTCGCCTCTCAATCGCAACTATTGGACTCAACAGGGTCTGCCAGGCACCTGGCTTTTCGTCCCAAGAAAAAATTCCCCGGGAACTGTCTGTGACAAGTAATTCACGCGCCTTCCAGGAAGCGACCACGTCGCCGGAATCTTAATACCGTCTGGCCGTCCAAGCTGAACTATAGTTACTTGCTTCCTGTTCATGTCCGCCCCTGGCGGTGGAGGGAGTATGGAGGCATCTGTTACGGATCTGGCAGGAGCAGGTGCCGGCTCGCGAGAGACTTTCCGACATCTGCGGCCGCGTGACATTGCGGGTTGGAGCTACACCGCCCTCGTTTCCGCAATCACGGGTGGGGCGATCTACCTCTCTCTTCAACCGAACTGGGGACTCTGGTTCATTGGACAAAGTCTATTTGCGCTCGCGTTCCTTCAGTGGTTCGTGCTCATCCACGAGGCTGGCCATGGGATTCTCTTTCGGAGTCCATTGCCGAATTGGATCGTCGGGTACGTCGCCGGATTTTTCGCGCTCATTCCGTTTCAAGCCTGGCGTTACATTCATGCGGGACACCATCGGTGGACCGGTTGGCAAGACAAAGACGCGACGACCGCCTCGCTCGTGCCGCGAGAGCTCGCCGCTTGGGAGCGGTGGGTACTAAGGATCGCTTGGAGAACATACTTCCCGCTCTCCTCAATCTCCTATCGAGTGTTGAATTATTGGGCGCTGCCGAGGATTCGGCAGTACGTGACCCCATCGCAGTATCTGAAAATCCGGCAAAATGTGCTTTTTTCTGCGCTCACCTACGCTGCGCTTCTCAGTTTTGCCGGACCTGCTGCTGTTCTTTCCTCGTGCTGGCTTGGCCTCCTTCTGTCATTCGCCGCCCAGGACATCATTCTCCTCAGCCAACACACCCATATTCCGCAGCATCTGAGCCACGGAAAAGATGTTGCACCGTTTCCGCATCTCTCTCAGGGAGAGTTTACTCGCTCCCTTCGATTCCCGTCTTGGTTTTCGAAGCTCATCCTTCACTTTGATGCACATGAGCTTCACCATCAGTACGTTCATGTTCCCGGATACGATCTGAGTCGAGTTCCGAAGCCAGCGGAGAATGAGGTCGATTGGTGGACATGGCTGCGGGAGGTGAAGAAGCTTCCCGGCGATGTGTTTCTTTTTGAGAACCGTGATCGAACAGGGTTCCCTTGGTAAGCCACTTCCCGGATCCATTCTTCTCTGCAATTTTCCTCATCCTCGCTTTTATTTTTCCGCTGGCCGTTCACGTCCTCTGGCTGAGAAGCAGGCTTTCCCGGTCCTTTTCAGGTCCGATTGATTTTCGACTTCATCTTCGCGGGCGGAGAATTTTAGGGGACAACAAGACATGGCGCGGTTTAATTGCGCTGCCTCCGGCCTCGGCCATTTCTTTCTCTCTCTTTGCTGTCGTTCGTGAATCTCTTCCGGAATGGCTGCAGCAGGGAATGTGGAACATGCCGCCGTCCGAATATGCTTTTGTCGGGTTTCTGACCGGATTGGCGCTGATGCTCGCGGAGCTTCCGAATTCTTTCTTCAAGCGTCGTTTGAATGTTCCGCCGGGAGAGGCTCCGCAGCGGTCGCTGCTTCGAATTGCCTGCATGCTTCTTGATCGCTTCGATTCGGTGATCGGCGGCCTCATCGTGCTGAGCCTGCTTCTCCCGGTCCGGCTTTCGATGTGGGTTTGGACGATCGCCTTCGGAGTCATTCTCCACGCCGCAATGAGTGTTCTTCTCTATCGGCTTCGACTGAAATCTCGTCCGTTATGAGAGCACTCGCGTTTCCACTCTCTACTGTCCTTTCGCGCGGTGATATCGGCGGAAAGGCTTTCATGCTCGGAGAGCTTATCCGCGCGGGCTATCGGGTTCCGAAAGGTATAGTCGTTCCGAATCTATCGAGCGAAGAACGACTCCGGCTTCTTCCGGAGATTGTGCGGCAGGTCAGTGAGGTCTTTGAACTAAACGGAGAGAAGCACCTCGCGGTCCGCAGCTCTGCCG
The DNA here is from genome assembly GCA_964401925.1 of uncultured Bdellovibrionales bacterium. Taxonomy (GTDB): domain Bacteria; phylum Bdellovibrionota_C; class UBA2361; order SZUA-149; family JADYYL01; genus CAYOAK01. The sequence goes on along the minus strand of CAYOAK010000031.1, from coordinate 8,965 downwards.
CCGGCGAGGATTCCGCGGCTCATTCATTTGCAGGGCAACTTGATTCGTTTCTCAACATCCGCACTAAGACCGAGCTCGAAGCAGCCATTCGAAATACGTGGAACTCCATCGATACTGACCGGTGCCGCAGTTACCAGACCCGGAACAACATTCGGCTGAGCTCCATGGGAGTGGTCATCCAGGAGCAGATCGATGCACGCTTTTCCGGTGTTTTGTTTTCAAAGCATCCCTCTCGATCTGAGTTCATGCTCGCGGAGTATGTAGAAGGTCTGGGAGACAAACTGATGCAGGGAGAGGTAACTCCTGAGTCTTTGCTCTTTCGGCGCGAAGACGGAAAGCCAATCGCTCTACCGTCTTCTCTGCTGTCCGTTGAAAGAGCACTTTCAGAGCTTGCGGGTTCGGCATTGAGGCTCGAAAATGAGCTGGGATACGGAGTAGACCTCGAGTGGGCGATCGATGGCTCAGGAACTCTCTTTCTTTTACAAGTTCGTCCCATCACAGTCGAAGCACAGACAGTTCCGGTAGAGCTCTGGAGCAATGCGAACATCGCGGAGAACTACTCTGAGCCGGTCTGTCCCCTCCTCTATTCAATCGCGCGCCAGGGATACACCGCGTACTTCCGGAATTTGGCGATCGGATTCGGCTTCTCAACAAGAAGGGTCGAGGCGATGCGATGGGCATTCGACCGTATCGTCGGTGCCCACGAAGGACGTCTCTACTACAACCTTTCCTCCATTCATCGGCTGCTCGCCCATGCGCCGCAGGGAAGGCGCTTATGCGCCTACTTCAATGATTTCATCGGTACCGACGAAGGCGCTGCGATCTCGGAACCGATGCGTGGATACGGTTTCTTCGATCTCCTTGTCGAGGCCGTCCGAATTCCTGTTTCGGTTGTAAGGCAGTATCTGTTCGTGCCTTCACGCGTGATGGAGTTTGAACGAACTGTTCGGCGGTTCTGCGATGTGACCCATCCGGGTTCCCTTGATGAGAAGCCCCTTTCAGAGTTTCATCGATGGATTCTCGACTTTCTGGACATCCGACTCCGTCGTTGGAACAACGCGGCGCTTGCCGATACTGCGACTATGGTCTGCAGCGGTGCGGTCCGTTCAATGCTCCCCCGTCGAGCCGACGGTTCGCACGACGATATCTTGTATGGAGATCTCAACCGGGGGCTAGCATCTCTTGCTAGCAATATTCCTGTTCTGAAACTTTGGGAGCTCTCCCGCGAAGTGCGCAATGAACCGGACCTTCGCAACATTTTTGAAAATCTGGAGCCGGCGGCGGTCCTCAAAAAGCTTCACGATACGCGGTGGGCGGAGTTCTACCGCAAGTTCCTTTGGTACCTGGACGAGTGGGGCTTTAGAAGCTCCGGAGAGCTTCTCCTCGTAGAGGAAAGCTCCTGGGAGAATCCGCTTCCCACAATATCGCTCCTACAAAAATACATTGAGCGAGACGGTCCTTCCCCGGCTGACCTCATTAAGGAACAGAGCCAAGAGCGTCATCGCTCTACGGCCGCGCTACTTGCGAGAGTCGGCTGGAGACGATTCCCTCTGAAACTCGCCCTTCGTCTGCTCCATAGTTCGATTCGCCTGAGAGAGCGGGCGAGGCTTCAGCAAGCACGGCTGTACGTTCGCCTCAGGCAGATCCTCCTCGCTGCCGGAAAAACACTTGAGAGGCGCGGAGATCTCTGTGCGAGGGAAGATATTTTCTTCTTAAGTCTTGAGGAGCTGACAGACCAGCTTAGCGGACTTGCTCTTCATAGATGGGATCGAACCAAAGTCATTCAAGAGAGGCGCGCGGAGCACGAACGGTTCAGAAAGCTCCGACCTCCTGACATCATCGAGCTTGGATTCGGTGAGCGCTATCTCATGATGGAAGAGTGCGCATCCGATTCCTCCACAACCGCTCGAAGCCTTCGTGGAATAGGAGCATCCGCAGGCAGGGCGTGCGCAGAGGCTCGGGTGCTTAAAAAGGCCTCCGAAGGTGCGCAGCTGCAGCAAGGAGAGATTCTCGTCACGGGCCAGACCGATCCGGGATGGGCGACCATCTTTCCGCTCGTCAGTGGCTTGGTCATTGAACGGGGTGGAATGCTTGCGCACGGTGCGATTGTCGCACGGGAGTACGGCATCCCCGCCGTGATCGGCGCTGAAAATGCGACAGCGATTATTTCAAACGGGATGAGAATTCAGATCGATGGAAGCAGAGGGACAGTCGAGATCGAAGATGAGCGTGAGTTTTAGCGGATCAGGACTGCGAGAGTACTTCAATTCGCGGATCCTCCGCTGGAGAGTCGGGCTCCTCTTCGTCATGCTATTCATGCTCGCTGTTTTGGGCGGACTGACGCGCGCACCGCACGTCACGGCACTGCTTCTTCTTCTGCTTATCATCCAGTTTCGCTTGTGGGATGACCTTGTGGATCTGCCCTACGATAGAATCCATTCACCGGAGCGAGTACTTGCACGAGCGCCCTCTCTTTCTCCGTTCTATTCCTCTTTCGCCATCCTCGGAGTGCTGTCTCTCACCTCACTCTGTCTGCTTTGGTCGGTAAAATCGGCGCTTCTTTACCTGTGCATCGTTGCGTCATTTCTGTTGCTCTATCGCTATCAAGAATGGCTTGCGCATCACCGGACGATTCGCACTGCCCTGGTCCTCATCAAGTATCCGCTTTTTCTGCTCCTCGTCGCAGAAGCCGGAATCATGCTCGCGGCGATCTGTTATCTAGTGCCGTTAGCCTTTGACCTTGCCCCTGAGGTGTTGAGTCTCCCGGTTCAGACACTCGCTGTTCCCTCATCTGCTTTCTTTGAGGAGGTGCGGTGTTATCTGTGCGGCTCCACTGATGCTCGGCATCTCGTTTCAGCAGAGGACGATCTCACCGGAAAGCCGGGAACATTTCATTTCGTCCGGTGCAACCGCTGTGGGCTCGCTTACCAGAATCCGCGTCTTACTATCGAACAGATAAAGCCATACTACGGAGACGATTATATCGCCCATCGCCGTCGATCGAACTGGGGAGCCCTCACTCCGCTCTTCGAGAGAGCTTTGAACAAGATTGATCGCGCAAAGCGGGAGATTGTCGAACGGGCGCTGGCACTCACCCCCGCTTCTCGGGTGCTGGATGTGGGATCAGGTGCGGGCACTTTTCTCGAGGAGCTTCGAGTGAAGCATGGAGCACAAGGAACGGGGCTCGATTTTGCCGATCTGGCCGCTCTCCCGGCATTTCAAAGGAATCGCTTCGTGCGCGGTCTCTTCTATGAACACGACTTCACCAAAGAGAAGTTCGATCTGATCACGATGTGGCACTTTCTCGAGCATGACTACAATCCGGTTCGATCGCTCGAGCACGCACGAACTTTATTGGCACCCCGCGGTTGGATGGTGATCGAAGTACCGCGATTGGACAGTGTATCGTCGGCCCTGTTCGGGAACAGGTGGCCTGGTCTTCAAGCCCCGCAACATACGGCGCTTTACACAAAGAAGTCGTTGGAGGCGCTGCTGGAAAAGACCGGATGGGAGGTCGTGGAGTATCTGCCTTACGGCGCGTTTCCTGCGTACTTTTATCTCTTCGCTGGCGCCGCGTTCAAATTGCTCAAAGGTCGCGGGCTGTCGGTCCAGCGGGCGATGATCCCTTACTTCGTCGGGCAGATTCTTTTACTTCCGATTACGTTGTTCGAGCGTCGGCTTAACCTTGCAATGCAAACCGTAATCGTCCGGCCGAAGCAGTGAGTAAAGTGACAGAGAGAATTGGGTTCATTCTGAGGTTCATTCTCTCTTCATGCTTATTAGCCGGGTGCGGAATCGTAGCCTTGCTCCTCTCGCTTTTTACTTTCTTCCGAAGAAGGCATCTCGTTCGTGAGTTCGCGATCGTTCCGGCTGCGAGGCTTCTCCTTCGGATTTGGGGGATCAGCTATGCGGTCCACGGTGAGATTCCCGGCGGCGGACGGCAGGTTGTCTACATATCGAATCATACCTCTACCATCGATCTGTTCCTCATCCTCGCGATGAACTTTCCGAACTGCCGCTACTTTCTCTCTGACTACGTTCGCCGTTATCCGTTCATGGGTCTGGTAGGAGACCTGCTCGGGATTTTTTGGACAGTGACTCAGGAGTATCCGGAGAAGCGGCGTGAGATATTTGCAGACGCCTGCCGAAAGCTCGAACTCACGGGGGAGTCTGTGTATCTGAGTCCGGAAGGGGAGCGTGTTGTCACGGGACAGATCGGTAAGTTCAATAAAGGTGCCTTTCATCTCGCAACGGCTCTGAGTGCTCCCATAGTTCCTTTTTTCATTGCCATTCCGCGGGAGATGGATCCGGGGCTCGGGTATCACGCCCGGCCAGGCATCGTTCACGTTTATTTCGGTGAGCCGATCAACACCGCGAAATGGTCAATCGATGGCGTAGTTGAAAACAAGGAACGAGTAAGGGAGCGATTCATAGAATGGCACTCCAAGTACAGAATGCAAAAAGCGGCTTAGAGCTTCAGCTTGAGCTGATAGAGGACCTGGAATCCGTGTTGCAATGTGAAGGAGCGGCCGGAACGCTCCAATTCTCGCACCACTCCGTTGAGCCGATCGGTGAGCAAGGGATACTGAGCGCGCTTGCGGGGAGCTTTGGCTCTCCCCGTCTGGGTCTTTGGAGACATGCACTCCAGTGCACGGTCAACGGTTGCACCGAGGAGCAGGTTTTCGTCGTGAAACGTAAACCGGGTGATGCAACACTCTTGCCGATTACCTCAAGGGTAGCCGGTTCTATCGAACCCGTTCTAGCGAACCATGCTCTTCTACTCCTCAAAGCATTGAACTTGGCGGGAGCGCCGGAACGGGAATCGTATGTTTTGAGTCTATCGAACCCCGGTCTGTCCAGATTCAAGCCTAAGCTCTTTGCGGCACGCTACCAGCCTGAGATCGATGAGTGGATGATGGCGATAGAGCACATCGAGCATCGTGAGCTGTGCGATGAAGAGACATTGCTTGCGGCGATCGGAGGTCTGGGGGCGCTTCATGCACTGAGCTATGGCAACCCGGGAAGAACTGTCGACGCGTTGTCAGTTCCGTCTGTAGTAGAGGCAGAATATGAAGTGCAGCTGGCGTCCCTTTGGCATTTAGTGGCGGAAATGATTCGGCCGCTGCTCTCAGAGCTTTGGGGCGAAGATGCGTGGCCGATCCAGAATGGGCTTCTTCATTCTGTTGCGAGCTGGATTCCTTCCCGCTCAGAGCTTCCTCAGGCCCTGATCCATAATGACTTCAATCCGAGAAACATAACTTTTCGCTTGGCCGAGGAAGGATCGCTCCAAATGTGCGCATATGACTGGGAGCTAGCCGCGGTCGGAATGCCTGAGCAGGACCTCGCAGAGCTTCTCTGTTTTGTGCTTCCACCGAATGCTGTTCGCAGCGATGTAGAGAGCTTGAGGCGGCTTCATCGAAACGGCATCGAAGCGGCGTGCGGACGGCGGGTGAAGGAAAGTGTGAGCATCGAGGCATTTCGGCGCTCTTTAAAATTCCTTTTCGTTAATCGGCTTTCACTCTCTGCGCTGTGCCTTCTTCTTCCCCGGCAGGTTCTGAGTGGCTCAAGTCCTTCCATTAGCAAAGGTTTGAAAAGTTCCCTTGAAAATTGGAAGAGACTCTACGAATGGTATTGTTAAACCTATTCCTCTCTTCAGCTTTATCAATAGGCCCTTCTCAGCCACTCTTCTAATTTGCATCCTCGGCATCGAGGGCAATATCACCTTGGAAGACAGGGCAACTGAGACTCCAATCGACATAAACTGGCAGGCCTGTTGTGTGGCAGTTCGGTCCCTCGCAAGTCGGCCCCGGCTTGAGACAGCCTTTTGAAAAATCGCCACAGACTTTTCCACCGTACGGGGAACATGCGGATTGTTTCGTTATTTGTATTGCGTCTACACATCACTTCGGTCGTCACAGGGCGATACCAGAGAAAGACATAGCGAGACGACGAGATTCGCCTTAGTGAAATGGTTCTGTCGCTGTTTTTTTTTGCAGTGAGTTGCCGAAAGTTCGGTCGTTATGTCCCAACTTTATCTTAAGAAAAGATCATCCGCGTGCCGTCTGTTGCAGAAAACGCATGCTTTCCACGGAGCGACTATTCTCTTGCTTTTGTACCCGTGTCCCGGTAACATCGGGACATGATCAAGAGCTTTAAGGATAAAGGCTCATACGATATTGCGCGAGGTGAGACGACGAAGAATGCCCGTCGCGTTCTCCCGCTTGATTTACATAAGAGGGCCAGAAGGCTGGTGGCCGAGATCGATTTTGCGTCAACCTTAAAAGACTTATCGCGGCCCGGAAATAGACTTCATGCGCTGACAGGAGATCGGAAGGGTCAACACTCGATATCGATCAATGATCAATTTCGAATTTGTTTCCGGTGGAAGGACGGCGAGGTGTTTGAAGTTGAGATCGCAGACTATCATTGAGGGATTTATGATTAGGAAAGATTTTTATATTGAGATTCATCCCGGTGAAATCTTGTTGGGAATTTTAGAAGACGAAAAAATCTCGCAGGCAGCCCTGGCTCGAGCGCTCGGATGCTCGCGAAAGGTAGTAAATGAGATTTGTACCGAAAAGAGGGGCATTTCCGCTGAGATGGCTTTTAAGCTTGGTAAGGCTTTTGGCCAGAGCGCTGACTTTTGGATGTTAGCGCAGAAGAATTGGGAACTATCGCAAGTTGATACGACAGCGACCAAAAAAGTTAAAAGGCTTATCGGAAATCAGGCGGCTTAACGGATCTGCTGCAGATTCTTGCTGAGAGTCGTAGAAAGTTGGGGTGTGCTGTCCCAAGAGTGTCCCACACTTCGCTCTAAACCGAGAAATTTGGTAGGGTCCGATCGGTGAGTCCGACAGTATTTAGATTTAGAAATTACCGATTTTTCTTTTTCTCAAGGGAGGAACGCAGGATCCATATCCACGTTTCATCCCCTCAGGGTGAGGCGAAATTCTGGCTCGAACCCACGGTGTCGCTCGCCGATTTTGAGGGCTTCAAGGAACGGGAGCTTAGGCAGCTTCAGATTTTGGTCGATAGTAGGAAGAATGAGATCATCAAAGCTTGGAAAAAACACTTTAAGGGCTGAGATTCTCAATGTCTCGCAGCGAGGGGTGTGGCTGCTCTACAATGAGCGGGAGTATTTCCTTTCGTTTAAAAATTTTCCCTGGTTCAAAAAGGCCTCGATTGAAGAAATTCACGATGTAACCGTATCTCGCGGGGGTAATTTACGGTGGCCGCGAATCGATGTGGACCTTGAGGCCGAATCGTTAAGCTCTTTAGAAAACTATCCTCTCACTTATAAGGATTAACGAGTTTCGAACCTGTGTGAGGTTAAGGCTCGTCTTCTATTCGGTAGTAGATATCAAGCTGTTGATTTTTCTGACTGACTCGGCGGAAAAATCTGCAGCTCTCTGATGTGCGATTGTTAACGCCCTAAAATATCCGCTGCCGAGATCCTTTGGAGGACAAGATGCTACTAACTGCAAGAACAACCGCGGTGCTCGTTATAGACACCCAGGTTGATTACTGCGACCGGAACGGAGTCCTTCCGGCTTTTTTCAAATGGGACACGAGTCCTCTTGAAGCAATGCTAGATCGGCTTCCTCCCTTCGTCGAACGTGCCCGAAACGCGGGAACTACCATCATCTTCGTTCGCATGATCGAGGATATGGATTACATGCTTCCGAATGCGGTCGCCAAAGAGCTCTCCCGTCCTGAACCGCACCTTCGGATCTGCACGCCAGGCACTCCGGGATTCGAGTATTATCGTATCCAGCCGAAGGCGGGAGACCCCTGGGTCATCAAAAACGACTACGGAGCATTCCTGAGCCGCAGAGCGCATGCGCTCCTGATCTCGAAAGGAATTGAGACTCCGCTGCTCGAGACGATTCTGGAGTCCCGCAACATCGAGACTCTGGTGTGTGCCGGCGATTACACATCCCGGTGCGTGGATTCGACGCTTCGCCGCGGGTTTGCACTTGGATACAACTGCGTCGCCCCGAGAGACCTTGTGGCCATGCCGGTTGAGCTCGCCCATGAGCACGAGGCGTCATTGAGAGTTTGCGCTGCCATCTTTGGAACCGTTCTCAATTCTGACGAGATCGAGTTCTGTTAAAGAGCGGTTAGGCGCTAGATGTTTGAACTAGACGACGATCAATTTTTTTGTGACACCTCTTACATTCAGGTTCTGCACAATCAGAGAGATGCGATTTCCAATCGACTTGTTATCGAGAAAGGAATTTCTCTACTTTCAAGCTATATCGTACAGCAAAATTCGGAGAGGGAGGGATTCGAACCCCCGTTACCCTTGCGAGTAAACTTGATTCCGAGTCATCTGCGAACGAATCAGGGCAACAGCTCCCAACATCTGACAGCAGAGAAATTCGGCTGTTAGGGAAAGTGATCTACCGCAGATTCTTGGGAAGAGTTGCCGAAAGTTGGCGTGTAGTGTCCCAAGAGTGTCCCAGGAATTTCTACCTATCATTGCAGCAATTCTTTCACGCTCTCTCTGAGTTCTTCCTTCAGAGCAAAAAAGGCCAAATTATGTCCGGCCACAGTCGACGAGTGATATCGAACTTTCCCGGTTCCGACATATGCCGACTTAAGTTCAGTAGAGTGCGATGGAGGGATGATCCTATCCTTCAAACCACAGCATAGCAGAAGATCTGTCCCCTTTAGCTCTCTTACGTACCCTATGGTTGAGAGTTTATGTCGGACAAATGGGGATAGCAATCCTACGAGAGTCTGCACGCGGACTGCGCTTTTTAGGTCGGTAAAGGCCGACGAGAGAATTAGAATTTTCGCGTGATTCTTAGCAGCGATTCGCGCAGCGGGTGCTGATCCAACTGAAATACCAATCACAATGACGTGAGAGGGATCGATCTGTTCTCGCTTTAAGACATACTGCCAGACGGCATCACTATCGTCGTAAATGCCCCGCTCACTCGGCCAACCTGAGCTCCGTCCA
>CAYOAK010000030.1:0-23264 GCA_964401925.1 uncultured Bdellovibrionales bacterium | reverse complement strand
AAGGCGCTCTCCAACCTGAAGGTCGAAGGCGAAGAGCAAGTTGGTGTGAAGATCGTCGAACGGGCAATCGAAGCTCCGCTCCGCACGATCGTCTCCAATGCAGGCGGTGAAGCATCAGTCATCGTCGACAAGATCAAGAACGCAGAAGGAGCAATGGGCTTCAACGCGTTGACTGAGAATGTCGAAGATCTGATCAAGGCCGGCGTGATTGACCCCGCAAAGGTCACACGCAGCGCACTTCAGAACGCTGCTTCCGTTGCTGGGCTCATGCTCACGACGGAAACCATCATTGCCGAGTCCCCGAAGCAGGATAAGGACGGCCATTCACATGGCGCCCCAGGCGGAATGCCCGGAATGATGTAAATAATTTCATATGTTGCGTCGCGTTTTGCGACGCAACTTTTAGAAATTATTTATCGTCCGTAGCTTTAGCGAAGGACGATATGCGAGAGCCCGGGATATCCCGGGCTTTTTCTTTTTTGTCCTTCGCCAAAGCCGCGGACAAGCAAGCAACCTCCGAACAACGCTGAGATTTTTCGACTCCGTTGTCCGTGCATTTCCCACTAAAGAGGAGAATATCGAAATGCCGACATATTTGAGGTGAATTATGCGGATCTGCTCATCCGGGTCGATCCGTCGTTGAGGCTTTGAAGTAGTGTTGTAGTGCCGATAACGATTCAATCTAACGTCGCGTCATTGAGGGGCCAGCGCCGGCTCGCTCAAAGCACTCGCTCGCTTTCACAGTCCTTTCAACGGTTGGCGTCCGGCCTGCGGGTGAACACTGCCTCGGATGACGCTGCCGGTTTGGCCGTCGCTCAATCGCTCCGCGTCGACTCCCGGGTCTTCTCGCAAGGAGTACGAAATCTAAATGATGCGCAGAGCTACTTGAACATCGCGGGATCCGCGATGGCAGAGCTTTCTTCGGTTCTTGCAAGAGTTCGCGAGCTCGCAGAGCAGGCCGCTAACGGAACCATGACAAGTGTTCAGCGAGCGGCTCTGAATCAGGAAGCGCAGGCGCTGAGAAATGAGTACATCCGAATTGGAGCCACCGTTTCCTTTAACGGGAAGACACTGTTGAACGATCCGTCTTCATCGCTCGACGTTCAAGCGGGCTATAACGCCATTCAGCTGGGCGGTGTAACACTCCGTACCGGTGGTATCGGAGATGGAACATTCCAAGCAGGCATCTCCTATGCGACAGGATCATTACCCTTCGACATGGAGATCGCGGACCTGAACGGCGACAGCTATGAAGATATTGTTACCGCCGACTTCATCTCCTCGAGTGTAAGCATTCTTCTCGGAAACTCTGACGGAAGCTTTCGCGCCAGAACGGCGATCTCAACCGGCGCATTTCCGCAGAATCCCTTGCTCATTGATATAAACGGCGACACGCATGTGGATGTTCTCGTCGCCGAACAGGTGGGCAGCACAGTCGGCATTCTCCTCGGAAACGGCGACGGAACGTTCAAGGCAAAGAATTCCATTTCCACTCAATCTGCGACATTTGATGTGATCGCAGTGGATGTGAACGGAGACAATAGGCTGGATCTCGTTGCAGCCGATCAAGGATCCGCATCAGTCTCGATACTTCTCGGAAATGGAAACGGAACCTTCAAGTTCCGTACGACATTTGCAACCGATATCTCTCCAGAACGGGTAATCTCTGCCGATTTCAACGGAGATGGAAAGCTCGACCTCGCAACATCAGACAGCTCGGGCGTCGGAGTGAGTGTGCTTCTCGGGAACGGAAATGGAACCTTCAAGGCCAAACTCGCATTTGCCACAGGGGCAAACGTTAAAAGCGTCGTCTCCTCCGACCTGAACGGTGACGGCGTACTCGATCTGGTTACAGGCGACAACGGCGTCGGAACGATCAGTGTCCTATTCGGCAACGGAAATGGAACGTTTAAGGCGAGGACTGCATATACCGTCGGCTCGGTATCGTCGATTTTTCTTTCCGATATCAACGACGATAATGTGCTGGATGTATTAGCCGGAAATTCCTATCTGTTCGGGAATGGCAATGGGACTTTTCGTGCTCCGACGACTATTTCAACCGCGTTAGTCCCCACTGGTATCGCCGACTTTAATGATGATGGAATCAAGGATCTGCTCTCTGCGGGCGCCGCTGAAGTCGGCGTTTTCTTCGGTAACGGCAATTCCTACGGAGTGCTGTCGACGTTCAGTCTTCTTACGCAAGAGAGCGCACTGAGCACGCTTACGCAGATTTCAGCCGCAAGTTCGAGCTTGTCGCTTTCTCTCGGGGCAGTCGGTGCGCAACAAAGTAGACTACATTCCGCGCTCTCTCATCTGTCAATTTCTCAGCAGGGCTATACTGAGGCGGCGAGCCAGATCTTGGACGTTGATGTCGCCACCGAAAGCTCGCAGCTGACGCGGTTGAGCATCCTGCAAAGTGCTTCATCGGCGATTCTTGCTCAAGCCAACCAGCTTCCCGCGCTGGCCCTGAATCTTCTTCGTTAAGCGGCTCGCGCCTAGCGCATCACGACTTCGAACATCAGATCCCGGCCCGGTTCCGCCGTGAATCTTACGCCGTTGTTGATAAAAGCGGATCCCATCGAATAGGGATTGCCGTCGTTAAAGGCGAACCCGTAACAACCCTTCCCTGCCGATGTAAGGGATGCCTTCAGCACCAAAGCGTATTCCCGGCCAGCGGTTACCGAAACGTTCGGGCGGACCGTATAGCGCCTTGGCGAATATCCCATTGCCGATGGGTCGATCGATCCCGACCAGAGCGTCCTGCCCGGGCGATCGTCAGATCCGAATTCGACCAAACTAACCTGGAGGGCGGCATCCGGTTTCCCCGATCCATCAAGGCCTCCGCGGAAGCTCGTGAACGACAGCTCACCGATCCTTCCCGAGCGGCTTGTCCGGAAGGTTTGAAGGCGCTGAACGTTTCCGTTGTCAGTTCCGATGTCACAAGCCTCGGAGAAGCCTTTCACCCCTGAAGACTGGTCAAGCCCGGGAGAGAGGTTCTGCTGCTGTGAGCCAAGGACAAAATTGTTCGAGAACTGATCCCCGCACGTCAGCTGTTGCGGCATTCCCGCTGCGTCGAACTGCAGCTCCTGCCAGTAGTAATTTGCACGGCCTTGATTGAAGTAGAACGCCTCATTTACTGCGCCCCCGTCAAAATAGTATCGTCCCGCACGTGCGTTGTGCCAGAGATCGCTCATGTAGAGGAAGCGGCCGTTCAGCTCACCGACGTGCGTCGGCTGACCGCCGCATGAATGGGCACTTAACCACTTATATTCTGTGTTCCACGGTCCCATCGGGCTATCTGCGACGAAATAGACCGAGTTACCGGATGAGCAGTAGGCGCACGCTCCGTTCATCACGAGGTAGTACTTTGATCCGCGTTTGAACATCGTCGGAGCTTCACCTGCGTAATTTACACGAACAGGTGCTACCCCCGCCGCGGCGTTCCGGTAGGTCGCGTCAAGCTGCTGCACATACATTTCGAACGTGTGAACAGGGCCGTAGTTCGTGAAAATGACATACGCCTTTCCGTCTGTGTCCCGGTAGAGGTTCATGTCCCCGGCCCAGGAGGCGTCGAGAAGATTCTGAGGGTCTCCGACATAGCTGAAGCCGCCGTTCGGGGAGCTCGACTCGAAGACGCGAAACCCGTTAGTAGGCGACGCCGCGTTAATCCAAAGCACATACTTGCCGGTCGACTGGTTGAAAATGACGTGCGGTCTGAAGCAACCGATGTTGGCGCATTCCTGTTCCCACGGTTTCGGGTCGAACATCAGGCCGTCATCTTGCCAGTGCACAAGATCGGCCGAAGAGTATGTTTTGAATCCGCAAAACGGGGCGGTGTTATGGGAGAGCCAGCGAAATCCGCAGTCGTAGCTTGTCCCGTAGAGATAGTATCTCCCTCCGAATTGGCTGATCTGTCCATCGTGCGCATCGATGGCGTTCCCATTCGTATCGAACCGGATCGTCTGTTCTCCCGGTCCGTAGGACTCACCCGGAAAATTCAGGGTGGAATTGGAAGCGTTGAAGTTCACAATTGTGGAGGGGTCAAGCTCGACGTTCGTGCTCACTTGAGTTGGGGCGGTGCCCGTGAAGAGTGAAACGTCCGTCCGGGCCGAGATCACCAAGCCGCTCGCCAGAGTGACATTGACCGTGATCCCCATACCTTCGGCGATGAGCGCTCCGCTTTCGATATCGGGAACAGTGATTATGACCCCGTCGCCTTCGTTCAGCGCAAAGTCGACGGTTCGATTTGCCCGGTTGAGCAGGCGGCCGGTTGTCGCGTTGTCGACACGAGCGACCCAGTACCAGCTCTCAGCGACGGTGGTCCAAACTCCCCCGTGACCGTTGACCACTTCAATGTTTCTGATCTGTTGCCGTCCGCCCTGTTTGAGCGTGAGCAACATCGAAGCGTCTTTCACTCCGTCAGCGCCGGTCGAATACGCACCGACCTTATCGGTTCGCTTATCCAGGAAGGTCAACATGAGCATCGGCTCCACTGTGCCGACGACGGCCGCGGTTGCTCGTGCGTCGGTACCGTCGTCGAAGAAGAGCTGGGTCTCCAGCGTGGAGCCGTTTTGGTTCAAGCCGTTCCCTGCCGTATCGGGTACCGTCAGATTGATCGTCTCACCACTGGCCACGGTGAAGTTCAATGTTCTCTGATCGCCGGCATTGAGTACGCTCTGATTCGCAGCTCGGACTCCCTGAACAAGCCGCTCCGATGCGCCCGTTCGTGAGTCCCAGATTCCTCCGCTCGAAAGATTCTGGACACGCACCCGATTCACTTGCCGGCGAGCTCCCCCACCCAGAGTTACACTTACAGTGGCATCCGGTGAGCCGTCCGGCGCGAGCGCATATGGGCTGACGATGTCCATTCCCTTTGAAACGAATGCGGCACTCAGTGTTGCCTTCGGTGCCGGCAACGTCGTCGTTGCTGTGGTGGAAGTCGTGGTAGTGGTCGCTACCGGGGAAGTTCCGATGATCGCCGTCGTAAAGGCGGCGGTTCCATCGGCGAATTCCACCGTTACCCGCAGCGTCGAGCCATCCGGATTGAAACCGTTCGCGGTGACATCTGGAATAAATGCCGTCACAGACTGTCCGCCATTCATGCTGAAATTGAGCGTCCTTTGGTCTCCCTGGTTAAGGAGCGTCCCGTTCAAATCGGAGACGACTTTCACAATCCAGTAGTCCGGTCCGGATTTGGAGTCCCAAATCCCGCCAGTCGTAACGTTATCGACTCGTACGCGAGCCACCTGCCGCCCTTCCGATCCGTTCAATATAATTTGGAGCGACGCATCCGGCGATCCATCGGCGGACGTCGAGTAGGGTGCGACAACATCCATTCCTTTTCCGCGGAAGATCGCCGAAATTGAGGGTGCCGATGTCTCTCCACCGCCGGCTGCTTGCTGCACGGAAAATGTCGCCGCGGCCTCTGTCGAAGCACAGCTGTTATCGCTCGAGGGACTGTTCAGAAGCCGGCAGGTAAGGCTGTAATTTCCGGCGTAGGGCACGGCGCTGCAGCGAAACGCTGCGCTGTAACTGTCCCAACCCGCAAAACCGCAATTCTCTACCCCTCCGCCCTCAAGCGTAATGTAGCCGGTCATCACCCCGTAGTTACATTTGACGAAAACCTCCTGCGCCGGAGTGAGAGTTGATCCGATCTTATCGCCGCCCTTTGCCCGGTTGAAGATTCCGCTTTGTCCCGGATTGAAAGTGCGGTTGATGCATTGAGAACCCGGTCCCGCCGAAGACTGCGTTTGCCGAACGGAAACGGTTGCTGTCTCGTTGAGCGAGGCACAACTGTTGTCCGCTGCGTTGGCCGACATCCGGCAGGACAAATTGAAGTTCCCTTCATACTGCACCGCGGCACAGTGAAAAACCGCGCTCAGATTATCCCAGCCGACAAAACTGCAGTTCGTTACGCCGCCGCCTTCGAGCGTGACATAGCCCGAGATGACGCCGTAATTGCACTTCACAAAAAGGTCTTGTCCGGGATTAACGGAGCTCGTGATCCTGTTTCCACCTTGCGCCTGATTGAAGATGCCGCTGCGATTCGTGTCGAAGGATCGAGAGGCACACTGTGCCTCGGAAGAAAGCCGGCGCTTTGATTTGTTGCGCACCTTATAGGCGGACAGCTCAATCGGCGCATTGGAGACATTTGTAATGAATCCCGGATCGGGTTGGGCGGCCGGACGGATCGTCAGAATTTTGTTCGCACTGCCCCGAGAACTGACGCTGAGAGTGTAGGTAACTTTGTACTCTCTGTTCGGCAGGAGAGTCGCAATCACACGCCCGGATGAGGGCAGATTTCTGGTGAAGGTTCGGACGGCCCGTCGTGTCTTCACATCGACAATCTTGACGTTCTCAGTTCCGACGAGCTTCGATGACCAATCTAGGGAATAGGTCCATTTGCCATTGCGAAATTCGATCGGCAGCGCAGAGAGATTTAGATCGCGAGTGGTGATTGGCGGAAGCCGCTTGATTTTAGAGGAAGCTCTGGTCGATCTGACAGACGAGATCTCGGCATTGGCTTTCAACTGCAGCGGTCCAACTGTAGAAAAAGCAAGAACCGTGACAATGAGCGGGAAGGCTGCGTACGACCAATGGCCACTTTTCATACTGCGTCTCGAATTAGCTGACCTTGAGAACCGTCGGCCGCCTTTTTGCAACACGATGGTTATGGAAGGGTGCATGGGGACGATGCAGGACAGAAAGGTTTAGGGGAGAACGTAATCGATCACCTACGCTCAGATCCCCTCAGTAAGATTCTTCGCTCCGGAGAATAAGATTCCACGCGGGCCTAGGGGCCGACCTTCTTTCCATTTCCGGCCCCCGCGATTACGGTGTGGATATGCTGACCCGTGCGCTTTTTGTCCTCCTACTTCCGGCGTTTGCCGTCGCAGAACAGGTCCCCGTCCGAATCGGTGTCGCGCTTCCACTCACTGGCGAATACGGCACTTGGGGGGAACGAGTCAGGCAGGGGCTGCTCCTCGCTCAAGAGGACACCAAGCACCGCTTCAGCTTCAATTTTCAGGACGAAGCGAATTGTGATGCACGAGCAACTCTGAGTGCCGTTCACACCTTTCTAAGCGTAGACAACACGAAGATCCTCTTTATGGGTTGCCTGGCCGGAACAAAGGCCGCAGCGCCTGTCGCCGCACGTGAGGGGGCGATCCTGTTTTCCACTGGTCTGCTCGACGATGAGGTATATGCAAAGAGATATCCGGTCATCAATCTCGCTACCCAACTCTCAACGGAATCGAGATACTTAGCGGCGCATATTCGATCAACCGGGATGAAGAAAGTTGCACTGCTGCGCTGGCCCGATGCATTCGGCGAAGAGTTCGCACGCTCTCTGAAAGATGAGCTGCAGAGATTTAACATTGAAGTGCCGATGGATGAATCCACTTCGACGATGGGCGCTGACTATCGATCGATCCTGCTTCGCGTAAAGCAGTCTGGAGCGGATGCGCTTGCAACGAACCTTGGAGATGCACAGATTCGGAATCTCATGCGCCAGGTGCGGGATAATCAGCTCAAACTCCGGATCTTCAGTAACTACGTTGTAGAAACAAACACTGCTCCCGCCACGCTTCTGAATGGTGTCGAATACACATACCCCGTTAATGCGGCGGACGAGTCCGAGGAGAAGCGCCGATTCGACACTCGTTTCAAAGAACGGTTCGGTGGCGAGGCACCATCGGCGAATAGCTACTTTGCCTACGACGGTTTGCGCATTCTTGATGACGCACTTCAGCACTGTCTGCCCTCCGAACCCGGCTGTGTCCGTGCAGTGATTCTGAAGAGCAAGCGCGCCGGTCTATCAGGGCAGGTGAGCTTCCAACCGGATGGGAGCAACGAACGTCCCTACGGAATTAAGCGGATCGAGAATGGGAAGTTCGTCTGGCTCCACCGTTAGGCGGCAGACTCGCGCGCCTCAGATGAAACGGAATCTTCCGCTGAATCAAGAAAGAATCGCGCATCGGAACGTGTGGCCCCGAAGACACCATAATTAAGTGAGCAACCGTCCATCGACTGCTCTCGATCCAATACCCGTGTCAACGTAACGAGACAGCGCTTCTCTGCCTCGTCGCAGAGCTCCGCAAGAGAGCTCTTCCGATACTCGCCTGTGACCGGGTTTCGAAATTCCAATGGAACCCTCGGCAGGATCGGGTACTTCCCCGGAAGCGTCAGATCGAGAGCTTGGGTCAGCCGCGGCGGCAGAAATGCTTGGGCCACTGAAAGTCCAGCTGCGAAAATACGGGAACGAAAAAGCCGATCGGCTCTCGCATACTCCTGGAGCGCTTGCTCCCAATTTTTAGCGGTTGAGAGCGGGCTCGTTGAGAGCAGAGGAAGCACATTAAAAATGCCTTCCATTGCAGTACGTTGATTTCTTAGCAGATCGGAGATGTGCGGAACCGGGCTTGAGTCGAGCAGCCTTGCTCCAAGATCGAGCTGTGTCTCGAATCGGCGATGCTTCGATTGAGCTGCTGCTCGCCTTAAGGGATCCGGATCAAAATAATCGCCGGTCTGGTAATAAACGAGCGGATGGAAAACCATGTCCGTTGCTGCATGTGTTGCCATGCCGGCAACGAAGCTTCTGAGATTGAGATCCATCGGCCTGCCTGCAAGCAAGCTTACTAAGGGCGAGAGCGTATCCTCGCCATCGGTGCCGTGGAGTTCGGCGGCTACCTGCTGGAACTGACTCGTTCCGCTCTCGTGGTAATACGGCGCATCATGAGCAACCGCTCCGAGCAGGAAGAGTTCGGTAGTGGAATGGAATTCAGGAAAGCTCTTGAGAGCTCGTCGAGCGACGAGGAAGTGGATCGCTTCACGGGGCACCCACCGCTATTTACGCGCGGGTTTGGAGTCCGGCAACTCTTCAGTCAGTATGAGTGCAGTGCTTGAATCGAGGTCATCTCGCAGACGCTGCAAGCGTTGCTCGAATCCCGGTCTTGCGGTGAGCAGCTCGGAGCCTGCGCTTACGAAGGGGAGCGAGGACTGAGATAGGGAATGATGGCTGAAATCATTCTGGGAGAGCGTATATGAGGCCCAGAATCCGGATGCGACAAACAGGAAACCGAGAATTTCAGGAACCTCGAAAAATCTCCGATAGCGAAGGGAGTGATGTCTTTCTCGTTTCATAACCGGACTAAATCCTTTTGCCGACTGCTGATCTTGTTATTGGAATCCCGCGGAATCTGTGAGATTTCGCGGCCGGAAAGCTCACCGGGCCGAGGGGCGCATCGAGGCCCCGGAGGAAAATTCAGTCATTCCAGGTGGTTTATGACCAGTAAAATCTCCCTGAATCACTGCTAAATTATGCTCTCTGCCCTGCTTGTAACTGCCGATCCCCGAGCCGGTGACCAGATCGAGAGAGCTGGAGAGCTGAACGCGCTTCGTGTCCGGACAATCTCAGCAATCGGAAAGGCCAAAGAATGGCTCGAAATGCAGCACTTCGACCTCGTCTTCGTTGATACGCGGCTCGCGAGCGGTGAGCCGCTCGAGTTTTGCCAAGCAGCCTGGAAGAAAAATCCGTTCTGCTTCTGCGCCCTGTTCAATCCCGACGGTGAGATCCGTGATGAGATTCCGGCACGGCTTCTCGGCTGCAGAACTTTTTCCGGTGCGGCAGCGATGCCGGAGATCGCAAAGTTCCTCGAGGAGCTTCGCGGTTTTCAAACCGATTCTGCCGACTTTGGCGTGCTTGTGGTCGAGGACCTCGATTCTCCGCGAGATATCATCGTGCGCTACGTCGAACAGCTCGGCTATGCGAATGTTTCCGGTGTTGATTCAGCCCACGAAGCATTGAAAACTCTCCGCCGGGAGAAGAACCGGTTCTTTGCGGTTCTGACCGATCTCCAGATGCCCACTACCGACGGGGTGGAGCTGATCCGGGAGCTACGCGCCGATCCGGAGTTGGCGAATATCCCGGCAATCATCCTCACTGCGTACGGAACTGGTGACAAGCTCGTCGAATGCCTCGCTGCCGGCGCCTCGGGGTTTCTCGTAAAACCCCCTCAGAAAACCACTCTTTTACGCGAGCTGCAGAAGGCAAAGCGGATCTTCCTCTCGCGCCAATCGCCCCGTCTCTGCCGGGCCGAAGATGCCCATCTGATTGAGGATGCTCTAGCCCGAATGGGCTCAATCCGTCCTTAAAAGCCCGTCTTTTCCGCATGAAAGCTTAGGGAAAGGCGGCTCTTAATCTCGGACGTGAATCTGCCGATAGAAGAGAGGTCTAGCCGCCGCAGAGTCAGAAGATACGGGGTCGTGGGAAACAAGAATAATCACGCCGAGATGAACGACAAGCTCGCCATAGAGCTCGATTCGTTAGATCTCCTGAAGGGCTCTGACGAAAAGGGCGGACCGGACGATCTCTCCGAGGAGTCTCTGGAAAAAACACTCAGCGTTTTTTCCGCGCGGATTCACAAGCGTTTCGAAGAGCATCGCGAAGCTGAATCACAAGCTGATCGGGAGAGCCGTGAAAGGCAGGTGCTCCTGCTCTCGGCGCTCATGCGGTCCCGCAAGCTCATGCGCGGCGTAATCAATCTCGACCTCGGCCCGGATATCGAGCTGACGCTGATAAGTGACGACCTTCAAGGCTGGCCCCGGATGGTTCTCGTTCCGCGTTTGCGGCCGAATCCCGATGTAAAGCTCTCATTCTTTGAGGTGAGCGGAACCGATCGCGCCGGTGTTGCCCAACTCGATTTCTTTATCAGCTCCGGTGTGCTGCGTGAGCAGTTCCTGCTCTTTCGGCAAGATGACCTCGGAAAAGTGGCGAAGCTTCTGAAGCGCGCCATTCGGCAGTTCTTCGATTCGCTTGCAGAGGAGATCATCAAGCCGGCGGTCAATCCCGACATACCGGAGCCGGTTGCCGGTCCGAGTCCGGAGCCTCAACCCGAGAGTGATTCCTTCCACGCTGCGGATCTCTTTGAGGAGTCTACTACGGCGGATGTGCTGGAGCGTCTCTCCGAGACCGAAGAGATCAAATCTCTTCCCGAGCTCTAATTACTTTTTGCGAAGCAGATCGACAACAACGTCGTCCGAGGTAACTTGGCGCTCACGCTGCCAGGCGCTGACCCAGCCTTCGGGTTCGAATGATTTTGCGACACCGGTCTGATCCGGGCGCCGTAGCATGGCCATCATCTCCCGGTTTTGCAGATCCCCGCTATCGCTCCATGCAGTGACGAGATCATCGATCAAGAAAACAAGAGAGTTTCCGTATCGCCATTCGGCCCGGCTGCCGTTGACCTGCCGGCTATCGGGCTTCCCCAAGCGGCGTGTGAGCTCCTCTCCGGAGATGCCCCGAATTGATGCTTCGCTCAGATCGCTGAACCGTGCACGCTTCGAATCAATACCGCCCTCGGCATGAGCAGGCTGCACAGCACCGGCGAGGCCCGCGAGAAGCGCAGCTGCGAGATTGAGGTGATGTAAGCCGAGTGCCATGCGGTGTTATGGACAGATCCAATAACGAGGAGTCCCCATTACGGGAGTTCCTGATACCTCGAGACGGATCTTCGGATCAAATAACGACAGATTCCGCCTCGAATCAAGAACCAGTATAGACCTCTCCTACGCGCCGGAAAAAGGAATTTTCAAGACTTGCAAGCCGTTCGAGCCCTTATTGCCCGCTGGAATCCGCATCATGAGCGGATAGTTCTGCAATATTGCCTAAGGGCATTTCTCGTTTCGACGGCGATTTCGATCGTTCTCTCTCAGATATTTCTCTTTGCGTTCATCGCGCTCAGTCTGCCGTTCTTGAAGCGCGCAATCCGGCGGCCGGAGGCTGCTCCGCTCCGGGCGCCGATCGGCTGCTGGGTATTTATCATGGCGCTCTCTGCGGGGGTGGCAGTGAACCCGCTCCGTTCCGTGATGGAGCTGATTCAGACCTCGGCCTATTTTTATCTGCCGTTTGCCGTGTGCGACTACCTTTGCCGTTTCCAATCTGCGAAGGAGCGGGCTCATGAGATCGGGGTGCTGATCCTCTGTCTTTCCGCCGGGCAAGCTGTCGCTTCCGTTGCCCGGTTGATCGTCACGGCGCTCGGAATGCGCTTCGGAATCGGGTTGCCGGGTCCAGTCACGCAATCGGGTCAGCTCGCACTCGTCCTTCCGGCGTTGCTCGGATTCTTGCTGACACTCCGTCAGCGCGACGGTCTCAACGCTCAGCGAGCTTTCGCCTCGCTCCTTTTCCTTTCAATCATCTGCATCGGTTGGGGAGGAGAGTTGAGCGCTCGAGCCGGTTGGATTATCCAGCTCGCAGGGCTCGGCGGAGCATTCCTTGCACTCCATCAGCTCGGCTTGTTCGCCGCACTCCAGCGTATCCTCAAACCGGTGTTACTTGATGAGCGCGTTCTCGCGTTCGCAATGCTCGCCCTCCTCTTTTCGGCATTTCTCTTTAACCTGAAACGGGGCCCATGGTTTGGCGTGTTCGTAGCGTTCCTGGTCATCAGCTATCTGCTGAACAGGAAACTCGGATTGAGGGCACTCCTGCTCGCGCTGATCGCGGTAGTTGCGCTTGCTCCGGTGCGGGAACGGCTCATGAATTTCGGCGCGGATTTTACCATCTTGGGCGGACGGAAGGAGATGTGGACGCTCGGTTTAGAGCTGATCCAACGCTTTCCGCTGGGGGTTGGCGTTCAGAACTCGGATGTGATGCGGGCGCTTAATCCATATCTTCCGCCGACCCACCGGCATCTCCACAATAATTTTCTGAATGTGGCCGTTGAGACGGGATATCTCGGCTTGATCATTTATCTCTGGTGGATGATCGAGGTGATCCGTCTCGGCTTGCGTTGGTCCATTCTGGCGCAGGACTCGCACGAAAGCCCAGCGCGACATTTGGCCGTGCTTGCGGTTTGTCTCGGCGGGTCAATTCTCTCATGGCAGTGTGCCGGCGTTGTCGAATACAACTTCCGCGATGCCGAGATTCGAATGATCTCCTTTTTCTTGATGGGTGTCCTTCTGGCAGCCGATGGGATGCTTCGTGCGTCTCCGCCGGACCAGGCCGAGGCCGAAAAGGTGTAAAAATCCGGCACACCTTCCTGGCGGGCCTAGGAGATACTGGGATTTGGGTTAAGCACCTGAAATTGCGCGATCTCCGGGCTAAAGCGATCCGCTGGAAGGGTCGAATCACGTTAACAGAGTTTTCCCCCAGGTGTTGATGGCCATCGCTGTAATAATTGCTCCCCGTCCTGAGCTCCGATCCGCCTTCGACAAGCTCCTGCGTGACCTTCCGAGATTCGGCAGCGCCGTGGGCTTCGGTGGTATTGCCGAAGCTCGCTCAGCGATCCTGCGCGAAAGCGCCGTCGATTATGTTTTTCTCTCCGATGATCTTGGCATCGATGCGATCGGAGATTTCATCACCACCATTCGCGCTTCGAAGTTCGGAAAGCGGGCGACGTTCGTCGGAGTGCTGAAATTCGGGAATGCCGAGGCTGAGAATATTGCCGAGTTCCTTGCATGTGGAGTGCACGGAATTCTTCGAGAGCCCGTAACGATGGCCGGCTTGGAAGAGGTAATCGATATCTCGCGGTCGGTTCGCCACCAGGGGACGGCGGTTCGCCTGAAAACAGCAGCGGCGATCTTCGTCGCGACCGCAGTCGATCGAATGACCCGTGAGCAGGGCATGCCGACAGAGCAAAAGGACCTGATGACGAAGGTTCGAGATGCTTGCCGCGACTACAAGCGGCTCACCGGCACCTCGTTGACAATGGATGCGATCAGCGCTGACGGGAAGAAGATCAAAGAATACACCGGCATCAGCCGCCGTGTCCGGGAGATCTATGAGCTTCGTCTGAAGAGCCTCATCGGAAAGCTCTTCCAGAATCAGGAGCGTACTCCGAGCGGAAAGCTGAAGACGGTGAAGTAAGCGCAAAGGTCGAGGCGCGCGACCGGTATCAACATTTGGGAAAAGGGGGGCCGGACTTTTCCTGTCGCCCCCCTTGAATTCTCAACCTCCTTTCGTTTGGGGTCTGTCCCTTTGGACCCTCAGGTTACTTGACCATTTCCGGGGGGTACTTCCGCAGACGATTCTTCACATCGGCCCACGCTTGCTTGAACGAAGTATGCCGCTGCAGGGCCCAGTCAGTTGCCGCAGCCAGTTGAAGCTTGGCCTCGGGAGGAACTCCGATCCACACGAACCACAAGTCTTCGGTATCGGGCACCATGAGAGTTTGCCAGAACGGCGTCTTGTCCCCGACAACCAGAGCCTTGTCGCCCTTGATATGCGTCACCTTGAGGAGATTCAGTTGCCCGCCGCCGCGCAGCTCGATCTGCTTGCCGCAGCTTTCGAATTGCGGGCCCTGCATCACCTTCACCGGGTGTTCAACGATCCACCGCGTCTCCCAGATCAGGACCTTCTTATTAAGAGTCTTCGCCGAGAGGTTGAGATCAACAACGTTCCGCGGCGCTTTCCAGCAATCGTCACCCACGATTGCCGTGATGGCGTCACGTTTCATGAACAGCTCGAGATTGTTCATACGGTTACCCCGTTCGATTGGAATAGTTCGCAAGCGCGAACCTGCGCAGCTTCAAAATTGAATTGCAGCTGTCCAGGTTGGCGCCAGGAACTGAACGAATCTGAGCCGGTCGAATGGGAATCGGGGACGAATGAGAAAAAACCTTAACCGGTCGCCTCGACCCGAGCGGGAGTGCATCCCGGCCGGGCAAGGCTCAGTTTGTGAACTATTTTTCTTTCAAATGCCGACTTCAGAGAGACCAAGGTCTCATCTCAATCGCGGTCCATACAGTTCGATGTGCGACATTGTTCGCGGATGCTCGATCGGGAATGGAAGGAGTGTTCGCTCACAGGGGCGATTTTGCGCTCGGATTGAGCGGGTGCCGGCTGCTACAATTTCCGGCCGTTAAAGATTGTCCCAGCGATAGCCGCGGTCACGGATAATCGCTGCGGCGAGAGCTTTCGTTTCTCGATCTTCATTTGAGATAAGCCGCCGCAGATTTCCGTTGATCCGGCGTTTGGCCTGCCGGACGAAAATGCGTGCGATCAGCCGCTCATCTTCGCTCTTTGCTTCGCCCACGGATTCGATGATGGCGCTCACGCGCGAGAGGACGCAGAGACTCGCAAAAAGATCGATTGCAATGTCGGCGAGCCGCTTTGTTCGGAATTGATCGTCGACGATCTTCTTTCCGAGCTTCATCAGTGTCGTCTCGCTCGCCTGGTTGAAGCGGGTTGTATACTTCTCGAGGATCTCGGCCTCTTCGCGGAGAAGCGGGTGGACCGAATCGATTTTGTCGCGGCCGAATGAAGTCCGGCTCGCAACTCGCTTTGTGACAAACTTCGAAAGAGTTCCGAATCCCTTGATCGGATCGTTGAAAATCTGCGCAGAGCTTTTCTTCACCTCGCTCAGGTATTCACCGACATCTTTCAA
Organism: uncultured Bdellovibrionales bacterium; assembly: GCA_964401925.1. GTDB lineage: Bacteria > Bdellovibrionota_C > UBA2361 > SZUA-149 > JADYYL01 > CAYOAK01. Next base: position 7,887 of record CAYOAK010000030.1, on the reverse strand, counting down.
GCCTGCAAGCCCGATGTAGAGCCGTAGAATCTCGTTTGTGCCCTCGAAAATGAGATTGATCCGTGAATCGCGGAGGATTCGCTCATACGGATACTCCCTCATGAACCCGTTGCCGCCGGCAGTTTGGAGCGCCTCGTTCACGACGAACCAGAGCGCCTCGCTGCAAAAGATCTTCCCGATGGCAGCCTCAAGTGAAAAATCCTCCACGTCGGAATCGATGTAGTGCCCGATCATATTCACCACACTCTCTGCGGCGAAGCAGTGCACCGTCATCTGAGCGAGCTTCTCCTGGATGAGCCCGAACTCTCCGATGCTTTTCCCAAACTGCTTTCTGTTGGAGGCGTGCTCGGATGCGAGCTCAATGCAGCGTTTCATCGCGCCGACGCAGCCGCCGCCGAGCCCTGTCCGTCCATTATTCAAGATCGCCATCGCGACTTTAAACCCGTTTCCTTGGCCTCCGAGGACGTTCTCGGCTGGAATGATGACGTTCGAGAACGAGACCGTTGTCGTTGCAGAAGCGCGAATTCCAAGCTTCTCCTCTTTGGGGCCGTTTGAGACTCCGGGAAAATCCCGTTCGACGATAAAGCCGGTCAGCTTGCCGTCAGCGAGATCCGTTCGCGCAAAGACGGTAAAGAAATTCGCAAACGCACCATTTGTGATCCAGATCTTCTCGCCGTTCAATGTCCAAGTCCCATCCGGATTTTGCGTTGCGGTGGTCTTGATGGAGGCAGCATCGGATCCGGAACCGGGCTCGGTCAGGCAGAATGATGCGACCCATTCGCCGGAAGCGAGCTTCGGCAGATATTTTTTCTTCTGCTCATCCGTGCCGAAGAGCAGCAGGCCTTTCATGCCGATCGAGCTATGCGCACCGATCGTCAAAGCCGTCGAACCGTCGTGACGGGTTGTCTGCTGGATGACGCGCGCGTAACCGGTGTTTGAGAGGCCCAGCCCGCCGTGCTCCTCGGGGATGATTAATCCGAAAAGTCCGAGCTCTCGCAGCGCTTGAAGATACTCTTCGGGCTGCGAGCCTTTGACATCGTATTTCGCGAAGTCCTCGTGCCGCTCGCTCATGAATTTGTGCACCGAGTCGACCACCATCCGAATTGTCTCGGCAGACTCCCCCTGGAGCTGCGGATAGGGGAAGAGATTCTCTTCGAGGATGTTCCCCAGAAAGAGCGATTTAACGACGCTGGATTTGAGATTGAGAGATGGGGCCATAGTCACCTGTACTATCGGCATCCTCCCTTAAAATGGTGAGTTTGGCAGGGGCCTCCCGCCGCCTTTCGCAAACCGGCGGGAGCCTCGAGAATAGTGCGACCTAGAGGCGCTTTAGCAACCGATCCAGCACTTCGATATCGCTCTTCAGAATGGCCTTAATCTCTCCAAATCCGCTCAGTATTAAGCCGGCCTGCTCCTGCGAGTTTGCCTTCTGTGCGAGTCCGCGAAGCTGATCGAGTGTTACGCGGCTCGATGTTTGCAGCGGTTGGATTCCGACGGTTACCCCTTTGCGGGCGGTTCGGACGGAGTCGAAAAGATCCTTCCGCTGAACGATGAGCTTCTGGATCATTGAAAGGTCGGACTGAATCCGCTTCTTCGTCTCACCGCTGATTTCGGTCGGCTGAACCTCGCCGGCTACCGCTACCGGTGCGGAGCCTGCCATCATCGCACGGCCCCCCGATGAAGAAGAGGTCGACGGGGAGACAGAAGCACTTCGATCACGAGCGGACGCACGTTCATCCGATGCCCGGTCGAGACTGGCGAGGAGTTCCTTCTCTCGTGCGTCCCGGGAAGCGAGCTCTGTCGTCTTCTGTGCAAGCTGCTGCTTTAGGTGCGCGAGCTCTGCCTGAAGCTGCGAGGTGCGGGCACGTTCCTCTTGGAGGTTGCGCACTTGCTCACTGAATTGTTGACGCTCACCCTCGAGAGAGCTCTTCAGAGCCATGCTCTGTTCCGACATCTTATCCAGAACCTCGGCCTTCGGAGCACGTGAAAGGGCTGCTTGGAGCTGAGCGATCTGTGCTTGGAGCGGAGCCGTCCGGGATGTGTAGTCGCAGACCGGCGCGCTCGCGGTGTCCCGGTTTTGGAGGTCCGAGATGCGCAGCTCAAGCGGGGTCGTGTAAACAGCGCAGCTGGCTTCGCTGACTGAGTTCGAAGCGCTCGATCCGGAGCTATTAGCGGCCGGTAAAGCGGAGCCGCCTTCCGCGCGCTCAAGGCGCTCTTCGCAAGAGGTGATCTGTTTTTCCTGTTCACGGATTGTAACTTCCAGCTCAGCAATTTGATCCGTGAGCTGATATCCCTGCGCATCAACGCGAAAAGCGCGTCCGTCCTGATAGCGCCCGATCTTCCCTGTTTTTGCAGGCTCGGCCGCAGCGAATTCCGCCTGGGAAAGCAGCAATGCGGCTGTGAGAAGTGCGAGTTTCATCTGGGGAATGTATGCGACTGGGGACTGAGCCATTTATCTCTCTCTCTCAAGGTTGAGGTGACTACCGAAGAGCCCGACCGATACGTGAACCGGCACCCCTTTACAATAAAAAGAGCTTGTTTTTGTGCCAAAGCATTCCCTTTCCAGGTGCAACTCTTCTATACTGGGGTAAACAAGTGTTTAGCCCGTAAAACTAAGGCTCTCGTATGCTGGAAGATGTCTGGAAAGAGTTTAACGAAAACGAGATTACGCACAGTGCGGCCCACCATCTGCTGGCAATCCTAGAGCTCATCGAAAAGCGAGGCTACGCCCGGGTCAGCGATGTAGCGAAGCATCTCCGGATTACAACGGGCAGCGCCTCGACGAATCTCAAGAGCTTAAAGCAGAAGAAGCTCGTGACCGAGGATGACAATAAGTTCCTCGCGCTCTCTGAAGATGGGCGGAAGCTCGCCGAAGGGATCGTTCATCAACGCGAGATCCTCATCGAGTTTTTGACTAGTGTGCTCGGGGTAACAGCCCATCAAGCAGAGGTCGACGCCTGTAAGACCGAGCACCTGTTCAGCTTTGAAACGACCTCGAAGATGCAGGAGTTTTCAAAGAAGCACGGCAAGGGGAAAAAAGCGGCCTAGGGGGAGAGTCGTCCACCCGCTACCGGCCACCCCTCTGAATCCGGAGCCGCTGTTGCATGATCTCCTGGGAGGCGGCCGCTGCCTCGGCGCGGCTCTGACGCAGCTCATCTTCTATTTTCTTCATCTGCAGGGCGGTTCGCTTAACTGCGGCGGCAGACTCTTCGGCTCCGCCTGTCGTTACCGTTAAGCGCGTTTGATAAAAGTCCTCGCTCCGCGGTGTTTTTTGGGCCGGAGTCGCGCAACCCATCAGGCCGCCCATTAGCCCTATTGACTGCAGGAGGGTTAGGATTCGGGTCACCATTTGCTCTCGGGCTGCTCTCGGAAAGATACTCGACGCTAGCAGTATTACCCCGACAATTGCTCACCGTCGATAACCCACCTATTCTCAGTTCTCTATGCCAAACGGGGATCGGCTCGCGCTGAAAGGTGTACGCGAGAACAACCTGCAAGAGATCGACGTCACCCTCGACCACGATCAACTCATCGTCGTCACCGGAGTTTCTGGCTCCGGAAAGTCCACCCTTGCTTTCGACACGATTTACGCCGAGGGCGGCCGCCGCTACATCGAGACCTTTAGCCCTTACACCCGCCAGTTCCTCGACCGGCTGCACCAACCCGATCTCGATGCCGTCGACGGAGTCCGGCCGGCGCTCGCCCTCGAGCAACGTAACCGGACGACCTCCTCCCGCTCGACGGTTGGCACGGTCACAGAGATCAACGACTACCTCAAAGTGCTCTGGCCGCATCTTTCGCAGCCGATCTGTCCCAATTGTCATACGCCGGTTCGACGCTACACCCCGATTGATGTGTGCGATGAAGCCTTCGGTCTGCTGGAACATGGCGCGGAATCATTGACACTGGCCTTCTCGCTGCCGGTGCGCGGGGAGATCTCTATTGAATCGTACCGTGAAGTCGTTCAGTCACAAGGTTTCGTGCGCTTTGTTTCCGCGCCGACCGGTGAGGTGAAACGGCTCTCTGATCTCGTGGAGAACGATCTCACGAACGATCGAGAGGTGCTCATTGCTCTCGATCGCGTCAGCGCCTTTTCGGATGATCGGCTTGCTTTTAGACGCCGCCTCGTTCCAAGTGTGATGCAAGCCTATCAGTACGGGCATGGAGCGCTCGAACTCATCACCTTTGCCGCCTCTCGAATGCAGCGTGTCGTGCTCCGCGAGGTTCCAAGCTGCACGACGTGCGGATTGCAGATACCCGCGCCGCGGCCATCGATCTTCTCATTTAATAGTCCGCTCGGCGCCTGCACTACCTGTCACGGGTTTGGAAAGGTTCTCGATCTCGATCCCGGCCGGTGTGTCCCGAATCCGACGAAGTCGATCGATGAGGGAGCTGTGCAGTGTTGGTCATCGCCCGCAACACGCGCTGAGCTCCGCAAGCTGAAAAAATTCTGCGAAGAGGAGGAGATTGCTACATCGCTTCCGTGGCGCGAGCTTTCGGAGAAGGAACGGACCCGGATCTTTTACGGCGTGGGCGGAAAGAAGGGTTGGCGCGGAATCAGCGGCTGGTTCGAAAAGTTGAAAACGAAGCGGCACAAGATGCATGTTCGCGTCTTTCTTGCTCGCTACCGGAGTGAATCCACCTGTCCCGATTGTCATGGGGGCCGGTTGCAACCCGAGGCTGCGATTTATCGGGTCGAATCGAAGACCTTACAAGACCTCTGGCAGATTCCGTTCGCCGACCTCTTGGCTTGGTTCGATCGGCTCGCGGTGGAATATCAATCCCATGAGATCGTCGAGATTCCGCTGGAGGAGATTCGAACCCGGTTACGTTATCTGACCCAGATCGGACTCGGCTACATGACGCTCGATCGGCAGACAAAGACTCTGTCGGGCGGCGAATTTCAGCGGGTGAACCTGACATCCATTCTGGGAACCAGGCTGACAAACACGACTCTTGTGCTGGATGAGCCGACGATCGGCCTGCATCCACGGGATACTCAGCGTCTTATTGGTGCGCTCGAGATGCTGCGTGATCGCGGAAATACGCTGATCGTCGTTGAGCACGAGCCGGAAGTGATGCTCGCGGCCGACGAGATCCTGGACCTTGGTCCGCTCTCCGGTGAGTCCGGCGGCCGAATCGTCTATCAGGGCCCCGTGGATCGGATCGGCGCTGCGAAGAACTCGGTTACAGCTGACTACCTGAGCGGCAAGCTTGAGATCTCTCGCACGCCGGCATCAGCAAAGCCTTTGAAGAAAGGAGCAAAGGCTCCTCCGCTCCGGCACCTGCTGATCGAGGGAGCGACGCTTTTCAATCTCTCTGATCTGACCGTGAAGATTCCGTTGGGAAAGTTTGTTGTCATCACCGGCGTGAGCGGATCCGGGAAGTCAACTCTTGTGCACCGCTGCCTCTATGACAGCGCGAAGATTCTACTAGGCCAACAGAGTTCGGAAAGAGCTGAGCTCGATGAAGCCCAACTCGATGAGTACGGTATCGGTGCACGACGGCTGACGGTTAAGGGCATTCGCGGACTCGATGCGATTGACGACATCGTCATGATCGATCAGAGCCCGATCGGAAAAACTCCGCGATCAAATCCGGCTACGTACACCGGAATTTGGGACACTGTCCGGGAGATCCTTGCCGAGACCCCGCGGGCGATCGAGCTGGGCCTCGGAAAGTCGGCCTTTTCGTTCAACGTCGATGGCGGGCGATGTACCAGATGCAACGGAGCAGGATACGAGCGAATTGAGATGCAGTTTCTTGCGGACGTTTTCGTCGAATGCGAGAGCTGCGGCGGCACGCGATTTAAGGACACTGTCCTGACCGTAAACATCGGGGGCCGGAACGTAAAAGAGCTTTTGGAGATGAGTCTCGAGGAATGTTCAGGGTTCCTCAAAGGGGTGTGCGACGAGCGGCGCTACGAAAAGCTCCGGCGCTTGCTCGCTCCGATGATTGATCTCGGTCTCGGATACCTCCGGCTCGGCCAACCGCTGAGCGAGGTATCCGGCGGGGAGGCGCAGCGGATTAAGCTCGCCTCCTATCTCTCTGCCGCAAGCGAGGCGAACTACCTCTTCATTTTGGACGAACCCACAACGGGGCTTCACCCTTATAATATTCAGTTCCTCCTCCGAACATTCGAGCACCTGCTGGAGCGCGGACACTCAATCGTCTGTGTGGAGCACAATCGGGATCTCATCCGATCAGCTGACTGGTTGATCGATCTCGGCCCCGACGGCGGCGCGAACGGCGGGAGAATCATGCTCGAAGGAGAGCCCGCGAAGCTCCTGAGTGATCCCGCGGCTGTCGAGCAATCATTGACGATCTCCGAGCTTCAGAAAAGCGAAGGGATTCCGCTGGAGGCGGCGAAAAGAAACCGGAAGCGTGCGCAGCGTGTGCCCGCCGGAGTTGCCGTTCGGAAAAAGTCAGGCGCCTCGTTCCAACCGCCGATTGAGGTCATCGGAGCGCGTGAGCACAATCTCAAGGATATCTCCGTAAAAATTCCGGCGGGACAATTGACGGTCATCACCGGAGTCAGCGGCTCCGGTAAATCTACTCTCGCCTTCGATATCCTCTTTCAGGAGGGCCAGCGGCGCTATATTGACTGCCTTTCGCCCTATGCCCGTCAGTATCTGACGCATCTCAAGCGTTCGGAAGTGGACCGGGTCGACAACATCCCGCCGACGATCGCAGTCTCACAAAAAACGGCGCCGCCGCACGGAGTCTCGACGATCGCAACGACGACAGAGATCTATCAGTTCCTGCGTCTGCTCTACTCGAAAGCCGGCACCCAGCGGTGCCCGAAACATGATCTCCCGATTCAAGGGCTTTCCCGCGACGGAATCGGACAAGAGATTTTCGAATACGCGAAAGGAAAGCGCACATTTATCTTTGCGCCCGCCGTCTCCGGCCGGAAAGGTTTTTATACCGATCTTTTCCAGCGCGCGGCGCGGGCCGAGATTCTCGAAGCACGCGTCGACGGAAAGATAGTCCGCGTGCATGAGGAGCTGCGGCTTGAGCGGCACAAGCTTCACTGGATCTCGCTGCTCACCGCTTCATTCTCGGAGCTGCGGCAGAACGACGAAATGCTGCAAGCAGCCGTCGATCAGGCGCTTCTGCTCGGATCGGGGACGATCGAAGTTGTCACCGGCGAGAAAGCCGGGGAGCCTCGCGTCTTCAGCACGGACCGCGTCTGCCCGAAGTGTAAACGGGGATTTCGTGAGCTTGATCCGCAGGATTTCTCTTTCCGGAGCCACCGGGGTGTCTGCGCCCGTTGCGGCGGCCGAGGATATCTCGGTGGCGACGAAGAGAATCCCTCACTGAAGAAACAGGTGTGTCCCGTCTGTGATGGCGCTCGGATCGGGGAAGTGGGACGATCCGTTACCCTCTTCGATAAGCGCATATTCGAGCTTGCAAGACTGACCGCTCCTCAGCTCTTGGAAGCGATCCGTGAGTTTGATTTTCCGGCAAGGCTTGCGCCCGTTGTCGATCCGATTCTGCGTGAAATGCGCCACCGCTTGGAGGTGATTGATTCGGTTGGTTTGGGATATCTCAGCCTGAATCGCGACGCATCCACGCTATCGGGCGGGGAAGCTCAGCGGCTCCGGCTTGCCCGCTCGCTTGGTTCTCCACTCACCGGGATCTGTTACGTCCTCGATGAGCCGACGATCGGACTGCATCCGAAAGATCATGAGAAGCTCATGGAGATCCTCAAATCGTTGCGGGATCGCGGAAACACGATCATCGTTGTCGAGCATGACGAGGAAACCATCTGCCTCGCAGATCATATTGTCGATATCGGCCCGGCAGGCGGTGCGGGGGGCGGGGAGATCGTGGCGATTGGAACGCCGATCGAATTGCTGCGATCCGAGCGCTCACAGACCGGTG